>JBGPIT010000116.1:0-12388 GCA_041485125.1 Binatia bacterium | reverse complement strand
GATGCTTCATCAATGAATACGTCAGATACGTCGACACGCGATCAGCCCCTACGCCAGCGAGCAGCTTCCGTTCCACATTCACGCCGTCGCGGCACCGCGAAGCCCGCGTCCGCCGCAACGCCCGCGCGCGGCCTCGCACCCATTGTGCGCCACGGGCACCGCAGACGAGACGTTGTGTCACACACCGGGGAGCACCTCGCGGTCGCCGGCGACGTCCGGCACCAGGAGAGCCAGATGAACGTTGATAGCCGGTCGGCAGCCCGGCTCGCAAACCGGCGGCTCGAACGCCTCCGCGATGGGCGCGTCCTGTACACATTGACGCACGCGTGGAGCGACGGCACGCGCCAGCTCCTCTTTCAACCGCTCGAGCTCCTCGAAAAATTGCCGGTGCTCGTGCCGCGCCCGCGCGTCAATCTGCTCCTCTATCACGGCGTCTGGCGGCGCATGCCCGCGGGCGCGCGCACACGAGCCTACCCACCGCCTGCCGCCGTGCCGGAAACTTCCGGATCGACACCACCGCCTGCCGGCGCGCCTGCGCCAGCCGTGGGGTGCTCTGTCGCCGCCCGCGAGCGAGACAACGGCTCCTCTGGATGCGACGACGGCGGCGGTACCCACGGCGCCCGCGCGACCACCCCGCCGCTACTGGACGTGGGCCGACCTCCTGCGCCGGATCTTCGCTATCGACGTGCTCGCCTGCTCGCAATGCGGCGGGCGACTCCGCCTGATCGCGACGATCGAGGATCCTGCCGTCGTCACGCGCATTCTCCGCCACCTCGGTCTCCCGACCGACCTCCCGGATCTCTACAGACTCGCCGCGTAGAGCGGGAGCATCGCGAGCCGCATCACGAAGACGATCGCGGGCCGCTCGCCCACCCCCAGACGACGTGCAGGTGCTGCGGCTCATCGGAGTCGACACCAGTCGGAGCAGAGCCGTCGCGACGAGCAGCGCGCCGAGAACGATGCGCTCCCGGCGCGCTGCCATCGCTGGGCTCCTACGGGGTGACGCTGATGAGCTCGAGGCGCACGGCGTTCTCATCGACCACGAGGATGTTCCCGACACCCGCGGCGTAGAATTTGTGCTCGATGAGGCCGGGCTCGAGGGGCGAGAACTCGTCGGTCTCGACGAGATTCGTGTACGAGTTGAAGGGCACCGTCTCGGATGCGTTCAGACTGACCACCTTGGCGAGGTCCTCGGCGTCCGGGAGAGCGAACTCCTGGCGATACTCGTCGCCGACCGCCGGCGTTGCCTCCATGACGATGCCGGGCTGGGCGTCGTCCCTGCCCGACAGCCAGGACCCCTCGATGCCAAGCAGAGCGCCGTGGTCGAGCTGCTTCGACTCCTCGCCCATGTACCAGACGTTCCCCGCGTCATCCTGGGAGAAGAAGTCGAGCGTATCCTCGATCACCTGGCCGCTTTGCTTGTCGGTGACGACGTCCCTGACGACTCGGCACGGCACCCCGATGATCGTTCTCGTATCGCTCGTGACCGTCACCTCGACGTGCTCCACCGAGCTTTCGTACACGTACGTCTTCCCGGGCGGCAGAGGGAAAAATTGATTCGTGACGTCGCTGTGAAACTTCATGGGGTCGATGACGGGCCGGTACGCTCCGACGCCGATGTCGGCGCACACCTGGAGGCGCGCAACGCGCTGCTCGCCGCAGGTCTGTTGCGCATCCTTCTGGTCGGTTTTCGCCTGCTGCCGGCACGCCTTGACCTCGTCCTTCGTGGCGAGGTTCTCGCATCGCGCCGCCGCGAGCCACAGCTCGTCCCTGGTATCGAAGCGACAGGCCTTGAGCTCCGCGTCCGCGATCTTCGTGCATGGACCCGTGCTCTTGGCGGCTTCACCACGCACCGCCGGCAATGCGCCGCCCACGCCCGCCAGCAGCAGCACGATCAACGACAGTTCCAACCGTGGTCTGTCCATTTGACGACCTCCTCGCTCATTGGCTGCTGTTCATCGTGCGGCGCCCTGCCCGCAGCGAGGATCCAGCTCGTACCTCATGGAGCAAGCCGTATGCCCGTCGGATGGAGCCGTTCCGATTGCGACCCACGACCCGCTTCCCGCAACATTGTGCGCGGATCCTACGCCCGGCGTAATGAAAGCGGTGCGCGCGACAGCGCGCCGCGCTCGCTCCCAAACGCGGCCACGCATCCGCAAGCACCGATCACCCTTCAAGTGTGGCCGACGGCGTGCTACCCGCGCGGTGGCCAACGATCGGTGCGAGTCGCGAACGACATTGCGGGTGGTTCGGTTGCGTACTCGTTCCGGGAGCGCGCCTCGACGCAACCGCGCCGGCGCAGGTCCCCGTTCGGGAGCCGGCGGGCGCGCGGCCTATCGCCCCAGCACGAGGATGACACGGCACGTCTCGTCGACGTCCGCCAGAGGCAAGTATGCGATCGCATCCGGCTCCGCCGCCAGGTAGGCCCGGACCGCCGCCGCCGATCGAACGACCGCGGGCGGCGTCACGCCTTCGAAGTAGCGGGCGTTCCAGTACGACGTCAGATCGTTGAGCGAGCGTCCGAGCACGAGCTGCGAGAAGCGCGCGCGTGCGGGGTGATCCGCGGAAAGAATGATCGGCACGACGCGCGCTCCGCTCGGCCAGAGGCGCTGTCGACGTAGGTAGATCTCGCGGAACTCATCGCGGGAGATGGCGGTGATGACGCTTGCCTTTCCGACGATCCCCGCTCCCTCCTCGAGCCGGTCGAAGCGTCGATCGGTGACGCGGCGTGGTTGACGTCGCTCAGGAACGGGTGCGGCAGCGCGTTGGCGTAGAGCGCGAAGGCGACGACGAGCGCGCCGAGCGCCGTGCACCACGGCGGAGCGGTGTCGAGTGATCTGGAGACGGTGGCATGGAGGTCGGCGCTCGGGAAAGGGCTGCGCCCTCGTGCGCCAAGGTGAGGCCACAGAGCCCCTTTTCAGACGCGCCGGCAAACAGGATACCTGCGGCGAGCGCTCAGATCCCGATGCCGTATTTCTCCATTCGGTAGCGGAGCGCGTCGCGCGACAAGCCGAGAAGCTTAGCCGCACGCACTTGGTTGCCGCCCGCCTGTGCGAGTGCCTGCTCGATCAGGCTGCGCTCGAGGTCGGCCCAGACGATGCCGGTCGGCGGGAAGGTCACCCGGAACTCCGACGCGGGCGCTTGCGGCGGTAGCATCGCGAGATCCTTGGGCTCGAGCGTGCCATGCTCGGCGAGGAGCACCGCACGCTCCATGACGTTCGCGAGCTCGCGCACGTTGCCCGGCCAGCGATAGGCGCGGAGCGCCTCGCGCGCCGACGCGCTCAGGGTCGGCGCCGCGACGCCATACTGCGCGGCGTGCTGCACGAGGAAGTGCTCCGCCAGCTCGAGCACGTCGTCGCCGCGCTCGCGCAGCGGCGGCATCGTCAGCTCCAGCACGCGCAGGCGGTGGTAGAGGTCCTCACGAAAATCGCCACGGCGTACCGCGAGCTCGAGGTCGCGATTGGTGGCGGCGAGGATCCACACGTCCGTCGGGCGGTCGCGGACGCTGCCCAGGCGCCGGATCGTGCGCTCCTCGATCACCTTGAGGAGCTTCGCCTGGACGGCGCCGCTCACGTGCCCGATCTCGTCGAGGAAGAGCGTGCCGCCCTCGGCAGCCTCGACGAGGCCTGGCTTGGCGGTCCGCGCGTCGGTGAACGCGCCTTTCTCGTAACCGAAGAGCTCGGCCTCGAGGAGCGTCTCGGGGATGGCGGTGCAATTGATCTCGATGAACGGACCGGCGCTGCGTGCGCCTTCGGCGTGCAGCGTGCGCGCGAGGAGACCCTTCCCGGTGCCGGTCTCGCCGGTGATGAGGATGGTCGGCCCGCCGCCGCGCGCGCGCTGGATGCCGCGCAGGCGCTCGAGCGTACGGCGCACGCGCTCCATCGCTTCGGAGCTGCCGCGCAGGCCGCCGCCGCCGTGCCCGTCGCGCTTGCCGCGGTGGTAGCGCAGCTCTTGTTGCAGGCGCTCGTGCTGCACCGCGCGGTCGATCGCGAGCTCGAGCTCGGCGAGCCCGATCGGCTTGCGGACGAAATCGGCGGCACCCATGCGCATCGCCGATACCGCATCCTCGAGCGTCGCGAAGGCCGTCATCATGATCACGAGCAGGGAAGCATCGTGGGCGCGGAGCGCCTTCAACGTCTCCAGCCCGCTCGCGCCGGGCAGCCGATTGTCGAGGAGGACCAGGTCGGGGCGCACGTCCTGGACGTAGGCGAGCCCCGCCTCCCCGCTCTCGACCGCCGCCACCGTGTGCCCGACGCGTTCGAGCGAGCGGCGGAGATTGCGCGCCAACACGGGCTCGTCCTCCACGATGAGAATGTGGAGGCCGCTCATGCGATCGCGGACGGGCTCATCGGCGCTCACGGTGGAAGGAACGATTGGATCAAAGAGTTGCATGAAGGACCTATCAAAAAGGTAGTCGATGGGACACCACGGCGGCCGGACGCAGAGACAGGCGTAGGGCGGGAACGTTCACGCTCCCGCCCCACGCTCGCGAATCGAGGGGCGCTACGCCCGAGCGGAATCTAGTTGTGTCCGGGAGGATCGTCGGCGCCGCCGCCCTGACCGTTGCCGCCGCCGTTGTCGTCGCCGGTCGGCGGGGTCCCAAGCGAGGCGCACGGGTCCGGCGTGCAGGTGCCGGCCCCCATGTCGCTGCCACCCTGCGCGGCGCATTGCTCGGAGGTGCGATCCTCGCACTCGAAGCCGCTGTCATCGGGAATGCAGCACTGAATCAGCTCCGCGGCGGGGATCGTCGGCGCGCAGGGGTTCGGCGCGCACGAGGTCGCCTCGACCACGACGCCGCCCTCGGCCGCGCATTCGGCCGCGCTGCGGTCCTCGCATTCGGGGCCGCTGTCGTCGGGGGTGCAGCAGATCACCTCCGTGCCCGGTGTCGGCGGAACGTCCGCGCAGGGATTCGGCAGGCACGACGTCGCGGTCGACACGGTGCCTCCCTGTGCCGCACACTCATCGGCCGTGCGATCCTCACATTCCGCGTGGGAATCGTCCGGAACGCAGCACACCACTGTGCTGCCGTCCGCGGGCGTATCGTCGGTCATCGTGACCTGCAGCACGTCCGTGCCGTCGGCGCTGCGAACGACGACCGTCGCGCCGCGCGGATCGAACCCGAGCAGCAGGTCCTTCGAGGAGTGCGGACGGCTGCGGAAGCGGATCCGGCCGCTGCCGCCCCTGCTGGTGGTGATCGCGCCGATGTGCACGCCGTTGACGAGCACCTCGTACGTCGCCTCGCGGTCGAGCTTCTTCACTTGGAGATCGAAGCGGCCGTCGGAGCCGTTCTTCACCTGCAGGCTGGCGAGCCCCGATGCGTTGTCGTCCATGCCGGTGTTCTCGAGCTCGCTTTTTTGATGGACGGTGTGATTGCGTCGGGCCGCCGCCGGCGCGACTGCGACCGTCAACACGGCCACGGCCGCCAGCGCCATCGTCCCCACTCGTTGCGTTGCCTTCATGACTTGCTCCTCCTTCTGCGGGCGTCCTTGCCGGACGCGGTGGATCGTTGTCGAGGTCTAGTGCAACGGACGTGCCCCGGCGCGAATCCCGTGGAAACAAGGTCTTAGAGGGCGCGAGGGTGCGTGAGGACACGCATTCTGCGTGAAATCACCCACCCCACCGTGTCGGACCTGGCGCTCAGGAGGAGGAAGGGGCGAGGGGCAGCTCGATCGTAAATCGCGTCCCCTTGAGCGTCTCGCTGTGCACCGCGATCGTGCCGCGATGGCGCTCGACGATCTTCTTCGCGACCGCGAGACCGAGGCCGGTGCCCCTCGGCTTGGTGGTGAAGAACAGCGTGAAGACGCGCTTCAGCTGCTCGGGTGGGATGCCGGGACCGGTGTCGATCACCTCGAGACGGAGCCGGCCGTCCTCCGCCACGCGTCCCGTGATCGTGATGCGGCCGCCGCTCGGCATCGCGTCGACGGCGTTCGACAGCAGCAGCAACAACACCTCCTCGATCTGCACATAGTCGAGCTCGGCCGAGGGCAGCGCAGGGTCCAGGTCGACGACCAGCTCGATGCCTCGTCCCGCCATCTGACTGTGCAGAGAGGCTGTCGCGTCGGCGACGATCTCGTCGACGCGGCACGGAGCCGGGCGGGGCTCGAAGGGCCTCGCAAAATCGAGCAGCGTCGAGATGCGCGCCTCCAGCTTGTCGGCCTCGCCGACGATGTCGCTGATCGTCTCGCGCAAGGGATGATCGTCCGGCACCTCCAAGCTGGCGAACTCCGCCGCCGCTTTGATGCCCGCAAGGGGATTGCGGATCCCATGTGCCACCGCCGCCGACAGCTCGCCGATGGCCGCGAAGCGCTCCGCCTCGATCAGGCGCGCTTGCGCGGCCTGCAGATCGTCGTTGGTGCGCAGCAGCAGGCGGATCAGCTCCTCGCGTTCCTCCAGGCGTTGCTCGAGCGTGCGCCGGGAGCGTCCGAGCTCGACCCGCATCTGCTCGAACGACCGCCCGAGGGTGGCGATTTCGTCATGGCGCTCTCCGACGACGATCGGTTGCGAGAGATCGCCTCGCGCCACCGTCTCGGCGGCGTCGGTGAGTCGTTTGATGGAGCGCACGAAGCCGTTGAGAACCGGCGCCGCCACCAGGCTCGCGGCAATCAAGAGCGTGACGCCGATCCCCCAGAGTGCCCGCTGCAGTTGCCACACGCCGGCCATGGCGAGCGAAGGCGGCTGCCCGGCGACGATTCGCCATGGCGCGCGCGCGAGCGGCAGCGACGCCAGCATCGGCGCCTCACCGCTCGTCGAGGGGGAGTCGGCCCGCTGGAAGAGCCGCGCTGGGTTCGTGCCCGCCAAGACCAGACCGTTCTGATCCACGACTTCGACGAACCGACCTCCCGCCGTCGAGACCGCAGCCAGAATGTCGCCGAACTCGGTCGCGGCGAGATTGATGACGCCGGCCAGCATGCCTTGCAGCTCACCGCTGTCATTCTGGATCGGCACCCCGATGAGAACGTGCGGCTCCGCCAAGAGATGGTCGGGGGCAAGGACACCGGAGATCGCGCCGCGACTGGTGCGGTAGATCTCGGCAACCGGTGCCAAGTCGGTGAGCGTCTGGCCGTGCCACGGGAGGCCCGGGGGCTCGGTCCACAGCACTTTTCCCGCGCGGTCGAGGAGGAGTACCCCGCCGTTGAACGGCGGCGCCTTGAAGAACAGGTAGTGCAAGGTCGTCCAGGGCGGAATGTAGCCGTTCCGTTTCGCCTCCTGGATGGTCTGGAGGCCGTATGCCAATCCGGGAAGGTCGCTCACCGTCTGCAGCCGTTGATCGCCGTTTGCGACGTAGGCGTCGAGCTCGGCCGCCACGATGCGAGCGGTCTGCTGGAGACGATCGTGAGCCTGGGAGAGCTCCCGTTGATAGAGGTAGACCGTGAAGGCGCCGTATACCGCGGACAGCGCCAACAGGTAGCCGATCGCGAGCATCACGCTCTTGACGCGGATGCTCCAGCCACGTGGTGAGAACGGGAGCGGCATTCCCGGCCGGACTCAGCTCCCGGTCGCGATATCGATGGTGACGTCGCCGGTCGCCGGCACGTCGACCGTTTGTGTAAACGGCGACCAACGCTTTCGCCAGATCTTCAGCGTATACGTGCCCGCGGGTACGTCGCGTATGTGGTAGCTGCCGTCGCGTGCGACCGTGGCAAAATACGGATCGTCGAGGACCAGGACATGCGCCTCCATTTCCATGTGAATGTTGCAGAGGATCAGCACGTCCC
The DNA here is from genome assembly GCA_041485125.1 of Binatia bacterium. Lineage (GTDB taxonomy): Bacteria > Desulfobacterota > Binatia > UTPRO1 > UTPRO1 > JBGPIT01. The sequence continues at coordinate 4,673 of JBGPIT010000116.1, read as the reverse complement.
CGGGTTGAGTAAAGGTGATGCTGTGCACGTCGCCCGGACCGTGCGTCCCCAAATTGAATTTTCCCGCGAGCGCCGACGGCGTGAAGACGTTGTGCTGGACGTCGTCGCCGTTGGTGAACTCCACCACCGTGCCGCGCATCACGGGCAGGACTGCGGGGACGAAGGTCAGGTTCTTCTGATCCATGGCCACGTGCGGCGGAATGCTCGGGATCGGCGATGGGCGTGCACTCTGCAGATAGACCACCGCGTTCACCGCCGGTGAGCCTCCCATCGTCGCCGTGCCGGCGACCGAGCCCGCATGCGCCGAGACGTCCCCCATCGTCAGCGCGACGGCGATCCAGCATGGCAGGGCGCGCATCATGGTGCCGCCTCCCGGTCGGACCATTGATCGATGGCGAACGGCGGCTTGAGCGCCCAGAACGCGGTGACGGCTCGGATCGTCACGGACCAGGTCCCGGACGTGCGATCGCTCACTGCCTCGCGGTTCTCTCCATAGGTAGCCTCCGCCACGAGCTTCAGATTCTGGAGCACCAGCCATTGTGCGCCGCCCGTCACGGCCCATAGCCGGCGCCGCATCCGCGTGGCGCCGCCGTTTCCGGTGTCGTCGAAATTCGAGGTCCAGGCGTACTCCGCCCGCATCAGCCCGAGGATCGCGGCCGTCAGGCGGTATTCGGTCTCGAGGAAGGCGCCATAGTACCACAGGTCTTTCGATCGTCCGGTCGGATTGGATTCGAAGTCGGCGAGAAACTGCGCGAGCGCGCGGAAACGCCGTGTGTACCAGTTGAAATCCGGACCGAGACGAAGCGTGTGATCCTTCGGCCCCTTGCCGAGAACGTCCGGACTGTAGAGCAGGAAGAATCCGATCTCGTGCAGTCCCATCGCCTGGCTGACGCGCAGATAGAGATCCGGGCTCGCCTTGTCGTCCAAGCGGGTGTTGCTGCCGTTCGTCGTCCCGACCGTCCACCCGAAGCCGCTCGCGGGTCGTTGCGCGCTCAGCTCGGCGCCGATCTGCGCTTCACCCGGTACAGGAACGTCTTCGCACCGTACGCCCGGCGGCGAGTGGTCGAGCAGGCCGCAACCGCTGAGGCCATAGGTCAGATAGGGCTGCATGGACAAACGATGGACACGCGGAGACACCCCGAGCGGCAGCTCGAACCATCCGAGCCTGAGATTTCCCAACCACCCGAGCGGCTCGGCGTGCGCTTGAAGGTACGCCTGCTCGGGCAGTGAGTAGACGTCGACCGTGCCGACTTCGGGCTCGGTTTCCAAGAGCTCGTAGTCGACGAGAAACGCCAGATGCGGGCCGAGCTCACCTCCCGCCAGCAGACTGAGGAATTGGAGGTTGAAGTGCTCGCGCGTGGGGCTCGGCTCGCCGCGGACGTGCGTTCTCCCGAGGTCTTCGCCGGTCCCGAGGTAGACCGCGAGCGGCAGGGTCCCGGGAAGCTCGAGCTGCGAGCCGACATGGATCGGCTCGACCGTCGCCGGCAATCCATGGAACCCGTGAGCACGGAAGTTCTCGCCTTGCGGATTCAGTTGCGGGAACAGCGTGTGACACGTACCGCACGGCTTGTTGTAGATGCGGGCGAAGACGGGAATCGCCGCGGCCGGGGTCGACCGCAGAAGCGCGGATACCGTCGCCGCGATGAGCATCACCCGTATGAGAGCCCTCTGCATGTGGATCTTCGCGAACCGGCGTTCCGCTCATACCCCACCATCGCGATCATCTGCGAGGCCGAGAGCTGCGACAATCGCCGGCCCACGTGCATCAGCCGATCGTGATCCCTGGACCACCCGTGCGCGAGCGCCGTCCGCGGCGCTCAGCCGGCGTCCTGCTCCTTCTGCCCGTGATCGGGGTCGTCGCCATCGACGTCATCCACAGCCCCGCCGAGCGCGCCGGCCTGCGCTACCTAGTTGGGGAGTAGAATCGCGAAGCTCCGAGAAGGGGTGTTCTGCCAACCAAAGAGGCCGTTCGTGCTTCCTTCTGTGAAGCCGCGCGCCAGGTTGAGGATCCCATTCGTCAACTCGGCACGACGAAAATGTCAGCGGCGATCTCGGGCTCGAGCGCGATCTCGGTCTCGCCCACCTGAATGATGAGCGCCGGCAGCCGCTGATGCAGACGCACGGTCGCGCCCGGCGCGACGCCGAGGTCGCCGAGTCGGTCGAGGCGCCGATGCGAGCGCGACGCGATGAAGACGATGCGGCAATCGACGCCGATCGCGGCCTCGCCGAGCGGCGTCACCAGCGGGCGCACCTCGCGCGTGAATCGCTCGCAGCAGCGGCCGCGCGGAATCGGCCGATCGTGCGGGCACGTCGGCGGATGGCTGAGGAAGGCGCAGATCCGCTCCGTCGCCTCGTCCGAGAGCACGTGCGTGTGTTCGAGCTCGCACGCGCCGGCCTCCATCGCGGTCGCGTCGACCTGGATGACGTCGAAGAGCAGGCGCTCAGCGAGCCGGTGGCGGCGGATGACACCGGCGGCGCGCTCCTCGCCGGCGGCGGTGAGCGCGAGATGGCCGTTGCCCGCGGTGATGAAGCCGCGTCGGCACGCCTCGGCGATGGCGACGCGCGGATCGAAGTCGAAGGTCTCGCCGGCGAGGTCGGGCGCCGCCAGGGCGCCCTGCTCGCGCAAGGTCCACAGGCGCTCGAGCACCTCCTCGAGAGGCTGATCGGCGTGGCTCACGGCCCCGGCTCCACCCGCCCGAGCCAGCGCTCGAGCACGCGCGTCAGCCGGCTCGGTGCCGGCACCTCGTAGTGGCACTGCGGACAGCGGAGCAGACGGCATCCGCGCTCCAGCGGACACGACGTCCGACAGGCGCGGCCCTCGTCCTCGCGATAGCGCGCGCCGCAGAACGGACACGTGACGCCGCGGCTCGACGCGCTCACGACAGCCCCGCCGCGCGCAGCGCCGCGTTCACCGCGCTCCCGACGACGAACGCGAACGGGAAGATGAAGCCGCTGATCGCGAACGCCATGCGCACGCCGTGCTCGCGCACGATCACGAAGAAGTTGGCGACGCACGGAATGAAAAGCGTGATCGTCACCAACGCCACCACCGCTTGCACCGGACTCAGGAGCCCGCGCTCGAAGAGCGCGTAGATCCCGGCCGAGCCGTAGTCGCGCCGGAAGAATCCGACGAGGAATGCCTCGGCGGCCTGCGGCGGCAGGTGCAGCAACCCGACGACGGCGGGCTCGCTGGCGTGCACGATGCGCCCGAGCACGCCGGTCGCATCGAGCACGAAGAGGACGAGGGTGCCGAGGACGAAGATCGGCACCGCTTCCTTCAAGTACCATTCCAGCCGTCCGACGGTCTTGAGCGCGACGTTGCCGAGCTGCGGCCGCCGGATCGGCGGCAGCTCGAGGATCAGGTCCGAGCGCTCGCCGGGCAGGAGGCGCGCCGCCAGGAACCCGACCGCGAAGAGCACGCCGAGGACGACTCCGCCCCAGACGAGCGGCGCCCACACCGGCAGCGCGCCGAGGAGCCCGAGAATGACGCCGAGCTGCGCCGAGCACGGCACGCCGAGGGCGAGCAGCAGCGTCACCAGGATGCGCTCCTTCCGCGTCTCCATGATGCGCGCGGTGAGCGTCGCCATGGTGTCGCACCCGAGGCCGAGCACCATCGGCAGCACCGCCTTCCCGTTCAGGCCCATCGCGCGAAAGCCGCGATGCACGACGACCGCGAGCCGCGGCAGGTACCCCGAGTCCTCGAGGACCGCGAAGGCGAGGAAGAACGCGGTCACGATCGGCAGGATGATGGCGAGCGCGTACGTCAGCGCGACCGTGATGATGCCGTAGGGGCCGACCAACATGTCGCGGACGAGCTGCAAGACCGGCGCGGCGCCGTCGACCGCGGGCGTCGCGAGCGCGACGACGCGGTCGATCGCGCCGATCGCGAGCGGGCTCAACCAGCGCCCGAACACCGTGTGCTCGAGGAAGTCGACGGCGGTGCCGGCGGCGAAGACGCCGACGAACCGGTACACGACGTAGAGCACGACGAAGAGCATCGCGACGCTGCTCCCTCGCTGCGTCGCCCAGCGCCCGAGCGCGGCGCGCATCTCCGGCATGCGATCAGCGGCGATCGCAGCGGTCGCGATCGCCGCCCACGCGAGGACGCGCAATGCCGGATGCGTGAACGCCGGCAGCACGCCGAGGTCGCCGCCGAAGAGCGCGACCGCCGCGGCGAGCGCCAGCAGCGCGACGGCGGCGCAACGCGCCACCGGCATCGTCGCCGGCTGCGTCGCGGGCGCGACCGAGCGCGTGACCGTCTGCGCGAGCGCCTCCGCGGTCCGCATGCGTGCGCAGGCGATCTCGTAGGCGACGCGGCTGCGCAGCTGCCCACGTACCTCGCGCCACTGCTCCTCGAGCAGCGCCAGGTCGGCGGTGGAGAGATGCGACTGCAGCCACGGCGCGAGCGTCTCGTCGCCAGCGAGGCACATGAGCGCGAGCGCGCGCGCGCCGAGCAGGTAGCCGGCGAGCGGCCGCTGGGTGCGCAGCAACGCCGCCTCGACTGCCGAGGGATAGCGCACGCGGAGGCCGCTCGCCCGCGCCGCAGTGAGCGTGTGCGCGAGCGTCGCAAGGCCTTCGCCGCTCACCGCGATCGTCGGCACCACCGGCACGCCGAGCGCCGACGCGAGCGCGCCGGCGTCGACCTCGAGGCCGCGATCGGCGGCCTCGTCCAT
>JBGPIT010000115.1:0-12389 GCA_041485125.1 Binatia bacterium | reverse complement strand
GCCAGAAGCCCGACGAGCGGAAGGAGCGTGCCGGCACGACGCGTGAACGATCGTCCCAGACGCGTCCCTCAGTGAACCTGAACGTTTTCGGCTGCCATGGACGCCGTACGCTAAGCGGCCGTGGCTCGCGCGTCAACGCGGGTAATGGGCGGCGCCGGTGGCAAGTCGGCGCGGGCGCGTGGGAGAATGCCGGCGATGCCGTCGCTCGCGCCCTTCCCCACCCGCATCAACGTCGAGCTGACGAACCACTGCAATCAGCGCTGCGTGCTCTGTCCGCGTCAAGCCTTCAGCCGCCCGCTCGGCTTCATCGACCGCGCGCTCTACGAGCGCGTCGCCCGCGAATGTGCCCGCCACCCGACCAAGCTCTGGCTGCATTTCCTCGGCGAGCCGCTGCTCCACCGCGACCTGGTGCCGATGATCCGCTTCGCCAAAAATGCCGGGATCGGCGAGGTCGGGCTCTCGACCAACGCGCTCTCGCTCCACGGCGCGCTCGCCGACGCGCTGATCGCGTCGGGTCTCGACCGTCTCGAGTGCTCGGTCGACGCCGGCGATCCGGTCGCGTACCTCGCGATGCGCGGCCGCGACCATTTCGAGCGCGTGATGCGAAACCTGCGCGGCTTTCTCGACCGCAAGCGCGCGCTCGGCCACGAGCGGCCGATCACCTCGATCCAGTTCATGCGCACGCCGGCGGTCGAGGCCTCGCTCGCGGCGCTCGTCGCGACGTGGCGGCCGCTCCTCGGCCCGCGCGACTTCGTGATGACGATCGTGCCCGCGCGCTTCGCCGGCGCGGTCGACGTGCCGGTCGCCGCCGCCGTCGCGCGCCGGCCGTGCGCGTGGCTCTTCTCGTCGCTGATGATCCTTCAAGACGGGACCGTCACCATGTGCGGCGCGGATTGGGACGCGCACGCGCCCCTCGGCAGCGTCCGCGACAGCAGCATCGCCGCGATCTGGAACGGCGCCGAGCTGGCACGCCGCCGCCGCGCGCACCTCGACGGTCGCTTCGACGCGGCGCCGATCTGCGGCGGCTGCGACGATTGGCGCTTGGCCGAGGGCGGCGGCTACGTGAACGCGCTCACGGAAGTCGACGAGTCGGGCACGCCCGCCGAGACCGCGCCGGCGGCTACGATGCAAGACGGCCGGTAGCGCTTCCCGGTAGCGCTTCTCAGCGCGCGCCGGCCGCAGCCTCGGCTACGCTCGCCCCGACCGCCGCGATCACCCGCTCGACCTGCGCCGCGCTCAGGTTCGGCCAGAGCGGCAGCGAGAGCGTGCGCTCGCCGATCTCGGCGGCACGCGGAAAGGCGTCTCGCGCGTAGCCGAAGCGCTCGCGATAGTAGGTGAGCGTGTGCACCGCCCGGTAGTTGACGGCGGTGCCGATCGCGCGGCGCGAGAGCCCGGCGAGGACGGCGTCGCGGAGACCCGCGGGGACGAGGAGCGCGAAGATGTGATGCCCCGAGCGCCCGCTCCGCCGCATCAGCGTCAAGCGCGGGTCGTCGCCGAACGCCTGCTCGTAGCGCTCGACGATCGCCTGCCGGCGGGCGCGGCGCTCGAGGAGGCGCGGGATCTGCGGCGCCAGCAGCGCCGCCTCGATGTCCGTCATCGCCGCCTTGTAGCCGAGCTCGACGACGTCCCAATGCGCATAGGCATGGCCGTGGCGCGACGCCGCGTCGGTCGACATGCCGTGGTTGCGGAGCAGGCGGAGACGCGCGGCGAGCGCGGCGTCGTGGACCGCGATCGCGCCGCCGTCGCCGCAGGTCATCGTCTTGGTGGCGTAGAAGCTGAACACCGTCGCGTCGCCGAGCGCGCCGACGCGCACGCCGTCGCGCTCGGCCTCGATCGCGTGCGCCGCATCCTCGACGAGGGCGAGGCCGTGCCGGTCGGCGAGCCGCCGCAACGCCGGCATGTCCGCCAGCTGGCCGTAGAGATGGACCGCGACGATCGCGCGCGTGCGCGGCGTGATCGCCGCCTCCACGGCCGCCGGATCGAGCAGGCCGGTCGCGGCGTCGACGTCGGCGAAGACGGGCGTCGCACCGGCGTGGAGCGCGGCGTGCGCGGTCGACACGAAGGTCAGCGGCGACATGATGACCTCGTCGCCGGCGCCGATCCCGAGCGCGCGCATGACGAGCACGAGCGCCGTCGAGCAGCTCGACACGCCCACCACGTGCTCGACGCCGAGAAACTCGCCGAAGGCTTGCTCGAACGCCGCCACCCGCGGCCCGAGCGTCAAGAAGAGCGTGCCGAGCGTGTCGCGCACCGCGGCGATCTCCGCTTCCCCGAGGTCGTGCTCGTAGAACTCCACGCGCTCGTCGGCGCCGGTGGCGGGCGCGAGCGCGGCGTTACGCAAGGATGCGCCCCTCCATCGCGACGTCGTTGAAGGTGCGCTCGACGTCGGCGAGGAACATGTACTGGCGCAGCGTGTACCAGCGCCGGTCGTCGGGATCGACGCTGCCGGCGCGGAGCGCGCCCAGGATCTCGATGATCCCCTCCTCGATGTCGCGTGCCGGCGTGAAGTCGAGCGTGCGGCGCATCTTCTCGAACGAGACGTGGTAGTCGCGCAGATCGGGATCGGTCTCGGCGACGACGACGGCCGTGCCGGGCACCAGGTCGCGCACCCGATACGCGAGCGTCACGATGCGGACGTTGTTGGCGGTCGAGCCGACGTTGAAGGTCTCGCCGCCGACGCTCGCGCGCGGCGCCTCGAGCACGCGGGCGATCGCCTCGGACACGTCGTGGACGTGGACGAACGGGCGCCACTGCTTGCCGCCGCCCTCGACGATGATCTCGCGCGCGACGTAGGCGTTCTTCGTCATCACGTTGACGGCGAGGTCGAAGCGCATGCGCGGCGAGAGGCCGAAGGCCGTCGCGAGCCGGAGCACCGTGACGGTGACGCCGCTCGCCCGGCCGAGGTCGAGGAGCCTCTCCTCGGCGGCGAGCTTGGTGCGCGCGTAGAGCGAGACCGGTTGTGGCACCGACTCCTCGGTGAGCTCCGGCCCGGCACCGTGACCGTAGACGCTGCACGACGAGACGAAGACGATGCGCGACGCCCCCGCCGCTTGGGCCAGGCGGGCGGCGCGGACGGCGCCCTCGAGGTTGATGCTCGAGGTGAGATCGGGATCGAGCTCGCAGGCCGGATCGTTGGAGATGCCCGCGAGGTCGACGAGGGCGTCGATGCCCTCGAAAACGCGCGGATCGACGCGGCGGACGTCGGCACGCACGACGCGCAGGCGCTCGCGATGGCGCTCGGCCGCGGCAGCGAGGAAGCCGTCGCCGAAGAAGAAGCGGTCGACGACGGTGCAGCGGTGGCCGGCTGCGAGCAGGAGCGGGACGAGCGTCGATCCGATGTAGCCGGCACCGCCGGTCACGAGGACGTGCATGGAGTGCCCGAGGCTTTACTAGACCTCGGCGCGCGGAGCCAAGGTCTTTCGACGCGTTCGGCGGCTTCCCAATCGACGCACCCCGGTGCTACACCGACGAAATTCCAGCCTCGACAAGGGGATTCCGTATGCCCGCGACGTTCGAATTCACGCGGCGCCTCCAAACGGTGAGCGACCGCGACGTGGACCGGCTGCGGTCGCACTTCCTCGATCCGGCCGAGCAGCTCGACGCCGCGACCATGGGCGACCACACGCTCTTCCCACTCGAGATGACGTGGTTCTACGGCGAGCCGGTCTGGCACGAGCTCGCGCCCGAGAAGCAGCTGATGCTGAACCGGCTGTCGTTCTGCCAGAGCTACCTCTCGACCGCCGTCGCCGAGGTCGCGACCAACGTCCTCAACCTCGAGGCCGCCCTCGGCACGATCATCCGCGACGACCCCGAGGTCGCGCTCTACATGGCGCGCGAGGTCGTCGAGGAGACGATGCACATCCAGGCGTTCCTCTGCGTCATCCGCAAGGTCCTCGCCGCCTACAGCCTGACGCTCGACGATCTGCGCGCGACCAACGTCTCGTTGAAAATGGCGCAGCACTACGTCGGGCTGCACACCGTCCTCGGCTGGCTGCGCGGCGACCTCCACTACTACTACTTCACCCGCTACGCCTTGAACGTGAACCAGAAGACCGTCGAGCGCTGCATCATCAACGAGCCCAACGTGCATCCGGTGGTGCGGACGATTTTGAAAAACCACGCGATCGACGAGGCGCGCCACATGCAGATGTCGCGCGGCACCGGCCTGGTCGCGCTGTCGCGCATGAACGGCGCGGTCGCGAAGACGCTCGCCTGCCTCGGCTACGCCTACTTCGCCTCGAACGTCTACATCGGTCGCCACCGCAAGGACTCGAAGCTGCCGCGCGAGACCCGCACGCGCACGCTCGAGCTCTGCGGCGTCCCCCGCGAGCGCGCCGTCGCGGCGTACCGCGAGTGGCGCGACCGCGTGAATCAACCCGAAGACCCGCCGCTGGTGAAGGCGGGACGCGCCTACTACCTGCGATGCAACCACGGCTACATCGACGATCTCGACGCGCCGGCGTGGCTCAAGCGACGCATGAAGACGATCATCGACGCCGGCTACGCGGACGTCGCGCGACCGGGCGACGGCAGCACGGTCGCGCCGCTCGAGCTCGACGATCTCACGCGCGCCGCGTGAGGCTCGCACCGGCCTCGATCGCGCCGGCGGGACGCGCCAGCCGCTGACCGTCCCGACGAGATGCCTACCCGAGTCGCCGGCATCCAGCCGGGGTACCTGCCCTGGCTCGGATACTTCGATCAGATGCGCCGGGTCGACGCCTTCATCATCGCCGACGAGATGCAGTTCTCGTCGAGCGGCTGGGCACACCGCAACCGCGTCCGCGGTCCGCGCGGCCCGCATTGGCTGCATCTGCCGGCGCGACCCGCACACGGTCAGCGGATTTGCGACGTGCCGCTCGACCCGGTCGTGCCCTGGGGGCGGAAGCACCTCACGACCTTGCGACACTTCTACCGTCGGAGCCCGTTCGCCAAAGAGCTGCTGCCGGCGCTCGACCGCGCCATCGATCGCGACGCGCGCCGTGTGGTCGACGCGTCGATTCCCCTGCTCCGCTTTCTCGCCGCAGAGCTCGGCATCACGACACCGCTCATCGTGTCGTCGGCCGAACGTCTCGAAGCGCGCTACGTCGCGGAGTTTCCCGACCAACCGGGACCGACGCATCGGATCATCGCCTTCATGAAGGCGCTCGACGCGACGCACCTGCTCGAGGGCGCGAGCGGACGATCCTACCTCGACGTCGCGCTCTGCACGCGCCACGGCATCGAGGTCGAGTTCCAGGAATATCGCCACCCGATCTACGCGCAGCTGCACGAGCCCTTCATCTCGCATCTCTCGACGATCGATCTGCTGCTCTCCGTCGGGCGCGAGGAAGCGCGCCGGGTGCTGCGGAGCGTGCCGTGAACGTCATCGAGCGTGATGAGCGGCCCGACGTGTCGGTGGTCGTGCCGCTCTACAACGAGGAGGCGACGATCGCCGAGCTCGTCGAGCGCATCGCGCGGACGCTCGCCGCGCGGGGCGGGCGCTTCGAGATCGTCCTGGTCGACGACGGCAGCAGCGACGGCACGGCCGCGGTCCTCACCGAGGTCGCGGCGCGCAATCCCGCCGTCCGCGTCTTCGCGCTGACGCGCAACTTCGGCCAGTCGGCCGCCCTCTGCTGCGGCATCTTCGAGTCGCGCGGCCGGGTGGTCGTGACGATGGACGGCGATCTGCAAAACCCGCCCGAGGAGATCCCGCGCCTGCTCGAGGCGCTGCGGCCCGAGGTCGACGTCGTCACCGCGCGCCGCGAGGTCCGCCACGAGAGCACCTGGCGCTGGCTCGGATCGCGCCTGGTGCACTGGATCGCGCGCGCGCTGGTGCGCGCCGACATCCAAGACTTCGGCGGACAGTTCAAGGCGTATCGCCGCGACGTCGTCGACGCGACCCGCACCGCGTGGGCGCCCGGGAAGCCGTTCTTCGCGCTCGCCGCCTGGCTCGGCTTCCGCGTCGCCGAGATCTCGGTGCAGCACGATCCCCGTCGGGTCGGACGCTCGCGCTACGACCTCCCCTCGCTCGTCCGCCTGAACGTCGACATCATCACGAGCTTCACGACCGTGCCGCTCGCGCTCCTCGCGGTGCTGGGCGCCGTCTCGGGCGTGCTCGGCGTCGTCGGCGTCGCATGGTGCCTGCTGGCGGGCGCGACCTCGAGCTTCGGCGCCGCGCTCTCGCTCCTGCTGCTCGGCCTCGGCGGCGTCTTCTTCGCGGCGGCCGCCCTCGGCATCTATCTCGCGCGCGTCTACCGGACCATCGGCGGTGCGCCGATGGGCTACGTGCTCCGCCGCCGCGACGATCAGCGCGACGCGGCCGTGCGCTGATGCGCGATCGGCCGCCGCTCGCGGTGATCGCGGCGCTGGTCCTGACGTTGGTCGTGATCGCCCTGCACGTCGACCATCATCGCCACGCCGGGGCGCTGTGGCGCGACGAGGCCAACGGCGTCAACCTCGCGACGATGCCGTCGTGGCGCGCGCTCTTCGCGAACGCGCACCTCGACTCGTTTCCGCTCGTCTGGCCGACCGTGCTGCACGCGTGGCAGGGCGTCGCGGGTGCCAGCGACGGGGCGTTTCGCCGCCTCGGTCTCGCGATCGGCATCGCCTCGATCGGTGTCCTCTGGTGGAGCGCCCGCGCTCTCGGCGTGAGCGCGCCGCTCGTCGCGCTTCTCGTCTTCGCCATGAGCCCGTCGGTGATCATCTACGGCGACTCGGTGCGCGGCTACGGTCTCGCCGCCGTCGCGGTCGTCTTCTGCATGGGCGCGATGTGGCGGCTCGTCGAGAAGCCGGCGCGACGCACCTTCGTGATCGCGTTCCTCGCCGCGCTCGTCACCGTCCACACCTATTTCCCGAACGGCATCCTGCTGGCGGCGATCGGCGCCGGCGCGGCCACAGTCTGTCTGCGGCGTCGCGATCGGCGGACGCTCGGCACGGTCGTCGCGATCGTCGCGGCCGCGTCGGCGTCGCTCGCGATCAACCTGCCGTGGATCACCTACGCGCTCGGGATCGCGCCGCTCGAGCAGGGCGACTGGACGGTCGGCGACGCGGTCTACGTGCTGCGCTACGCGCTGGCGCCCGGCGTCGATCTGCTCGCTGCCCTGTGGGCCATAGCACTGGTCGCGGCCGCCGCCGGCTGCGTCCTCGCCTGGACGAAAGCCGCGCCGGAGAGCGACCGCGAGCGCGCGCTCTTCGTCGCGCTGACGACGGTGACCGCGATGACGGGTTTCCTCGTCTACCTCGTCCTCGTCGCGCGCATCCGGCCGCAGTACTGGTACTACCTCTCGCTGATGGCCGCGGTCGCGCTCGCCTGCGAGGTCGGGACGAGCCTGCTGGCGCGCCGCTTCGTCTGGGGCGAGGCAGTGCGCGTGACCGCCGTCGCGGTCGCGGCGCTGCTCATCGCCGCCAAGGTCGACGCCGCGGTGCGGATGCGGATGACGAACCTCGACCTGATCGCGTCGACGGTCGCGCGCGACGCGCAGGCGGAGGATCTCGTCGTCGTCTTTCCCTGGCAGTTCGGCATCACGTTCGAGCGCTACTACCACGGGCGCGCGCCGTGGATCACCGTTCCCGACTTCGACGAGCACCGCTTCCACCTGCACCGACTCGTCGGCGAGAAGATGAAGCTCGGCAGCGCCGCCGTGGCGCCCGAGCTGGCGCGCGTCGAGCGGATCTTGCGGAGCGGCGGCAAGGTCTGGATCGCGGGCGTCCTACTCGCGCCGCCATCCGCGCTGCCGGGAACGCTGCCGCCCGCGCCCGCCGGCGCACGCTCCGCCCGCTACCTCGACGATTGGGAGCTCCAGCTGGCGGCGCTGCTGCGCGCGCATGCGCGTGACGTCTGGTCGATCACCCTGCCCGATGTCGGCCCCGTCAACACGTGGGAGAACCTGCCGCTCCAACAAGCCGAGGGATGGCGCTGAGCGCGACACGCGCGCGGACCGACGGCGGGCACGCGGTGTGGGGACCGCGCCTCGCGCTCGCGACGATCATCGTGCTGACGGTCGTCCTCCGCACCGGCTTGCTCTCGGTCCCGCTCGAGCGCGACGAGGGCGAGTACGCCTACATGGGGCAGCTCATTTTGCGCGGCGAGATCCCGTACGTCGCCGCGCACAACATGAAGCTCCCCGGCGTCTACTACGGTTACGCCGCGATCCTCGCGGTGTTCGGCCAGAGCGAGACGGCGATCCGGCTCGGCCTGCTGCTGATCAACGTCGCGACGATCGTGGTCGTGTATCGTCTCGGCCGGACGCTCGTCGACGAGACCGCCGGCGTCAGCGCCGCCGCCGCGTACGCGCTGCTGTCGCTGAGCCACGCGACGCTCGGCCTCACCGCCAACGCCGAGCACTTCGTGATCCTGCCGATGCTCGCCGGCGTCCTGGCGCTCGCACGTCTCGACGACGGGCGACGCTACCGCCACGTCGCCATGGCGGGCGTCCTCCTCGGCATCGCCTACGTGATGAAGCAGCACGCCGCGGCCTTCGTCGCGTTCGGCGCGCTCTGGGTGGTCGTCGACGCGGTCCGGAGACGCTCGCTGCGCGACGCCTTCGTCGAAACGCTGGCCTTCGCCGCGGCCGCGCTCGCGCCGTTCGCGCTGGTGTGCCTGCTCATGTACGCCGCCGGGGCCTTCGAGCCGTTCTGGTTCTGGACGTTCACCTACGCGCGCGAGTACGTGACGATCCTGCCTCTGGGCGGCGCGCTCGGCGAGCTGCGGAGAGACGTCGCGTGGACGACGGGATCGGCGCCGGCGCTCTGGCTCTTGGCGGCGCTCGGCGCGACCGCGGCGTGGTGGGACCCGCGCGCGCGACGCCGCGCCGGCTTCGTCGCGGCCTTCACGCTCGCCTCCTGCGTCGCGGTCGCGACCGGAACGCGCTTCACCGAGCACTACTTCTTGCTGCTGATGCCGGCGGTGAGCGTGCTCGTCGGGCTCGCGGTGAGCGCGCTCGCGCGCGCGGCGGAGAGCGCGGGCCCGGCGATCGCGACGTCGGTGCGCGTCGGCCTGCCGATCGTCGCCGTCGCGCTCACGATCGCGCAGGAGCGGCCGTTTCTCTTTCCGACCTCGCCGGTCGCGCTCTCGCGCGTGCTCTACGGGAAGAACCCGTTTCCGGAGGCCGTCGAGATCGGACGCTGGCTCCGCGAGCACACCGCGCCCGACGAGAAGATCGCCGTCATCGGCTCCGAGCCCGAGATCTATTTCTACGCGCAGCGTCCGGCGGCGACGACCTACATCTACATGTACCCGATGATGGAGCCGCACCCGTTCGCGCGCCGTATGCAGGAGGACATGATCGCCGAGCTCGAGCGCGCGCGGCCGCGCTACCTGGTCGTCGTGAACGTCGACTGGTCGTGGTCGCGGCGAGCGGAGTCCGTGGATCTCTTGCTGCCCTGGGTCGAGCGCACCTTGAACACCGACTACGATCAAGTCGGCCTCGCCGAGATCGTGCCCGGCGAGGAGACCGTCTACCGCTGGGATGCGGCGGCCGACGTGCCGCCGCGCTCGCGCTACTTCGTCGCGATCTTCCGGCGACGCTCATGACCGCCGTGCGCACGGTGTCGCCGGGCCGTGCTATGGAATGCGACGGCAGCGCAGGAACCCAGCCGCTGATGCAACCCGACGTCGCCATCCGCCATCGCATCGCCGCACTCGACGCCGACATGCGCCACCACGACTGGGTGGTCGCGAAGATGAGCCTCGCGACCATGACGTGGATCCCCGCGGAGCGCGCGCGCCTGTTGCAGAGCCTCGGCGTCGAGCCCGGACAGACGGTGCTCGACCATTGCACCGGCCCGGGCTCGAATCTTCCCACGCTCGCCGCTGCCCTCGGGCGGACGGGGACGCTCGTGGCGATGGACCTCTCCGGTCTCGTCGTCCGCCAGGCGCGCGCGCTCGCCGAGCGCCTCGCCATCGACGCGCACGTCCAGCAAGCCGACGCGTCTGCCCTGCCCTACAGCGACGAGACCTTCGACGTCGTCGTCCACTACGGCGCGCTGAACCAGCTCGGCGACGACCAGCGCGCCGCCGTCGACGAGATCGTGCGCGTCACGCGTCCGGGAGGACTCGTCGTCCTCCTCGACGAAGGGCTGGAGGAGCACCGTCGCGACTCGTGGTGGGGACGGCTCCTGATCTGGGGCAATCCGCTCTTCGCGGCGCGGCCGCCGTTGCATCTACTCCCCGCCGGCGCGGAGCCGGTCGTGCGCTGGGTGATCCGCGGCATGTTCTACGAGATCCGCTTCCGGAAGCCGCGCGCATGAGCCAACCCGTCCGCACCCAAGCCATCGCGCCCGAGCCGCCGCGGAGCGACGAGCCGGCGCACTTCCGCATCTACGGCGACTACGCCGGCAGCGAGCCCGCCTTCTACGACGCCGACGCGTTCCCTTGGGCTGAGACCTTGCGGCGGAGCTGGACCGTCATCCGCGACGAGCTCGACGCCTACCGGCGCACCCACGCGTTGAAGCCGAACTTCGTCCCCGACGCGGTCGCGCTGACCGGCTGGCTCGGCGTCAACCTCTTCACGTTCTTGCGGCGGCACGACGCCAACTGCCGGCACTTCCCCAAGACCGTTCGCATCCTCGAGTCGATCCCGGAGCTCGCCTCCGCCTACATCAACCTGCTCGAGCCGGGCGCGAGCCTGCCGCCGCACTACGGCGACACCAACACCGTCTACCGCGTCCACCTCGGGCTCATCGTTCCGGGCGACGTCGACGCGTGCGGGATGCAGGTCGATGCGGAACGCACCGGCTGGCGCGAGGGCGAGGTCGTCGTCTTCAACGACGCGCGCCGGCACTTCGTCTGGAACCGCTCGGAGCGGCCGCGCGTGATCCTCGTCCTCGACGTCATGAAGCCGCGCTACGGCGGCGCGACGCCGCGCACCTGCGGCACGGTCCTCGGCTCGATCGTCGTCATGTATCTACAGAGCCGCGCCCCGGTCATGAAGCGATTGCCGGCGCACGCGACACGCGCGCTCCACGAGGCCGCGAGCCTGCCCTTCCGCGCGTACCTGCGCCTCTTCGGCATGCGCCCGCGGCGCGCGGACGCGGCGCGCTGAGCGAATCAGAGATCGGCGAGCTCGCGGAGCGGCGACGTCCGCCAGTCTTGGGCGGCGATCACGCGATCGACGTGCGGGCTCGGCGTGACGTAGATCGCGAGCAGCTCGTAGCCGGGACGGACCGGGATCGCGACGACGCGCGCGTCGGGCGGGAACTCGTCGCGGCGCATGCCGACGCTCCGCGCCAGACCCTCGTCTTCCAAGAACATCACGGTGAGCAGATCGATCATCGAGCGCACCGCGCCGACGCGATCGTCGCGTACCAGGAGGCCGGGGCCGATGAAGAGATTCACCTTGCGCTCGACCATGTAGGCGACGGTCGCGACCCGCACGTGCCCCGGCATGATGCCGCCGATGTACTGCTCGAAGCGGAGCGGCTTGCCGTGGTGCGCGACCCAGGCGTCGTTCAGGCCCAAGATGTCGAGCGCGCCGAGCTTGGAGTAGTACGGGATCACGCCCGCCGCGCCGACGGCGATCTTCACGTCCGGGTCGTAGTCGAAGACGCGGCCGAGATACTGCCCGACCTCGAGCTCCGACCAGAGCGTCGGCGAGCTCGCGGTCGCGTCGGGGATCGTCAGGTTCGCGAGCGACGGCCGGTACATGTAGTTGGCGAAGATGAACTTCCCGAACGTGAGCTGGTGATGGATGCTGCCGAGCGCGATGAGCACGACCAGTGCCACCCGCGCCGCCGCGCTCGGCACCGCGCGCAGGATCGACCAGTAGATCAGCAAGAAAAGGAACGGCAGCATCGGCGACATGAAGCGGAACTCGATGAAGTCGCCGCCGATCCGCACCACGTAGGCGCACCAGCTCACCACGATCGCCGCCGCGACGACGATCGGCCACTCGCGCCGCGGCTCCACGCGTGTGATCGCGGCCGCGATCAGCGCGACGAACGGAAAGAGCAAATACGAGAGGAAGAAGACGTAGAGGTAGTACAAGCCGGCGCGCGTCGCCGGCACCGACGCGACCTTCACGTAGAAGGTGTTGGGCAGGATGTCGCCGTAGTACTGCCACTTCCAGAAGAGCCACGCGCCCGCGAGGACGGCGCCCGGCACGAGCAACGCGGCGAGCCGCACCGGTGCCGGTCCTTCCGCCGCGTCGGCACGCCACACCAGCACGATTGCGGCGGCGAAGATGAAGCCGAGCGGCAGCAGCGAGTCCATGCGCGCGACGATCGCGACCGCGGCGAGGACGGAGACGCCGGCCAACATCGTGATCGTCGGTCCCTGGCGCTCGGGAGCGCGGAGCAGGATGGCGACGCAGGCGAGCAGGAGCGCGGTTTGCAGGTGCGTGCCGAGGCCGCCGGTCGCGTTCAGGTTGAAGCTGAAGTTCGCGCCGAGGAGCACCGTCGCGACCAGCGCGTGC
>JBGPIT010000114.1:0-12517 GCA_041485125.1 Binatia bacterium | reverse complement strand
CGCCGAACTTCATCATCAACCTCACGCAGCGCTACTTCATCCCCGGCCAGGGTAACGTGCAAAAGGGCGTCTTCGACCCATGGCTGCTCGGCACGCAACGCGGCCGTTCCGAAACGTCGCTGCGCTTGACGTATCAGTTCTAAAAAGAACCGTTCGAACCCGTTCCGAAAGGGGGAGCAGTCTGCGGCTCCCCCTTTCTTTTTTGGGTGCGCGTGACTCACGAGGAGTGCGTCGGCGCTGCGATAAGACGCCTGCCCGCCGCCATGTCGCTGCTCGCGCTCACCGCCAGCACATCCGCCGCAATACTTTGCTAGAGATATATACAGCTAGTCGCATATCGTAACAATTAGCAGATTTAGCGTGAGGTTTGAGTTGACCGCCATGATCACTATGCACTACGGCATGTGATCGCGAGGTCCACATATTTTCGTAGATCAGCCGATCATCACCAACGTCTCGAAACGGAACACAGCTCACGAAAGGAGCACTATGCGTCATCTTTACGCCGCCGCGGCGTGCATCCTCCTTCTGACCGTGCCGGGCGCCGCCCGTGCGCAACTCGCCGGTGGCTCGCACTCGCGCTACCAGAACAACGGGGCGTCCGGAACAACTTGGACTCCCGCTACATCGTGCATACAGACGATTACCGGGATGAAGGGGAAGTCGGGGCGGATTCTGGTCATCACGTCGACCGTTACCGACGACAATCCGGGATGCCAACCGAACACGATCTACCTGCAACCTCAAGTCAGTGGCGTCTTGGCCGGTAGCGTCATTCCCGCAGCGTTCTTCCAGATGGATCAGATCGGGGGCACGTGTATCGGGAGCCATACGGCCCAGTTCTGGATCGACATCAACAGTGCCGGTCTCGTGGGCGTACCGCTGACCATTTGCATGGCCGGATCGACGACGACGACCGCAAATTACGCCATACGCACGAGCGCCATTCAGGAAGTCAGATAGCGACGCAGACCGGTGGTGGTGCCAGTGCCTCGCCTGGCATTACTACCGGTCCCGAAAGCGGCGCGCCGTCACCCAGAATCCGAGCACCGGCAGCGCTGACGGCATCGGGTGCGCCGCTGAGCTCGAAAAGGGGGAGTCGCCATCCGCGACTCCCCCTTTTGTTCGCGTTCGCGACGACGCGCCTTTCGCTCGGCTGCCGGACGCGATCACGGCAACGCACGGTCGACGAGCACGTGTACGCCCGCCAACGCACCGCCCGACCCCGCTCGCGAACGCCGCGCCGTCGGCTCCTGACCGCCAGCCGTCGCGGGGACGCGCGCGTGCGATCAGCGGAGAACGCCCCCGCGCGGCTCTTCATCGGCGCGATGATCCAATTGAAAGCGCGCTAACCCACCGATAAGATGCGCGGTTCATGGCGCGCAAGGCAGTGATCAGGCCCAACGACCTTGGGCGCCGCTCCCCGAGTGGTACCACGAGGCCGGCAGTCGCACGCGTCGAGCCGCGGTCCGCGACGGAGCTCGCGCTTCTGGTGGTGCTCGGCCTCGACGCGGCGTTGAGCCTCGTCATGCTCTACATCCACGCCCAGCTGCACGCGACGGGCGGGACGTATACGAGCTTCTGCAACGTCAGCAATCGGGTGAACTGCGACGCGGTCCTGGGAAGCCAGTACGCGTTGCTGGGAGGCTTCCCCGTCGCGCTCTGGGCGCTCGCGACGTATGTCGCGCTCGCGGGACTGGTCGCGTGGCGAGGACGCGCCCCGACGCCGACGCGTGGGCGGCTGACGCTCCTGATGGTCGCCGTGGCGGCGTGGATCTTCGTGTTCTCGCTCTACATGGGAGCGCTCGCGGTATGGGCGCTCGGCACGATCTGTCTCCTCTGTGCCGGCATGTACGTGCTGAACGCGACGATCGCGGTCCTCGCCTGGCAGCTCGCGCGACGTGAACCGGCGGACCCCGGGTCACGACTGACACGAGCGCGCGCGCTCACGGGTGCCGGCGCGATCGCGGTCGCGCTCGCGGCCGCGGCCGCGGTGCAGCTCGGCGGCGCCTCGGTGAGCGGAGCACGGCTGACGCCCGCCGACGTGCAATCACGCGATCCGGAGTTCTACCGCTGGTACACCACGCGGCC
This sequence comes from Binatia bacterium, assembly GCA_041485125.1. Lineage (GTDB taxonomy): Bacteria > Desulfobacterota > Binatia > UTPRO1 > UTPRO1 > JBGPIT01. Next base: position 10,426 of record JBGPIT010000114.1, on the reverse strand, counting down.
GAAGATCGAGGACCTGCCGCCGCCGGTCCACGTCAAGGGCGGCGACGACGCCGCGGTGACGATCGTCGAGTTCTCGGACTTCGAGTGCGGCTACTGCGCCAAGGCGTTTCACGATCTGCGCGAGCTCGAGCGCGCGCACGGCGGCAACATCAAGATCGTGTTCCACCACTTCCCGCTCGACTCCGACTGCAATCCGCAGGTGCCGGCGCGCATGCACAAATCGGCGTGTCTGGCGGCGATCGCGGCCGAGTGCGCAGCGCGCTTCGATCGTTTTTGGGACTATCACGACCGCCTGTTCAACGCGCAAGATCGTCTCGGGCGGGATGCGCTGGTGGAGACGGCGACGGGACTCGGCATCGACCGCGATCGCTTCAGCGCGTGCCTCGACGATCCGGCGGCGCGCGCGCGCGTGACCGCCGACGCCGCGGCCGGCGCGAAGCTCGGCGTCAAGTCGACGCCGACGCTCTTCATCAACGGCCGCGAGGTGGAGGGCGCGCTCGACCGCGACGCCTACGAGTACGTGATCGCAATGGAGCGTCACGGCTGATGAAAGGACGATCATGGAACTGAGCGAAGAGATGCGATACCGGCTCTGCTATCTCACCCTCCGCCTGGCGCTCGATCAGAAGCTCGAGCGCGATTGGGGCAAGCAGGAATGCAAAGGCGTGCTGGCGTTCCTCGACTTGATGTCGGGGAGCCATCTCGCCGACGAGCAGACCGCGTCACCCGACGCCGAGCGCAAGTACGTGAGCCAACGTGCCAAGCTCGAGGACTTCATCGACGCAGAGTACGGCGACGAGGTCCTGGAGGTGGTCAATCGCGCGGTCATCGAGCTCGTCTGACGCGCTCGACGTGCCGCCGGCCGCGCCGACGGCCGCTCCGCGCACCGGCCCGGGAGCGCTGTGGCGGTGGATCCCCGTCCTCGTCTGGGCGGGGTTCATCTCGTGGTTCTCGACCGGGGCATTCTCCGCGCACTCGACCAATCACTACATCGATCCGGTCCTCCGATTCCTCTTCGGGGAGCTGAGCGCGCAACAGTTCCGCGTCGCGCATACCGTCGTACGCAAGTCGGCGCACTTCCTCGAGTACAGCGTCTTGGCGATCCTGCTCTGTCGCGCCCTGACGGCGCCGCACGCGCGCATCACCGCGGCGGTGATGGTCCGTGCAATCGTGATCTGCGCGCTCTACGCCGCCGCCGACGAGATCCACCAGACCTTCGAGCCCGATCGCACGGGCTCGCCGATCGACGTCTTGATCGACGCCAGCGGTGCGGTGATCGCCACGCTCGTGACCACGTGGTGGCGCGCGCTGCGCAGCGCCGCCGCGGCGCGCCCCGTCGCCGCCGTCGAGCCGTGAATCACGAGGCGCGTGGCGGGCGACCCTCGCCGCACGGGCCGCGCCTAGTGGACGCCGTTCTCCACCGTGAGCTTCAGCGTCTTCAGACGTGACAGCTCGTCGTTGATCTGGTTCAGGCTCTCGAGCACGCGCATCACCTCGGAGGCCGCCCAGTCGAGCTCGTCGTGCGACACCTTCTCGAGGGCACTGCGAAGCTGGGCGTAGAGACCCATCACGCCGCTGATTCCCTCGACACCCACCTCCGACATGCGGCGTTGCAGCTCGCCGGAAAAGCGCAGGACGGCTTCGGCTTGCTCGAGCATCTGTTCCATGTGGTGAGAACCTCCTCGCAGGCAGTGAGCGTTGCGGTACAGCGGCGCAAGCTATCTGCGTGCTGCCGACCAGTCAATCGACGACACCCAAATTGACTTCGTGAATCGAACTCCGTACATTTCGCCGCCGTGTCCCGTCCCGTTCGTCGCGCTCGCGAGCGTTGGAGTGTGCCGTCACGCCGGAATCGCAGCATCGTCGTCGTCCTCGCGCTCGCCGCGGCGTGCTCGCGTGGCGAGACCCCTGGCAGCCCGCCGGCACCCGCGCCCGCCAAAGGCGGCGGCGAGGTCATCGCCACCTACGACCACAAGCAATTCACCACCGACGACTTCAAGCGCGAGCTCGAGCGCTTGCCACCGCGCTCGCGTACGCAGCTCACCGCCACTGAGCGCAGACACCAGTTCGTCGAGAACTACATCATGAACGACCTGCTCGCCGACGAGGGCGCCACGCGCGGCTACGATCGCGACCCCGAGATCGCGAGCCAGGTCGACCAGCTGCGCCGCCGCCTGATCGTGCAGCGGGTGATGAAGGACTACCAGGAGCCCCCGCCGCTCACCGACGACGAGGCCCGCGCCTACTACGAGCAAAACAAGCGGATGTTCTCCGGCGGCCAGGTGCGCGCGAGCCACATCCTGGTGAAGGACGAGGATCTGGCGAAGCGGCTGCGCGAGGAGCTCCGTCGAGATCCCAGCAAGTTCCAGGAGCTCGCGAAGGCGAACTCGATCGATACGGCGACCGCCGCACGCGGCGGCGATCTCGGTTTCTTCGGTCAGGGCCGCATGGTCGCGGAGTTCGAGCGCGCCGCGTTCGCGTTGCAGAATCCCGGCGACATCACCGAGGTGGTGAAGACGCCGTTCGGCTACCACATCATCGAGCTCACCGACCGCAAGGAAGGCGAGGACAAGCCATTCGACGAGGTGAAGGACCGCATCCGGATCGCGCTCCTCAATACGCGCCGGCAGGAGCGGGTCAACAACCGCTTCGAGGAGCTCCGCAAGAAGGCCGGGATGAAGATCGACGACGCCGTCCTCGCGAAGGTGGAGATCCCCGGCGAACCCGAGAGTCCACCGGCCGGCGGTCCCGCGGGTCGCGACGACGCACGCAAGCCGATCATGCCCGTGCCGCCGCGTCCGACCGCCGACGGCCCCCCGGCGCCCGCGCCTGCTCCGCCGGGCCCTTAGCCGAGCTCGACGGCGGCCGCGCCGGTGCGCGGCACCGCCGTACCGACGATCGCCGCGCTCGCGATTCCGCGCGCCCGGAGCGCATCGCGAAACGCCACCGCCTGCGCTTCAGGCACGGCGATCAACAGTCCGCCCGAGGTCTGCGGATCGAATGCGACCTCGATCAGATCGGCGGGGACCGTCGCGGCCAATCGGACCTTGTCGGCGAGATAGCGGCGGTTCCGTTTGCACCCGCCCGTGATCTCGCCCAAGGCTGCGAGGTCGCGCGCTCCCGGCAGCAGCGGTAGCGCCGATGCCTCGAGTCGCAGCGTGACGGTGCTCGCACTCGCCATCTCGTAGCCGTGCCCGAGGAGGCTGAAGCCGGTCACGTCGGTGCAGGCGTGCACCTCGAACTGGGCGGCGACGTCGGCGGCCGCCGCGTTCAGCGTGGTCATCGAGTCGATCGCCGCGGCGAGGACGTCGGCAGGCGCGCGGTCGTGCTTCGCGGCGGTCGTGACGATGCCGGTTCCGAGCGCCTTGGTGAGGACCAGCCGATCGCCCGGACGCGCGCCCGCGTTGCGGGTGATGCGATCGGGATGCACGACGCCCGTCACCGCCATGCCGTACTTGATCTCGTCATCGGCGACGGTGTGCCCGCCGACGACCAACGCCCCCGCCTCCGCCGCTTTCGCGGCACCACCGGCGAGGATCTCGCCGAGGATCTCCATCGGCAGGCCGCTCTGCGGAAAGCACGCGATGTTCAGGACCGTCAGCGGCCGGCCGCCCATCGCATAGACGTCGCTCAGCGCGTTCGCGGCCGCGATCGAGCCGAACGTCGTCGGGTCGTCGACGATCGGCGTGAAAAAGTCGACGGTCGAGACCAGCGCGAGGTCGGGCGCGAGACGGAACACTCCGGCGTCATCCGAGGTCTCGATGCCGACCAACAGATCGGGATGGCTCACCCGCGGGAGCCGCGCCAAGATACCCGCCAGGTCCGCCGGACCGAGCTTGGCGGCGCAACCCGCGGCGGCCACTTGGGCGGTGAGACGGATCCTCTCGCGGTGCGTGAGATCGGCCACGGTCGCTTCTCCTTTCAGGGCGCGCGCTCGGCGCGACGGAGCTTCCGCGCGTCGCCGACGCGCAAGGTCACGCCGCTGCGGTCGAAGTAGTCGAGCAGCGCGATGCTGAACTTGCGGCTCACGTCGAGCCGGTCACGGTACTCGGCCGCCGTGATCACGTCGCGGGCGCAGAGCGCCTCCTCGAGGACACCGCGCGCGCGCGCGACGACGACGGTCGCATAGTAGAGTCCGTCGCCGACGCGAACGACGCGACCGCGCTTCTCGAGCACGCCGAGGACGTCCTGCAGCCGCCGGCGCGTGACGGCGTGCGTGCGCTCGAGCGTCGCGAGGTCGGGCGGCGTGTAGCCCGCCTCGACCAGCGCGGCCTCGATCGTGGCCGCGAGCGCCGCGTCGGCGCCGAGCTCGACGCGGTGGGACGGCGCGGCGAGAAGGCTCTCGCTGCGCGCGAGAACGCCTTCGCCAATGAGCCGCTCGACGACGGTGCGAAAGGTACGCGCGGTCACCGGACGCGGCAGCTGCGTACGCACCTCCTCCATCTCGATGCCCGGCTCGAGCGGCCTCGTGTGGTGGAAGCGCGCGACGCTCGCGAGCACGGCCGAGCGCAGCGCACCCCAGCGCGGCGCGGTCGTCCAGAGCTCGCCGGCGCCCGCCTCGCCGATGACGACGAGCGCCGTCGGATCGTGGCGGTCGACGACGGCACGCACATCCTGCTCCTCGCGGTTCAAGCGCTCGGCAATCTCCGCCGGGGCGGTCGCGATGTCGGCGGACAGCTCGATCACGGCGGCCACCGCGTCGTGCAGATCGCCGGTTCGGATCGTCTCGAGCGCGGCGAGCACCGTCGGGTCGCCGCGACGATGGCGCTCCGCGCACGGCACCACGACCTCGCCGCCACCGAGCGTCGCGCGGGCGTTCTCGGCCCGCACGATGAAGCGGTCGCCGCGCGCGACCACGAGCGGCTGCTCGACGACGAGCTGCGCGTAGGCGTACGCTTTCGGCGCGAGAAGCGCGCGCCCGTCGAGGAGAACGATCCGCGCCAGCGCCTCCGCCGTGCCCGCGTGCACCCGCACCCGGCTGTGAGTGCGGATGCCCTTCCCCGCCGCCGGCCGCATCTCGACCCGCGCATCGAAGCGCGTGCTCACCAACGTGACATCGAGGTCGGCGACGACGTCGCCACGCGTGATCTCGGCGTGCTCGACGCCGACGAGGTTCAACGCCACGCGCTGGCGCGAGCCGGCGACGGGAACAGCCGCGCCGTGGTTCTCGACGCTGCGCACACGCGCGCGCGCGCCGCCGGGCAGCACGTGGACTTCCCGGCCGGCCGCGATCGTTCCGCCGACCGCGGTGCCGGTCACGACCACACCGTGCCCCTTCAGGACGAAGGCGCGGTCGACCGGCAAGCGGAAGCGGCCCGTGGAATGCTCGGCGTCGATGCTCCCGAGCTGGCGCGCGATCTCCGCCTTGAGCTCCTCGAGACCCGCGCCGGTGACGCTCGAGACCGCGATCACCGGCGCGCGTTCGAGTCGCGTCCCCGCGACCAGGATCGCGATCTCGTCACGCACCGCGCGCAGGCGCTCGGCCGACGCGAGGTCCGCTTTGGTGAGCGCGACGATGCCGCGATCCACGCCGAGGAGGTGGACGATGTCGAGGTGCTCCTCGGTTTGCGGCATGACGCCGTCGTCGGCTGCGACGGTCAGCAAGGCCAAGTCGATGCCGTGCGCGCCGGCGAGCATGTTGCGGATGAAGCGCTCGTGCCCGGGCACGTCGACGATGCCGACGCGCCGGTCGCCGACCATGAGCGCCGCGAAGCCGAGATCGATCGAGATGCCGCGCTCCTTCTCCTCTTTGAGACGGTCGGTGTCGCAGCCCGTCAGCGCCTTCACCAGCGCGGTCTTGCCGTGATCGATGTGACCGGCGGTGCCGATGATCGCGTGCAGCGTCTCGCTCACGACGTCACCGCGCTGCCGTGCCGTCACTCACGGGGCAAGGCGTGGCACGAGCTCGGTCGGATCGCTGATCGTGCGGACGTCGAGGAGAAAGGCGCCGTCGCGTACGCGTCCGATGATGGGTGGCGTCGCCGCCCGAAAGCGCCGCGCGATCGCGTCCGCACCCTCGGTCTCGTGCGTGATCGCGAGCGCCCGGCTCGGCAGGCGGACCTCGGGAAGGGCGCCGCTGCCGATCTCGCACTCGCTCTCGACGAGCGCGACCCGGTAGCCGGCGCCGAGCGCACGACCGACGAGCGGCGCGGCGCGGTCGGCGGTCTCCTCGATCGACTCGAGGCTCCGCACCGCCGCGCGCAAGACCGGAAAGACGGCGGGGAGATCGGGGGCGCTGCGATAGAGGCGGAGCGTCGCCGCCAGCGCCGCATACGCGAGCTTGTCCGGACGGAGCGCGCGCCGGAGCGGGTTGGCGCGCACCCGCGCGATCAGCTCGGCGCTGCCGCAGATCACACCCGCCTGCGGGCCGCCGAGCAGCTTGTCGCCGCTGAAGGTCACCGCGTCCACGCCCGCGGCGATCCGCTCCGCCACGACCGGCTCCTTGGGCAAGCCGAAACGCGAGAGATCGACGAGCGCTCCGCTGCCGAGATCCTCGACGACCGGAACGCCGTGCGCGCGTCCGAGCGCCACCAGCTCGGCGAGCTCGACCGCGCTGGTGAAGCCGACGATGCGGTAGTTGCTGGTGTGGACTTTCAGCAACACGGCCGTCGCGGCACCGATCGCCTCGCGGTAGTCGTCGACGTGCGTGCGGTTGGTCGTGCCGACCTCACGCAGACACGCGCCGCTCTTGGCGAGGATCTGCGGCAAGCGAAACGAGCCGCCGATCTCGATCAGCTCGCCGCGCGACACGATCGCCTCGCGGCCTTCCGCGAGCGTGTTCAGGACCAAGACCAGCGCCGCCGCGTTGTTGTTGACGACGGTGGCGGCGGGCGCGCCGGTGAGGGCGGAGAGATCCTCCTCGACGAGCTCGTCGCGCTCGCCGCGCCGTCCGAGCACGAGGTCGTATTCGAGCGCGATCGATCCGCGCGCCGCCGCGACGATCGCGGCGATCACCGGCTCGGGCAACGGGGCGCGGCCGAGATTGGTGTGCAGGAGGACGCCGGTCGCGTTCACGACGGGCGTCGGCCACGGCTCGTTGAAGCGCTCGAGACGCGCCGCCGCCTCCGCGATCAGAGTCGCCGCGTCGCAAGGCCGGGATGGCTGCCGCGAGCGCAGCGCGGTGCGACGCTCGTCGAGGACCGCCCGCAGCGCGTCGGCCACCAGCGGCCGTGCCATCCGCGCCAGCAACGGCGCGGCCTCGACGCTCCCGAGCAGGCGATCGACCGAGGGCAGCGCGCGCAGATCGGCGGTCGTCATCGCAACCGGTCGCGCGTCCCCCGACCGCGACTCGCGACGACCAATGCGACGCCCGAGACCGCGAGGGCGACGAGCGCGAGCATGGTCGCAAGCCCGCTCTCGTGGCGCTCGCCGCCGTGTTGCTCCGTGCCCTCGGTCGCGGCGGCGGGCTCTCGCGCCGGAGGCGCGCTCGCCGCGACCGACGGTGCAGCGCCGGTCGCGCCCGCCGCGGCGTGCGGCGCGTCCGCGTCACCGTCGTCGTGATGGTGGTGATGCGCACGAGCGCCCGTCGGCTCGCGCAGCACGGTCTCGGAGGCGGGGTGATCGGGCTTGCCGGCCTCTCCCCAGTGATCGCTGGTGCCGTCCTCGTACCACTGCGTCGCGTCCCAGCGCAGCGTCTGCGGCGTCTTCGGGTTCCACACCAGAAAGTCGAACGTGAGCAATTCTCCCGGCGGAATGCGACCGCCGCTCCAACGCAGCTTCGCCGCGCCGAGCGGAAACGGCTCGTGCACCGCTTGCCATCCGTTGCTCTCGATCCCCATCACGTCGACGCCCGCCGGCAGCTTGAGCTCGATCCGCACCGTCGGCGACTTCTCTTCGGTCGGCACGATGAGCGTGTAGCGCTCCCATCCGCCGGCATCGCTTTCCTCCGGGACGACGACGACGTGAGCGGTCGCGGCCGGCGCGACGACGAGCAGGAGCCCGAGCGCGAGCGGTACGGCGAGACGGATAGGCACGCGTTCGACATGCCACGCGCTCCGGAGGCGTACAAGGCGCATCCGCGTTGACCGGGCGCGGAGCGCTGTGAGACCATCGTCGACGATGAGCACGGCGCGTGCGGAAGCGATCGCGATCGTGCGACGCCTGCGCCAGGTCGGCTACGAGGCGTTCTTCGCCGGCGGCTGCGTGCGCGACGAGATCCTCGGGCGGCCGCCCAAAGACTACGACGTCGCGACGAGCGCGCCTGCCGAGCAAGTGCTGGCGCTCTTCCCGGGGAGCTTGCCGGTCGGCGTGCAGTTCGGCGTCGTCCTGGTGCGCGCCGGCGAGCACCGCATCGAGGTCGCGACGTTCCGGCGCGACGGCGTCTACCTCGACTCGCGCCATCCGGTGTCGGTGCACTTCGGAACCCCGGAGGAGGACGCGCGCCGGCGCGATTTCACCGTCAACGGCATGTTCTACGATCCGATCGAGGAGCGGGTGATCGACTACGTCGGCGGCCGCGACGATCTCGTGCGGCAGATCGTCCGCGCGATCGGCGATCCGCGCGCGCGCCTCGACGAGGATCGCCTTCGCATGCTGCGCGCCGTCCGTTTGGCCGCGCGCCTCGACTTCGCGATCGATCCGGCGACGTGGGACGTGATCCGCGCCGAGGCGGCGACGATCACGCGCATCGCCTGGGAGCGCATCGGCGACGAGATCGAGCTGATCCTCGCCGAGGGGGCCGCCAAGCGGGGCTTCGAGCTGCTGCATGGCTCGGGACTCCTCGCCGCGATCTTGCCCGAGGTCGCGGCGATGGAAGGCGTCGAGCAATCCCCCGAGCACCACCCCGAAGGCGACGTCCTGCGCCACACCCTCCTCGTCATCGACCAGCTGCGCGCACCGAGCGAGACCCTCGCCTTCGGCGCCTTGTTGCACGACGTCGCGAAGCCGGTGTGCGCCGACCGCCGCCTGGTCGGCGGCGTCGAGCGCATCACCTTCTACGGCCACACCGACCGCGGCGCCGAGATGGCGATCGCGATCTGCCAGCGCTTGAAGCGCAGTCGCGCCGTGTGGGAGCGCGTCGCCTATCTCGTGAAGAACCACTTGCGCTTGGTGAACGCGCCGCAGATGCGGCGTGCGACGCTGCGGCGCTTCCTGCGCGAAGAAGGCATCGACGAGCTGCTCGAGCTCGCGCGCATGGACGCGCGCGCCGCGAGCAGTGACTTGCAATACTACGACTTCTGTCGCGCCCAGCTCGCTGCGCTCTCGGTCGAGGAGATGCACCCGCCGCGCCTGGTCTCGGGCGACGACTTGATCGCGCTCGGCTACCGCCCCGGCCCGCTCTTCAGCGCAATCCTCCACGCCGTCGAGGAGGCGCAGCTCGAGGGCGTGCTGGCGAGTCGCGAGGCCGCGCTCGACTGGGTGCGGCGCCACTATCCCGAAAGCGCCGCCGGCCGCTGATCGGCGCCGGCGTGCGCACCGTCCGGCACGCCGACCGACGGTGGCGCGTCTTCCTAGTGCAGGCTCTCGGGCACGAAGCCGCGCATCACCGTCGCCGCTACGCGCGCCGCGAGCGAGCGCGGCACGAGCCGGAGCGACCACGCCCGCACCTTGTTTCCCGAGCCGACGATCACCGACGGCTTCCGTCCGAGCGCGCCGAGCGCGGTGGAGACGACCTCCTCCGGCTTCGCTCCCGGATGCTGCTTCTCGCCCGCGACGGTCTGGAACTCGGTATCGACCGGGCCGGGGGAAACCGCGAGCACGTCGATGCCGCTGCCGTGATTCTCAGCCCAGAGCGCCTCGCCGAGCATGAGGTCGAAGGCTTTGGTCGCGCCGTAGGCGGCTTGGAGCGGCACCGGCTGGTAGCCGGCCGCCGAGGCGATGATCACGATCGCGCCACGGCCGCGCGCGCGCATCTTCGGCAGGAAGAGGTGCGTCAGCGCGACGACCGCGCTGCAATTGAGCCTCACCATCTCCATCAGCTTGTCGTAGGCATTCTTGTCGAACCGGCCGGCCAGACCGAACCCCGCGTTGTTGACCAGGATGCCGATCTCGAGGTCGTCGGTCGCCGCGACGAGCGCGGCGGCGGCACCCTCGTCGGCGAGGTCGAGCGGCACGACGCGCGTCTTGACACGGTGCCGCGACTCGAGCTCGCTCGCGAGCGCCCGCAGCCGGTCCTCGCGCCGCGCGGTGAGCACGACGTTCACACCCGCCGCCGCGAGCGCCTGCGCAAACGCGACCCCGATCCCGGCCGACGCGCCGGTCACGAGTCCCCATGGTCCATACGAAGTCAACGATTGCATGTGTTCCCTCCCGCGTAGCAAAAAACCCCATCGGCTCGGTTGATCATTTTGCGCGCGACGACCGGCATTTCGTCTTGCCAAGCCGGTCAAGGCCGAGGCATGTTAGGCGCTTCCAATCTCCCCCGAAAGGACTCCTGACATGCGTCGTACCCTGCGTCTCCTCGTTGCGGTATCGCTGTTGCTGCCCT
>JBGPIT010000113.1:0-12558 GCA_041485125.1 Binatia bacterium | reverse complement strand
GATCGGCATCGTCCTCGACGATCATGATGAGGGTCTCGGCGCAGGGGTTGCGTCCGTCCGGGCTCGTCGCGGACGACGGCGTCTCTCCGCGCGCCGTTCCCGGCGTCGGCAAGCCGCCGCGCGATCCGTGTTCACGCTTCGCGGTCTTGGAGATCGGTTCGCGCGTCGCGACCATCGCCGCGAAGTGAGCAAGTGTTGCGCCATGTGCGGCGAGGCGGATTCGCCCGCGACAAGCACGTTGCGCGCTACCGGAGGAGAAGAAGGTTCACGACGCGCAGACAAATTTGCACGGCGCTCGGGACAATCACGATGCGCGGCCGACCGAGTGGCGACACGTGCCATGCACCGCTTCGTGCGGAACTGCCCGAGAGCTTCGCTTCATGCGGAGGCGTCACGATCGCGTCGGAGCGTCCGCTTTCGCCGCACGCTGCCTCCGCGTCGGCGGCGCCCGCATCGGCCACGGGCATCGCCGTCTCGCTGGACCCGGGCGGGGCCCGCCGCTATGAAATCCGCTACCCCGTGATGGAACGTCTTTCGTGCTCTTGAGCGCGCGCCACGCGCCGGACGCCGCGGTCGCGACCGTGATGCTCGTCACGGTGACCCTCTTCGCATGCCACTCCGACGACGCTCCGGTGAAGCAGCTCAGTCACTACGCCCCGAGTCCGCATCCGGTGTCGACCGCGGATCTTCCTCCCAAGTACCGCGACGCGCTCGCGAGCTTGGAGCGTGACGATACCGCCGAGGAGGCGAAGCTCGCGCTCATCCAGGAGCTCGCCCAGGAGCTCGCAGGCGACGACAGCGGCGCCGCGACCGACCTGTTGCTGAGGTCGACGTCGAACCCGTCGATCCTGGTGTCGATGGCGAGCATCAAGGGGCTCGGCGCCCGGCCGTGCAGCGTGATCGTCGACCCGCTGGAGGCGCTGGTCGACGATTCCGAGTGGCAACGCCGCGCGTGGGCGGCGAAGATCCTCGGCGACCGGCATTGTCCCGAGGCGTTGCGCAAGCTCACCGATCGGCTGCAGCACGAGCGCGACACGCGCGTGCGCGACCGTCTCGAGGCGGCGATCAAGGCATTGAACGAGGAGGTGCAACGATGATGGGTCGAATGCTTCGCGCGCTGACCGTGACCGGTCTGCTCGCGCTCGCCGGGTGCTCGGCGACGCGCCCGCTGGTGAGCCCGCAGCCGTGGGACACCCATGGCGGCGAAACGTTGCAAGTTCGTGGCGCGAGCGCCGAGAGCCCGGGCAAGGTGATCTATCGGACGCTGCGCGACCATCCGAGCTTGCGCCGCCTGCTCGAGCGCGAGGGCGAGCCGGACACGCTCGAGGTGCAGGGCGGCCGCTTGTCGGCGAAGACGATCATCCTGCGCTACACCCGTCCGTCCGCAGGACAGCCGCGGGTGCTCGTGCTCGTGCCCTCGGGTGACGGCTTCGTCGCGCGTGGGCCCCTCCCGATCGAAACCCCGCGCCCCGCGAAGCGGCGATCGGCGCGTAGAAGGCCCTCCACGCCGCGTCCCACTCCCGGCATCGAAGAAAAGTCGGAGCCCGCGACCGAGCGCGAGGAGAAGGGCAGGGTGCGTGACGACGACCGCGCGCCCGACGTCGACCGTGCGCGTGACGACGCTCGCGACGATCGCCGTGGTCACGAGGACCATGCCGGCAAGCCGCAACCGTCGGCGGAGCAGGCGCTCGGCTGTCCGATCGATCCATCGCGTCCCGACTGTCAGGAGTTCTGCACGGCCGGCGCCGACCACGAGTGGTGCGACCACTGATCGCGCGCCGCGACCGGTGAGCGTGCGCGGCGACTTAGCGTCCGAGCGGTTGCCCGCGGGCGCGACCCGAACGGTGGGATTCTGCCCACCACTTATGACCCGGCTCGTCTATTGTTTGCGGTAGTGTCGCACTGACACACCCTGGACGGGTTTTGCATCAGAACGACACAGGGATTCACATCGTGTCGCTTGTCGGTGCTCGGCGGGATCGGGGATAGTTTGCGCCTTCGATTCCATTGGGGTGAGGGGAGCCACGTATGGGGAAAACGATCATCTTTTGTGCCGACGGAACCTGGAACGGCCCGCCTGATCAGACCGGCGTATCCGCGCTCGACGAGACCGACACGCACGGAGAGCTCGACGGCGCTGCGTGCACCAACGTCGTCAAGCTGTTCGCGAACCTCGCCGGCAACGTCACGCCCGAGACGCTCACGCTCCGGAACGAGCAGGAGCGCGTGCTGGCGGATCCCGGAGGCGAGACGGTCCAGGTCGCGAAGTACATGCACGGCGTTGGCGACTCGCAGAATCTCGCCGTGAAGCTGCTCGGCGGCGCGTTCGGCATGGGAGTGATCGCGCGCATCGTGCGCGGGTACACGTTCGTCTCCCGGCACTACGATCCCGGCGACGAGATCCACATCATCGGCTTCAGCCGCGGTGCGTACACGGCCCGCGCGCTCGCCGGCATGATCTCGAGCGTCGGGCTCCTCGACCGCGCGACCTACAATCCCGCCGACAAGGACGAGGCGTATCGCCTGGGCGTCGCGGCGTGGGCACGGTCGAAGAACATGGTGCTCGCCGGCGCCGGCAAGCTGACGAGCATCGCGAACATCTTCGTCAGCTTCGTGCAAAGCATGCTCGCGAAGCAGCTTCCGTCCAATGCGCTGCTGCCCGACATCCGGATCAAGTCGGTTGCCGTCTGGGATACCGTCGGCGCGATGGGGATTCCGATCTACGCCGGCGACACCCGCACCGACGTGCTGCGCTTCACCGATACGAGCCTCAGCGACAACGTCGAGCACGGTTTCCACGCCATGGCGGTCGACGAGATGCGGCGCGATTTTCCGGTCACACGCTGGGATGCGCGCAGCGGGATCGAGCAGGCGTGGTTCGTCGGTGCGCACGCCGACGTTGGTGGCGGCTACGACGCGAAAGGCTCGTATCTCTCGGACGTCGCCCTCAGCTGGATGATGAAGAAGCTCGCCGCGCTGAACCTCGTGTTCATGGCGCCACTGGTGCACCAGCCGAATCCGCAGCCGCTCGGCCGCCCGTGGCACACGCCGTGGACGTCACGCCCGTTCAATCACCTGCCGATTTCGGCGCGACGAGTGCAGAAAGGCGACCTGCTGCACACGAGCGTCGTGCAGCGCTGGAACGCGGTGGGATCGCCGTTCTATCGCCCGAGCGCGATGGAAGCGTTCGCGCAGCAGGGCATCGCGGGCTTCCCCGTCGACTCGACCAGCTACCCGTGAGCGCTCAGCGCTCGCTGCCGATCGGCGGCGCGTCCGACGGCTTGCGCTGCACTTTGAGACCGGAGAGGCAGCTCGGCGGCGTCGAGCTGCCCTCGTAGGCGCGCATACACTCGCCCATCGATTTCTCCGCGTCGCCGACGGTCGCTTGATAGTCGCCGACGGTTACGCCGACGGATCCGCTTCCTCCCTGCTTCCAGCTGTACGAGAAGTTGCTCTTGGCCTCCCCTTTCGTGTCGCCGCTCGCTTTGTCTTGCGCGTGGTCGTGCAGGTCGATGCCCCGCTGGCACGCGAGCGCGCGGGTCGGATCGTCGGTGTCGCGGCAGCCACGCAGCGCCTCGCGGGCGTCGGACGCGCGTGCCGCCAGATCGACGCCGCGCTCACACGCGACGTCCATGTCGGAGCCGGAGCCGTACTCCATCTGACAGCGCAGCTTCGAGTCGAGCGTGCTGTCAGCCAGGGCCGGAACGGTGGCGCAGCCGAGCAATAGGGTGATCACGTACACGCGGTTCACGGGAGCTCCTTCATCGGCCGGTCGAACACCCTCCAGCCTACCGCCGTTGCGGCACGTCGCCAACCGCGCGCACGCCGCGACCGAGGTATTCAGCCCCGGGGGATCTCGCGCCGCCCCGCGCGCAATGCACCGGTGTCGTAACGATTGTTCTTGACATACTTCGTCGCACGGTGGTTAGCAGTTGTGATCGCGCCGACAGCTAGGTGAATTGCATCGACCACCGCACGAGGAATGCCGCAACGCTTTCGTAACACCGCCCCACGACACGGAGGCAACGACGATGTCCGACACCCAAAGAGCTCTTCGCTGGACCCTGCTCGCAACGCTGCTGCCGGCGCTCGTGATCGGTGCGCGTGCCGACGCGCAGATCGCGCCGCTGCTGCCGTACCATTGCTACGAGGTCGACCGAGAGGGTCCACCGTTTGCCCTCAACGGCGTGATCCTCGACGGGCACTTCGGCGCGTCGACCGTCAACCTCCGCCGCCTGAAGCGGCTCTGCAACCCCGCGCTGGTCGGGCTGCCGAAGGCGCGTGGCACTGACGGCGCGGCCTCGGCGAATCATCTGACCGGCTACGAGATCCGCAATCCGCAGCCCCCGTTCACGCCCGTCCACGACCTCATGGTGGTGGACGTGTTCGGTCCGCTCACGATCGACCTCATCCGGCCGACGGTGCTCCTCGTCCCGACCGCCAAGGACTTGAAGGGGCCGCCGCCGCCCTCGCCGGTCCCGGGCGTCGATCACTTCGAGTGCTACCAAGTGAAAGGCGGCCGCCGGCGGACGCCGATCTTCATCTTGGACCAGTTCGGTGAGGTGGAGTCGGCCGTGAAGAGGCCGCTCTGGTTCTGTCCGGCGGTGTCGAAGAACAACGAGCCGACGGTCGACCTCGACAACAATCTGCTGTGCTACCAGCTTCGCACCAAGCCGGCGCACCCGAACGTCGGCGACATCTTCATCGACAATCAGTTCGGCCCGTCGACGATCCACGTCACACGCTCGCGTGAGCTCTGCGTCCCCGCGAGGATCGTCGGTGCGACGGCGAGCCCGACGCCCACTCCCGAGATCACCCCATCGCCGACGCCCACGCCGATCCCATGCGCGCTCGGCGCCGGGAACCTTTGCTCCGGGACGTGTCCCGGTGGACAAGTCTGTCTCGGAGTCTCGCAGCAGCAGTGCGGCTGCGTCGACACGGCCACCGCCTGCGGCCTGATGCCGATCGGCACGGCCGGTGGCTCTCAATGCGGCGGGCTCTGTCCCAACCCGAGCGACGTCTGCGTCCTCGCCGGCCCGACTTGTGTGTGCACCGACTGACGGCGCGAGTCGCGTCCATCAAGCCGTGAACGGCCGTGCGCGTCCAAGCGGACGCCGCGCGGCCGTTCGGCACGGCTCGCCTCGTCGCGCTTCGAGCTGACACACTCTCTCGCGTGCGGCCGCTGCGCATCCCGCGAACGCAGCGCGCCGCTATCGTGCGGCGCGCGTTCGCTGTGTGATCACGCGCACTGAGGAGCATCGCGTGCGCCGGCACGTGATGGTCCGTCGCGCGCGACGCGACTTCCTGGGCGCCGCGAGATCTGGCAACGCGCCGCGCATGGCTGATCCGAATCCCGGCGTGCTCGACGTGTGCGAGAGCGTAGCAATGACCGCGCGCTGATCTGCCCTCGCCGTCATCTATACGACGGTCGTGACGAATTCGGTCGCACGACCATATGCTCGACTCTATCGGTCGGCTGGTCCACGCGTGAACAAGGTGCCGCGCAGTGCCAGCGGTGGCCCTAGCGCGGGCGCGGCATGACGGTTGCTCTTCCGCTCGACGGGCGACGCTGCCGGTTGCCCGCGGGCGCGCAGAGCATGCGTCGTCCCGTGTCGCGTTTCTCGCGTGATCATGCGGCGCCAGACGCTGCGCGATCCGCGACGCGACAGGAAGGAAGCCGCGTCTATGAGATCGCACCGAAGCATCCGGACTCCGTGGGTCGTGATTCTACTGTCGATCGCGACGCTTGGTGCAGGCCTCGAGCAGGCGACGGCGGCCCCGTTCCCGGGGACGCTCACGTGGGAGCTTCGCGCCGACATTCCGGGTGGCGTACACGGTGCGGCCGGCGGCGTCATCGACGGCACGCTGTACGTGAGCCACGGATTTCGCGGCGCCAACACGACTGATCTCGTGATCTACGATCCGACCCTCGACGAGTGGTCCACCGGACCGAGCGCGACGATCGCTCGGTCCGCGCTCGCCGGGGCGGTCCTCGGCGGGAAGCTCTACGCGATCGGCGGAACGTCCGGACCGAGCGCCGCGGTCGAGGTGTTCGATCCCGCCACCGACTCTTGGTCGATCGCCGCGAGCCTTGCGGATGCGCGGGCGGGGTTGGCGGCGGCGTCCCTCGACGGCGTGATCTACGCGATCGGCGGCAGGACGGGCGCCGGCGTCGGTGTTGGAACGATCATGGGCACCACGGAAGGGTACGACCCAGCGAGCGACACGTGGACCACGCTCGCGCCGATTCCCGTTCCGGTCTCCGATGTGTCGGCCGTAGGTATGGACGGTAAGGTGTACGTACCCGGCGGGTTCATCCGCCAGGGCGTCATGACGAGGGCGCTCCAGATCTACGATACGGCGCTCGACGAGTGGTCGGTTGGCGCGAATCTGCCGAGCCGCCGCGCCGCGACTCTCGTCGGCGTGCTGTGCGACCGCGTGATCGTGATCGGCGGTATGTCGGCCGAGTTCAACCTGCCGTTCACCGACATCTACGACCCTGCCGACAACACCTGGAGCGCGGGACCAGACCTGCTCGTGCCGGCCGCGGCCATGGCTCGTGGCTTCACGCAAACCGACGACACCATTTTCGCCGTCGGGACCTCTCCCTTCGGCGCCGCGTCGGTCGTGGTGCAAGCGCTCGTCGCTTCGTGCGGGTCGCCCGCGAGTCCGACGCCGACCGCGACCCCGACCGCCAGCACTACGCCGACCCCGACGCCGCAGCCGACCGCCACGCCGACCGCGACGCTGACCCCGACGGTCACCGCGACGGTGACGGAGACGGCGACCGCCACACCAACGGTGACGGCCACGACCACGCCAACGGCTACCACGACGGCCACGGCCACGGCCACGGCCACGCGAACGGCAACGGTCACGAGCACGCCGACCGCCACCGCGTCGGCGACGACGACGACGACTTCCACCCCGACGACGACGAAGACCGCGACGCCGCTGCCGACGGCGACCGAAACATCGCTGCCGACGCAGACCGCGACGCCGGTGAAAACCGCCAGCGCCACGTCGACGGTGACGCCCACTCAGACGCCCACGCCGACCGAAGTAGCGAAGACCATCACCGCGATCCCCACGACCGCTCCGACCGCGACGGCGGAGCGAACCGCCTCGTCCACGCCGACATCCACCAACACCTCGACGGCGATCGTCACAGCCACGCCGACGGCGACCGAGCAGGCGAGGCCGACGCAAAGCCCGACCGCGATGGTGAGCACGACTCGGACCGCCGAGCCGACCGCGACATCGACACCAATCCGCACGTCGACCTCGACACGGACGCCAACCACGACCCGCACGCCGACGACGACGTCGACGCCGACGTCGACACGTACCGCCACACCGTCAGCAACGCCGACGCCGCAGTCGACGGAGAATCACATTCCCGATTGCCGACGCGCGCACGCCGCCGATCCCATCATCCGACCCGCAGACCACCGGCTCGTTCCCGTGTCGATCGTCGGCGTGACCGATCCCGATGGCGATCCACTCACGATCGTCACCACGCGCATCAGACAAGACGAGTGGCGGGACGGCTTCGGAGACGGCGCCACGTGCCCCGACGCGACCGGCGTCGGCACGGCGATGCCGAGCGTCCGCGCCGAGCGCTCACGCTGGCTCGACGGCCGCGTCTACCATCTGAGCTTCGTTGCCGACGACGGCAAAGGCGGCCGCTGCAACGGCGCGGTCGAGGTGTGTGTGCCGAACGGCTTCTTCGGCCGATGTTTCGACGAGGGGCCGCTGGTCGACTCGACGGGACCGTGCCGATGATGTGGGTCGAGTAGCTACAGGTCGTCCACCGGGGTCTGGTAGGGGAGGGCGTCCGCGCTTTCACGGTTGAGGCTGTCGGCGTGCTCGTTCAGGAGGCGCGCTTCGTTCTCGTCCCGCTGGCGCCTGAGCGCGCGTTGCACCGACGCTCGCACAGACCGTTCGATCCACGCCGAGCGGCTGGACTTGCCCGCGAGCGCGTCGACGGCGTGCAGCAAGCCTTCCGACAGCGAGACCGAGATCTTCACCTTCTTCGTACGCGTCGCAATCAGAGCGGCAACACTCGCGAGCGTCCGCCGAGAGACTCTCCGACCGGCCATACCGCGATTCTCACCACTGCCAGTGGTAAGTCGCAAGGACGGAAAGCGTCGCCCGCCGCGCGCGGACTCGTTTGATTCCGCTGGCCGCCCAGGCCGGATACGCTGCGCCGGGTGCGTTACACGGTTCCCGCCCCGGCGTCCGTCGGCGAGTGTCTCGGTCGATTGTTCGCCGAGGCGTCGGGCCGAACACGAAAGCAGATGCTCACCTCGGGCCGCGTCCTGGTGAACGGCAAGGCGGCGCGCCGCGCCGACACCACTCTGGCCGCCGGCGACGTCGTCGAGGTCACCAGCAAGACGCCGCGCCTCCCGCCGCTGCCGCCGGGGCTGCGAGTCGTCCACGAGGACGACGACATCGTCGTCGTCGACAAGCCGCCCCGCCTTCTGACGATCGCGACGGAGCGCGAGCGCGAGCGAACGGTCTACGCGCATCTCAGGGAACGGTTGCGAGCGCGAATGCCGCCGAGCCGGGTCTTCATCGTGCACCGGCTCGATCGAGACGCCTCTGGATTGCTCGTCTTCGCGACGTCGCCGGAAGCGAAGCGCACGTTGCAAGCGCAGTTCGCCGCGCACACCGTCGAGCGGACGTACGTCGCGGTGGTCGAGGGTCATCTCGAGGCGGGGAGCGTCGAGAACCGCCTCGTCGACGATGTACCCGGTCGGGTGCGTGCGACACGCGATCCCAAGCGCGGACGCGAGGCCATCACACGCTGGCGCGTGCTCCGCAACGGCGCTCGCCACACGCTCCTCGAGGTCCAGCTCGAGACGGGGCGTCGCAATCAGATCCGCGTACACCTCGCCGGGCTCGAGCACCCGATCGCCGGCGACGCCGCCTACGACAGCCGCACCGATCCCTTCGGTCGACTAGCGCTGCACGCGCACGTGCTCGCCTTCAACCATCCGCGCACCGGGGCGCGGATGCGCTTCGTTTCTCCGCAGCCGTTCGCGTTCGCGAAGCTCCGGGTGTGACCGACGGCACGCGCACAAGAAGGCGGGCGCGAATGTCGCGCTCAGCCCTTGGTAGCTCGGCTGCCTACATTGCCTGACTAGTGTCCGTGGAGTACAGCCGACTTGGGAGGACATTCCATGGGATTCACGAACGCACGCGTGCTGCTACCTGCTCTGGCCCTGTTCGCTCTATCTTGCGCCCCTCATCACCCTTGCGGCGTCCCCGACGGCGCGCCGTGCCACGGGCATCGAATGGAAGCGGCCGTGACTCGCGCGTGCGGATCTGACGAATGCGCGTACAAAAGTCAGTGTTACTCGGATGGTGCGATCCGATCCGCCGGCGGAGCCTGCCAAGAATGTAGCTCCAGCAAATGGGTGAGCTCGACGGGTTGCAGTAGTGGCGAAGGTTGCAAGATGGATTGCAGGATGGGTTGCAAGATGGGTGCGAAACCATGTGACCACGGCAGCAAGCATCGTCATCCAGGAAATTGAGGCGGGGCGGTCGAGGGCGCTCTCGCGCTCTCGACCAGCTCGGGCTCGCTGAGCCCAGCGGAGGCGAGACGACATCGGTCGATGCCGTCCTGAGGTATGCTCCTTACGGATAGCTGATGGTTGTCGTGCCGCCTGTGTCGCGCACCTTCCAACCGGCCCCGCCACCACCTTTTCCACCGCCTCCCCGCGAATAGAACGTCTCCAAGCTCTGGGTAGTAGTGAGGACGTAGGATTTCCCGTCGGCATCCACGTCTGAGCAGGAACCCTCGAGCGCGAACGGGTAGACGGTTCCGTGCACACGGGTAGGAAGCTCTGGGTACGTGGATGTGCCGGTGAAGTTGTTACAGGTGCTCACGGGTGCGGTCGGGTAAGGTCCGAGGCTCCACTGCACCCACCCGTTCACGAACGCTCCACTGGTCGCGTTCGGCGCGTACGGCCAGAGATTCCCGCCGTCCCCGAACGCGAGGATCGGGCAGTCGAGTGTCCATCGGCACGTCCCACCTGCATTGGCGTAGGTTCCCGGCGGCAGCGTCGTCGGCGTCGGTGTGGGGGTCGGGAAGTGGGGTGTCGGGTCGGTGATGGGTGTCGGCGTCGGGCAGTCAATGCAGCCCGTCGGCACACACTGACACGCCAGCGCGCCAGTCACGCTCGTGCACGTGCTGCCGACCGGACAGCTCCCGTCGCACGTGGGAAAGGTGGCGCCGCACGCAGGTGTCCTCGACTCGCAGGTGCAACCGTCGTCCGTTGCCGTACAGACCTCGTCGATCGAACATGTACCGCCACACGTTCCATCGGCGCTCACGCCGCACGGGACCACGCACAGCGCGGCCGGCCCTGGGCAGCAGCTCGA
This sequence comes from Binatia bacterium, assembly GCA_041485125.1. GTDB lineage: Bacteria > Desulfobacterota > Binatia > UTPRO1 > UTPRO1 > JBGPIT01. Next base: position 2,169 of record JBGPIT010000113.1, on the reverse strand, counting down.
CGCGCCGGTGGGTGCGAGGCACACGCACGCATGCTGGCAGGTGCCATTGTCGCAATGGTCGGCGGTGCACGCGTTCCCGTCATTGCAGTCGGCGTCCGTAGTGCAGGCCGGCGCGCCGCATTTTGGATCGCAGAACTCGTTTGGATTTCGGCACGGCGCTCCGGGCCCGCACGACTCCTGACTGCACTGCCCGTCCACGGTGACGAAGCACCTCCCGCTCGGGGGCGGTGGCGGGCAGGTCGTCACGCAGAATTGGTTCGGCAGACAGGCGTGGTCAGCGCCACACGACTCGGTCGTGCACTTGCGGGCCACGGTGTCGAAGCACGTCCCCGCTGGCGGCGGTGACCCGCACGCGGGCGAGCAGAACTCGTTCGGGAGCGGGCACCCGGCGGCGGGCGAGCAGGCTTGTCCCGTGCACTGACCGGCGATCGTATCGAAGCAGCCGCCCGTCGCGACGCACGACCCGTCGTGCAGCTTGCACGCGCCGGCCTGTTGCCGGAGGCAGTCGTTGCCGTAGGTCGTCCCATCGCAGCCGCAGACGGGCGCCACGACGTCGGGGCACACCTGGGGGCGGACTACGCAGACGCCGGCCGTCGTCGTGCAGCTTCCCCGTCGGCACTCACAGAACGCTCCGGCGGCGCAGTCGCTGTCCGCGTTACACAGCGTGCACGCTGTCGTCGATCCGAGCGGGCATGCATGCGCGACGTCGCGTCGTACCTTCATCATGCACCGGCTCGCGAGCGCCTTCGTGCGGCGAGCCGCGCGGAGCACCGACGAGACGCATTTCGCATAGCCCCGGCGCGGCGCGCAGCAACTGCATTGCGAGGCCACCCCGGCTTCCGCGGCCGTCACCGCCGCCGCATCGCTCGGGTCGTTGCCGCACGTGACGCGCGCGTCCGCGTCACGTCCCAAGAGCACGGTGAGGACAATCGCGATTCCGATCACGTGCCGCATGGCGAACCTTCGACGCGGGCAACGTCAGTATGGACTGTGCGCGCGTCGAACCGCGGCGTCAATCCCGCCCGCGCTCAACGAGTCCTTACGTCGAATCTCTAGCCGGCGCAGTCAGGTACCGGCGGAAGTGTGCCGATCCGAAACCGCTTCACGTCGGTGAGAGGGGGGACAAATCAAGCGTCGAGCGCGCTGTCCGAGGGGCTACGGCGCAGGCCAGGAACAACCCGAACCCGAGGGCGACGCCCGCCCAGACGCGCAGGAACGCCGACCCCTGCCCCGCCCACCAATCAACGATCGCGCGGGCGCGGTCGACCCCGATGAGCGGTGTGAACGAGGCCGCCGACGATGACGACAACGCCGAGGACACGGAGCGTCGTGGAAGTCCGAGACGTGGGCGCGGCTATGACGACCGCCGTCCCGAGGACGAGACGAAGAGCGGCGGCGTAGAGACGGCGAGATCGAGAGCGCTCTGCACTGATCTCGTCAGCGTGGAGATGAGGTCACTGGCGAGTAGGAAGGGTCGCGCGCGCGTTCAAGACACCGCCTTGATGGCGCGCCCCAGCAGCTTGTTCAGGTCGCTCATCTTCTTGCTCATGCCGCTCGTCTGCGACTTCGCGGCGGTCGCGGCGGAACGGGCGAGGCTGGGGGCGCTGCTCTCGGCAGGAATGCCGTCGAGCGCTTGCAGCACCTGCTCCAGCCATTGCCTGAACGCGTCCTCGGTGAGGTTCTCCCCCAAGGCCGCGTGATGACGACCCTCGGCGAGAAGGCTGTTCACCGTCGCGATCTCGCCGCAGGTGCAGGGCGCTGGCTCGGCACCTTGCAGTCCGTCAGCGCCGGGCGCGCGCGCGTCGGTCGCGGGGCTCACCACGTGCCACGCGTGGCCGCATTCGAGCCGGTGGCACCTCGTGATACCGGCCCCGTCACGGCCTGTAGTTTTCGCGGCGATCTCGACCTTGTCGCCCGCTCCGCATGTCTTGCACTGCATGGCGCCTCCATCCCTCATGAGCTGCTGCGCCGGAATGGTACTGCGGACCTGCCCGCGAGGCGAACGCCGCTCCATCCCGCACGACAGGATGGGGGTGGGCGAGTGTCTAGATGCGGCCGAGGCGCATACGAAGGCCGAGGCGTTCGACCCCAACGTCTTCATCGAACACCGACTTCGCGAGCGAGAGCGGAGCCGCCGATTGCCGGCGACCCCGCTCGGGCTGGATGCCG
>JBGPIT010000112.1:0-12562 GCA_041485125.1 Binatia bacterium | reverse complement strand
CGCCGGCATGCCGGCGTCGATGACCAGCCGCACGCGGTGCTCGGCGTCGTCGGCGCGCGGCGGCTCGCTGTAGATCGCGGTCGCCATGCCCCCCAGCATCGAGAACGTCGTGCAGCCGTAACGGCGGCAGACGTCCCAGAGCTTCGACTTCGTGAACTTGCGGCTGAACACGGCGCGCAGGCCCATGTGCAGCGAGGGGCCGAGGGTCACCGCTTGCGCGTTCCCGTGCGCGAGCGAGAGCCCGGTGTATGGACGATCGTCGGGACGATAGCCGAGCAGCATCCCGAGCATCGCGAACGCGCCCCAGCGCCCGTTCGGGAAGACGACGCCCTTCGGATCGCCGGTCGTGCCCGAGGTGTAGATGATCTGCAGCGGATCCTCCGGGCTCGACAGCCGCACGTTCACCGTGGCGCCGGCGGGCCAGCCGAGCACCTCGTTGAGCGACGCGGAGCCCTGCAGCGACACCGGCTCGGAGGTCTCGCCGGTCTCGAGGGTGAGGACCGATCGCAGGTCGGGCAGCGAGGCGCGGACGGCGCTGATCTGCGGGTAGCAATAGTCGCCGCAGATCACCATGCGGCAGCCGGCGTTGCGCAGGGTGAAGGCGAGCTTGTCGCCGCGCGTGCGGGGATCGATCGGCACCGCGACGCAGCCGGTGACCGACGCTGCGATCATCGACTCCACGAACTCCGGATGGTTCCGCATCATGAGCGCGAAGCGGTCGCCGCGCTCCATGCCGAGGCGGACGAGCGCGGCCGCGATGCGATTGGCGTTCTCGTGGAGCGCCGCGTAGGTGCGCACCTCGTCGCCGCCTGCGCCCGCACCGAGGCTCCAGCGCTCGAAGGTGACGACGTCGAGGTCGGGCTGCTGCTCGGCGCGGAGCGCGATCAGGTCGGCGAGGACGATCTCGGTGCGCTCGCGCATCGCCGCGCTCTCAGCGCTTGAGGACGGTCACGCACAGCGCCGCGGCGTCGGTGCCGATGGCGCCGCCGCCGTTCTCCGCCAAGGCGACGTGCGCCTCGGGTACCTGACGGGCGCCGGCGCGTCCCTGCAGCTGCTCGGTGAGCTCGACGATCTGCGCGATCCCGGTGGCGCCGACCGGGTGCCCTTTGCGCAGCAGGCCCCCCGACGTGTTCACCGGGATCTTGCCGCCGAGCTTGGTCGCGCCGCTGTCGACGAGCCGCCCGCCGTCGCCGCGCGGGCAGAGGCCGAGCGACTCGTAGAGCATCAGCTCCGCGGGCGCGGAGGCGTCGTGGCATTCGATCACGTCGAGATCCTGCGGTCCGATGCCGGCCTCCTCGTAGGCCTCGGCGGTGCAGAGCTCGGCGAGCCCGCTCTCGTCGACGCCGTGGTCCCATCCCGAGTGCAGGACGCTGGTGACGACGCGCACCGGCTTCTGCACGCCGAGCTCCCGCGCCTTGCGATCGCTCATGACGATCACCGCGGCGGCGCCGTCGCCGATCGGCGAGCACATCGGACGGGTGAGCGGCGCGGCGATCATCGGCGCCGCGAGCACGTCGGCGACGCTCAGGACGTCGCGGAACTGCGCACGCGGGTTCAGGCTGCCGTGGTAGGAGTTCTTCGCCGTGATCCCCGCGAACTGCTCGACGGTCGTGCCCCAGCGCTCCATGTGGGCGCGCGCCGCGGCGGCGTAGATGTCCATGAACATCGAGCGCTTCTCGCCGGCGCCGGCGTCGCCGCTGCCGCCGGCCGCGGCGGCGCTCTGCCGCAAGGCCGCGAGCAGCGCGCCGACGACCTCCACGTCGACCGCACCGCTGAACGCCGCGAAGCTCCGCCGCTTGTCCTCGTGGTAGAGCTTCTCGACCCCGAGCGCGAGCACGACGTCGTAGTAGCCGGCGCTCACCATCGCGCACGCCTGCTGCAGCGCGGTCGAGGCGCTGGCGCACGCGTTCTCGACGTTGACGACCGGCAGCCGGCCGATGCCGATGCCGCGCAGGATCACCTGGCCGCGGATGCACTCCTGGCCCGTGACCAGACCGGCGGCGGCATTGCCGACGTACGCCGCTTGCAGGTCCTTCGCCTCGACGCCGGCGTCGGCGAGCGCCGCCTGCACCGCCTCGGCGCCGAGCGCCTTCAAGCCGGTCTCGAGGTGCTTCCCGAAGCGGGTCATGCCCACGCCCGCGATGACGGCATCCATGCGCATTAGAGCCTCGCTGCCCCGACCAGGCACAGGATGTCGTTGCACCCGTCCTCGATCATCGACGCCCGCGCGTCGCGCAGCAGCTTCTCGACGGGATACTCACGGCTCAGGCCGTTGCCGCCGAAGATCTGCAGCGCGCCGCTCGCCGCCTCGAAGGCGGTGCTCGTACAGAACACCTTGGACGCGATCGAATACTGCACCTGTGGGGGATTGGTAGTGTTGTAGAGCATCACACGCCAGGCGAGGGCGCGTGCCGCCTCCACCTGCGTGAAGATCTTGAAGAGCCGTGCCTTCACGCTCTGGTGCTCGAAGATCGGCACGCCGCCCTGCACGCGGGTCTTAGCATAGGCGAGCGCGTGCTCGAGCGCGGCGCGGCCGAGACCGACGAAGATCGCGCCCATCGACGCGTTCGCGAGCGTCAACACCGCCTCGACGACCGTCGCGTACGCGTCCGGGCCGACAACCATGTAGTCGGCCGGAATCCGCACCCCGTCGAAGAAGATCTCGCCCTGGTTGAGCGCGCGCTGCCCGATCTTGTCGAGGGCCTTGCCGCGCGACACGCCCGGTGTGTCGAGCGGTACGAGGCAGACGCCGCCGCCCTTGAATCCCTGCGCCGGGTCGACGGTGCAGAACAGCGTCGCCACGGTGGCGATGGTGCCGTTCGAGACCCACGCCGACTTCTGCCCGTCGATCACGTAGTGATCGCCGTCGCGTCGCGCGATGCAATTGGCGCGAATCTTGGGGTCGGCGAAGTGGCTCTCGGTCACCGCCAGCGAGTCGCTGCCGTGGTCGGGCTCGGTCACCGCCCAGCACCCGATGTCGCGATTGCGGACGCCGCCGAAGCGCTCCTGCAGCGCCGGCCGCCCGGACATCTGCGCGAACATCTTGTGGAAGCCGGCGACGCCGAGGCTGATCGCGAGCCCGGCGTCGCCCCAGCCGAGCTCCTCGCAGACGAGAAAGCGCAGGCGCGCTTGCTCGAGAAGGCTCAAGCCGTTGCCGGCGCCGTCGTCGAGGATCTCGAGATCGAGCCGGCGATGCTCGTCGAAGACGTTCCACAGCGCCGAGTCTCGGGAGATCACCGCGTCGGGATCGGGGAGGCGGTCGAGCGCCACTCCGACCGGGCGCATCACGCGCTCGGCGAAGCGGTGGGCGCTGTCGCGGATCGCGCGCTCCTCTTCGGTGAGCGTCGTTTCGAGATCGATCAAACCCATACGCGGCCTCCTGCGGTCGCGCCCACGGATGGCGGCGTGACGCGCATTCCTACCGACCGGTCGGAAGGCTCGGTATGACCGATGTCGGCTCGACGGCTGACGTCTGCCGCTCCGACGAAGACAGGATGGTGGCGAGGTCAACGCGTCGACGAACGCGACTTTCCCTTCGTTTCGGCCGCCGCCGACGCGGGGCCGATGCGCTCGACGTCGACGCGCACGGCACGATCGGCGGGAATCGGCTGCCACGCGAGCGGGCGGTACTGGAGGTGTCCGTAGCCGCCGGCGAAGCCGAGCCACTTGACGTGCCCGGGCTCGAGGTCGGCCTGGCCGAGCCACCCCTTGTGCATGAAGGGCTCGAAGCCGTTGTAGACGATCACCTGGCCCGGTCGGCACGCCGGCGACACCTTCGCGGCAAGCTCGATCGCGGTCAAGTCGTTCACCAACCGCACGCGCTCGCCGTTCGCGATGCCGAGGTTCGCGGCGTCGCGGTCGTTGAGGAAGACGAAGGGCTCGCCGCGATGGGTGTTCAGCAGGTGACGGTTCGTCATGTTCATCGAGTGCACGCTCCAGCGGTTGTGTCCGCTGGTCATCTGGAACCGTCGCCCCGCGCCACCGTGAGGGGGCGTCTCCTTGTGGACGGGGAGCTCCTCGCCCGCTTCGAGGAACCATTCGTGATCGACGTAGAACTGCGCCCTCCGCGTGAGCGTCGCGTACGGCACCTTGTCCTCGGTGTGCCAGCGGAGCGCGCTGTGCACGGCGTCCGCCGCGATCGTCGACGCCTGCGACTCGCCGTGGCCGACCATTCCCCAACCCGTCCAGCGGACGTGGCCTTTCTCGCGCAGCGTCGCGAGGCTGGTGCCGGCGGGCAGGATGCCGTAGGCCGCGTTGTCGCGCACCGCTTCGTCGTAGAACGTCTCCTCGTCGCGCACCTCGCCGTTCAGCGTGTAGCGGGCGACGAGGCCAGTGAGCGAACGCGTGATGCCGCGGCGATCCGTGAAGTGCGTCATGTTCCGCGCGGCCGCGCGGCGCTCGATCGCCTCGATCACGCGGACGCCGATCTCGTGATCCGGGAGCGAGTCCCCCGCCGGCGGCACGGCGCGGTCGCAGAGCACCCAATTCAGGTGGTGCACCGACGGCATGCTCATGCCGAGCTTCTCGTAGTGCTGCGCCGCCGGCAAAATGTAGTCGGAGTACATGCCCGTGGTGTTGAGGCGGAAGTCGACCGACACGATCATCTTGAGCTTCGGCCAGAGGTGCTCGAGGAGGAGCTTCCGTCCGCCGCGTTGGCGGCGCAGCATGTTGCCGCCGGCCTCGAAGAGCACGCGCGGCTCCACCGTGCGGTAGGCGTCGGTGTAGCTCGCGCCCCACCATCCCTTGTCGATCGCCTCGGTCACGTACGCGTCGAAGCTCCGCTTCATCGAGGGGTCGTTATTGGCGGGATCGTTCCAGCGCTCCTTGTAGCCGTACTGGAAGTACCAGAGGAACGCGGGCGGGATCATACCGCCCATGCCGCCGAGCTCCGGGTTCATCGACGACGCGAGGTTCGCGATCATCTCCGTCGTCCGGGTCGGATCGTCCTGGGTGAGGAGGCGGCGCATCGTCGTGAGCGTCTGCAGGTGCTGGCGCGCGGCGTCCTGTCCGCGGCGGCCCTTGTCGGCCATGAACGCCATGCCGTCCCACCCGGCGACCGCCCACGAGCGCGCCCCCGTGCCCTTCTTCCCCCAGTTGCCGGTGAGGGCGAGGAGCAGCGCCATCGACCGTTCCATCAGATCGCCGTGGTAGTACTTGCCGGAGTTCCAGCCGATGAAGATCTTCGTCCGGCGTGTGGCGACCTTGCGGGCGAGGGCGCGGATGTTGTCCGGATGCACCTCGCAGATCGCCGCGGCCTTCTCGGGCGTGTAGTCCTCGAGTCGTCGACGCAGGCGCGCGAAGGCGGGCTCGACGACGACGGAGGTGCCGTCTTTCAGCATCACCGTGTAGGTGCCGTCGAGCGCGGGATCGACGCCGGCGCTGGCGAGCGTGTGACGCGGTGCCGGCGTGACCGCGCCGGTGCGCCCGTTCGCCCAGAAGAACTGATCCTCGCGGTCGTCGTCGGCGAGGTCGTTCCCGCGCAAGAATCGACCGGTGTCGGTGCGGACGAGGAGAGGGAGGTCGGTCTGCTCCTGCACGAACGATCTGTCGATCAGCCCGGCGTCGACGATCACGTTGCACATCGCGAGCGCGAGCGCGGCGTCGGTGCCGATGCGGACCGGGACGTGGTAGTCGGCGTGGATCGCCGACGGGCTGAAGTCCGGTGCGATCGTCACGACCTCGCCGCCGTTGTACCGAGACTCGGCGATGTAGTGGTACCAATGGATGTTCGTGTAGACGGGGTTGGCGTGCCAGATGAGCGTCAGCTCGGCGAGAAACCAGTCGTCCATCGAGGCGGTCGGGTTGAAGAGCCCGAACGTGATGTGGAAGCCGGGGCTGAAGTCCTGGAACTCGGCGTTGCCGTCGGTGACCGGTGTGCCGAGGGCATCGGCGAAGAGCCGGGCCGGGGCGGCCCCGACCTCCGGCGTCATGAGCGTGATGATCGACTCCGGTCCCTGGTCCTTCACCGCGTCGAGCATGGCGTCGGCGATCGCGTCGAGCGCCTCGTCCCACGAGACCGGCACGAACTTGCCCTCGCCGCGCGCGCCGACGCGCTTGAGCGGCGTCGTCACCCGGTCGGGCGCCGCGAGGTGGTCACTCCAACAGGCGCCCTTCTGGCAGCCCATCGGGTTCATGTCCGGGATCCCAGCCTCGATCGGAGCGAAGGTCCCCGCCTGCTCCTCGCGCACGACCTTGCCGTCCTTGGTGTAGACGCGCCAGGGGCATCCGCCCGGGTAGCAGTCGACGGCATGACTGCCCCAGGCGACCGCGTCCCATGTCCACTTGCGTCGATATGCGTCGGCCCACGGGCCACGGGTGGTCGTCGTCATGTCTGCTCCTTGTCGCGCGCCTCGAGCTCGCCTTCGCCGTGCGCCGTCATTTCCAGACGATCGTCGCCGGATCGCGGTCGAGGTGGCCGAGCGCGTCCTTCCACTTGTAGAGGATGAGCGTGTCGAGGATCTCCGACTCGTCGCCGCGTCGCTTCTTCGCGAGCTCGCTGCCGAGCATCTCGAGCGCTCCGTGCACCTCGCGCCCGAAAAGCGACTCGAGATACGCGGGCGGTATGCGCCGGCCACTCTCGTCGAAGCTGCCGTCGGCGTGGAGTGGCGCGGGCGAGAGGGGCGGTACGTAGTAGACGTTCGGGTGTGTACCGAACTCGGGATGCAGTGGAAGCGCGATCTTCCACTTCCGCACGAGCTTCGCGACGGCGCAGCCGTCGTCGTCGAGGAATCCGATGAACGCCGCGCGCCCGGGGCACTGGCGGACGCAGGCGGGCGCGACGCCTTCGTCGATGCGCGGGAAACAGCCGATACAGTGCTGGCTCACGTTGCGCATGCTGTTGAAGTAGATCTTCTTGTAGGGGCACGCGCGGCGGCAGAGCTGCGCGCCCTGGCAGCGGTCCTCGTCGCGCAGCACGAGCCCGTCCTCCTCGCGCTTGAAGAGCGCGTCGTTCGGACAGGCCTCGAGGCACGCGGGCTGCGTACAGTGATTGCAGAGCCGAGGAAGGTAGAAGTAGTACGCATTCGGGAACTCGCCGCCGCCTTCGTCCTCGTCCCAGTTCATGCCCCAGGTCTTACTGCCCCCGGTCTTCTCGAGGTGGACGTCAGGGCCGCGGCCGCCGCGCAGGACCGCGTCGTAGTTGAAGTTCCAGCCGCCGCCGATCTCTTCCTCGGTCGCGATCGCGCCCAGCCGCAGCTTGCCGGCGGTGTCGTAGCCGCCACCCATGCTCTCCCAGTCTCGCGGGGTGCCGCGTCCCGGCTGCGTGTTGACCGTCATCCACCACATCTGCTCGGTGCCGGGGTCGTTCTGGGGCCACAGCACCTTGCACGCGACCGAGCACGTCTGGCACCCGATGCATTTGTTCAAGTCGAATACCCAGGCGAGCTGGCGTTTCGATGACGTGACCGTTCCCATGCGGTGACCTCCTCGTCGACGCGCGAATCTACCGAACGGTCGGCAGGCGGAGGATGCCGCGTGTCGCAAATCGAGATGACCGACGTCACGCCGGGACGCGGCGCCGATGACGACGGTCAGGTGATCGGCTGACCTCGGCGATCGGCGCGCTCCCTACCGGGCGGTAGGAGGGTGTCGTGACGAGCACTCGCATGTTCGCGCGGCCTGCGCGCGAGCTGAGCCGCCGGCAGGTGCTGCGCGGCGGTGCCGCCGGCGCGCTTGCGCTGACGTTGCGTGCGCTCGCGCCGGGTGCGCCGCGGGCGTGGGGCACCGGTATCTCGACCGACGGCACCGGTATATCGACCGACGCGGCCGCCGACGTACCGGTGCCGGCGCCACCCGCGTATCGCGACTGGGAGGACGTGTATCGGCGGGCGTGGAGCTGGGATCGCGTTGTGCGCGGCACGCACCTGCGCGCGAACTGCTTCAGCGCGTGCGCGTTCGATCTCTACGTCAAGGACGGGATGGTGTGGCGCGAGGAGCAGGCTGACGTCTACGCGCGGCCGCGAGCCGGCGGCGGTCGGGACGCCGAGCTTCCCGACTACGCGCCGCGCGGCTGTCAGAAGGGAAGTTGTTACAGCGCGCTCATGGTCGCGCCCGGGCGCTTGAAGTACCCGCTCGCACGGGTCGGTGCGCGCGGCTCGGGGGAGTGGCGCCGCCTCTCGTGGGACGAGGCGCTCACCCGTCTCGCTGACGCGATCCTCGACGCGCACGCGGAAGGCGGTCGCGACACCGTCGTCTATGACAACGGCACGTCGAACATCGATTGGGGCCCGAGCACCGTGGGCGAGATGCGACTCTTCGGACTGCTCGACGCGACGATGTTGGACGGCTTCGCCGGGACGGGTGATCTCGCGATGGGCGCGGTCCAGACGTGGGGAACGTCGTTCGTCGACGGCACCTCCGACGACTGGTTGCGGGCCGACACGCTCGTCTTCTGGCATACGAACCCGGTCGCGACGCGCATCCCCGACGTCCACTTCGCGACCGAGGCGCGCTATCGCGGAACCACCGTCGTGACGGTGAGCCCGGATTTCTCGCCGAGCGCGATCCACGCGTCGCTGTGGGTGAACCCGCGACCGGGCACGGACGCCGCGCTCGCGCTCGGGCTGGCACGCGCGCTCGTGGCGCGCGGGGCGATCGACGAGGCGTACGTGCGCGAGCAAACCGACCTGCCGTTTCTCGTGCGCGACGATACCGGGCGCCTGCTGCGTGAATCGGATCTCACGCCGCAGGGGCGCGACGACGTCTTCTACGTTGCTGACGTTCGTGCCGGGACGATCGTCGAGGCGCCGGGAACGGCGGGAAAGTGGAGCGACTCGCTCGCGCTCGGCGCTCTGGTGCCGGCGCTGGCGGGGCGCTTCGTCGCTCGCACGGTGACGGGCCCGGTCGAAGTACGGCCGGTGATGGAACATCTGCGCGCGCGCCTCGCCGCGTACACGCCGGAGCACGTCGCGGCGACGACGGGCATCGGCGTGACAACGCAGGCGCAGCTCGCCGACCTGCTCGCGGGTTCGCGCCGCACGCTCATCTACGCCTCGTGGGGGTCGTGCAAGGCGTACCACGCGGATCTCTTGCAGCGCGCGCTCATTCTGCTGTCGGCGCTGCGCGGCCAGCAGGGCCGCACCGGGTCGGGCGTCCGGTTCGCGGCGTGGCTCCCGTTCGAGGGCGCCGACGATCTTCTCGCCGGGCCGCGGCCCTCGTGGCTCACGCGCCAGCTCCTGCGCGTCTACACGTCGCCACCGCGGATGGTGGAGCAGGCGATCGCCGCGGCGTCGCCGCATCTCGCGTGGACACCGTCGCATCTCTTCCTGCACGTGCATGGCGGACTCGGCGAGGTGCCCGACACGGTCGCGGACGCGGCGTTGCCGCGGCCGGCACGCGCCTACTTCGACGAGGCGATCGCGCGCGGCTGGCTGCCGGTGCGGCCGGCGGCGGACCGGCCGCCGCGGGTGCTGGTGACGTCGGGGGTCAACCCGCTGCGCCGCTGGCCGCTGCCGCAGGTCGTCGAGCGCGTGTTGTGGCCGAAGCTGAAGCTGATCGTCGCGCTCGACATGCGGCTGTCGTCGACGGGGATGAAAGCGGATCTTCTGCTGCCGGTGGCGGGGTACTACGAGAAGCGCGGGCTCAAGTACGCCGTCGCGCTCTCGCCGTACGTCGTCGTCGGCGACCAAGCCGTCGCGCCGCTCGGCGAGGCGAAGCCGGAATGGGAGATCATGGCGCTGCTCGCGCGTGCGCTCCAGGCGCGCGCGCGAGCGCGTGGTGACGGCGGCGACGTCGCGACGATCTACGATCGCTTCACCGAGAACGGACGGCTCGGGCCTGGGGACGACGTCGCCGTCCTCGACCGTATCCTCGCCGGCTCGTCGTCGACGCGCGGGACGAACTGGGAGGAGGCGCGTCGGCGCGGCGCGATCGCGGCGCGCTCGGTCGGCGGCTGGGGGGCGACGAGCGGCATCGGCAGCGAGCTCGAGCCGCACGGCAGCCTCACGCCGTCGCGCGTTCACGTCGAGGGCAAGCACGCGTGGCCGACCCTCACGGGCCGGCAACAATTCTATCTCGACCATCCGTGGTTCGTGGAGGCGGACGAGGTGCTGCCGCGCTGGAAGCCGCTGCCCGGGACCGGCGAGCGCGCGGACGGGCGGCATCCGATCGTGCTGACGGGCGGGCACACACGCTGGAGCATCCACGCGCTCTGGCGCGCCGAGCCGACGCTGCTCCGCCTCCAGCGCGGCGAGCCGTCGATGTGGATGGCGGTCGAGGACGCGCGTGCCCGCGGCATCCGCGATCACGACCGCGTGCGGGTCGGCAATGATCACGGCGCGTTCGAGGTGCGCGCGCGCGTCGCGCCGGCGGTCGCGCCCGGCGAGGCGATCCTCTACCACGCGTGGGAACCGTACCAATTCGCGGACTGGCGCGGGAACATGGAGGTCGTCGCCTCGCCATACAAGCCGACCCACTTCGTCGGCGACTACGGCCATCTCCGCTATCGCGTTTTCGCGAGCGGGCCGGTGCACGCGCCGCGTGGCGTGCCGGTAGAGATCGCGCGCGTCGGCGGATTGCGATCGTCGATCGATCTCGCCGAGCGCGCGGACATCGGCGCCGGCATGCGCGGCGTCGATGATCGGGGTTGACGGAGCCAGACTGTGGTCGCCCGTGGCCGCGCGCGTTGCGAGACCGAAGGCTTCGGCGCGCGCGTTTGCTTCGTCCTCGCGAACGCATGCAAGAGCGGCCCGCAGAGCGCGAGCGCCGATTTTGTCTGGGGGAAGATACGTGGCGCTACGTCGCGGACAAGCCGCGGCTCGTCTCCGAGGCTGTGCGCATCGTGAAACCGGGCGGCGTGATCGCGTTCACGGACTGGATCGAGGGGACGACCCGCCTCACGGATCGTCGGTCTCGATGCGAGCATGCTGCAGAAGATCGCGGCCGACTTCACGCGCCTACGCGACCTCGCGCACGCCGGGAAGCTGGCGCAGGCGCGCGTCGGCGCGCTGAAGGTCGGTCGGGAGCGTAGCGCTTCCAGGAGGCGAGGCCATGGCGTTTCCCCCCTACACCCAGGACCATGAACTCTTCCGTCACGCGGTGCGCGCGTTCGCCGAGCGTGAGATTGCGCCATACGGCGAGGACTGGGATCGTGCGCAGTCGTTTCCGCGAGAGCTCTTTCGTAGAGCGGGGACGAGCGGCTTTCTCGGGGTGCGTTTTGATCCCGCACTCGGCGGCAGTGGTCTCGACTACTGGTACACCGGCATCCTCGTCGAGGAGCTGATGCGTGGGCGCAACGTCGGCGTGGTCGTCAGCCTCATGGTGCAGTGCGAGATTGCCACCAGCATCATCGATGCCTACGGCTCGGAGGGGCTGAAGCGGGAATGGCTCGTCCCGGCGATCAAGGGCGAGCGCATCGCCGCGCTCGGGATCACGGAGCCCGGTGCCGGCTCCAATGTTGCCGGCCTGCGCACCACGGCGCGCCGCGACGGCGATCACTACGTCATCAACGGCTCGAAGATTTTCATCACCAACGGCACGATCGCCGATTTCGTCACCCTCGCCGTGCGCACCGGCGAGGCGGGTCCGCACGGCGTCAGCGTCGTGATCGTCCCCACCGATACCCCCGGCTTCACCGTCGGCCGCAAGCTCCGCAAGGTGATGGCGCGCTCGTCGGACACAGCGGAGCTTTTCTTCGAGGATTGCCGGGTGCCAGTGCACAATCTGGTCGGCGAGGAGGGGCACGGGTTCCACAACATCATGCGCTTGTTCCAGGGTGAGCGTCTGGTGCTCGCGTATATCGCCAACAGCTGGATGCGCGAGATCCTGAACGAGACGCTCCAGTATGCCGGCGAGCGCGAGGTTTTCGGGAGCGCGCTCGCCACCATGCCCGTGTGGCGCCATCGCTTCGCCGATCTCATGACCCAGCTCGAAGCCTCCCGTGCGCTGACATGGTGTGCCACTGAGCTCATGTGCGCCGGCGACCCGCAGGCCGAGGTCTCTGTGTCGATGGCCAAGCTGTTCGCCGGCGAGTTGTTCAAGCGCCTCGCGGCTGAGTGCGATCAGGTGTTCGGTGGGTACGGCTGCATGGAGGAGTACTTCGTGGCGCGTGCGACGGGTGGGATCAGCGGCTTTGCCATCGGCGCCGGTACGAGCGAGGTGATGCGCGAGATCATCGCGCGCCGCACGATGGGCACGGGGAAGTGACCGGCGCCCATCGGCCAGCCGGATTCTCGCGCACCGTGGGTCTTGGTTCTTGTGAGGGGTGCCGAACGGGAGTGGGCCAGCACGACATGTCCACGATCAACCTCGGCGCCGTCGAACCTCACGAGGGCCTTCCATCGGTCATAGGGAGCGAATGATGGGCCCGCCCGATCGTCTCGTGCTCTCCGTCGCGCTGGCGCTTGCGCTCGTCGTCCTCACCACGCTCGATGCCCACGGGCTTCAGGCCGCGACGGCGGGACCGTTCGGTTACTCGATCCGCTGGAAGGTGACGTCGGATTGGAGCGACAACTTCAACGATACGACCGTTTAGCGTGTACGGGTGCGCGTTCAAAAACGCGTACGGATCAACATCTGACGGAGCGCGTGACTCGGCACCCTCTACACGGAAGCGTGTTGCGGCTGT
>JBGPIT010000111.1:0-12567 GCA_041485125.1 Binatia bacterium | reverse complement strand
CTCGCGACCACGCTTCAGGAGGAAGTCTACCTCGGTGCGCGCCGCCTCGGCCGGCGCCCAATAGAACCAGTCCTCGAAGAGATCCTGGTACTCGCCGTGGACGCGAAGCAGGTTGGCGACCCATCCTTCGAAGAGCGGGCCACCTCCTCCGCCGATGGCGTCGTCAGCTGCCGGCGCACCGCGCGCACGATGCCCGCGTCGGTCCAGTAGAGTTTCGGGTGCTTCTTCTCCCGCACGCGCATGCGCGCCTCGAACGCCGGAAGGCGGAACGCGAGCAACGTGTCCTCGAGAATCTCGAGATACCCGTTCACCGTCGTCCGCGCGACGCCGGCGTCGCGCGCCAGGCTGGCCGTATTGAGCGTCTGACCGTGGAATAGCCCAGCGACCGGCAGGAAGCGCGCGAATCCGGGGAGATTCCGCACCAGCGCCTCGGCTTGAATTTCCTCGCGAAGGTACATCTGGGCGTAGGCGACCAACGACTCCCGACGCGACGGCGCCTGCCAGATCACCGGCAGCGTGCCGAACGTCAGCGCGACCTCCAGCGGTGCGCCTCAGGCAGCTCGGTGCGGACCCACGTGCTCTTGCCCCACGCCGCGCGGGCCGAACAGGAAGAACGACTGCTTCGGCGGAGGCGCGAGAAGGCGCGGGATGTAGTCTGTAACCACGTCGTCACTCTACGCCGTAAACCGACGGGATACGAGTCGAAGGCGCGCGCGCC
Source organism: Binatia bacterium (assembly GCA_041485125.1). GTDB lineage: Bacteria > Desulfobacterota > Binatia > UTPRO1 > UTPRO1 > JBGPIT01. Next base: position 11,849 of record JBGPIT010000111.1, on the reverse strand, counting down.
GCTGCCGCCATGCCGTGATTCCCGGAGGTTGGCTCGGGCACGTCATCGCAACACCCTTTCCCGACTCGCCGAGCCGTCCGCGAATCGCCCGGCGAGCCCCGGGGCGCCCATCTCGTCGTAGAGCTGGCGCGCCGCCGCGAGCCAGCGCTCGCGTTCGTCACCTGCGGAGAAGAGACGGCTGCGTTCCTCGTAGACGGTCGGGAGGAAGAGACGGGCGCCGGTCTCCTCGATGAGCCGCTCCGCTTGATCCAGGTCGGCGAGCGCCGCGTCTCGATCGGAGCGCAGGCGACCAACCACCGCCCGCGAGAGATGCGCTCGACAGAGCGAGACCAGCGCATCCTCAGCCCGACACTGCGCCACGGCATCATCGGCGAGTGCCTGTGCCCGTTCGAGGTCACCGAGGCCGGCGCGCGCCAGCGGTGGAGCCCAACTCGTGAGGCTCACAGCGTCGAGGCCGATCTGCTTGGTCTGCGCGAGTGCAAGAGCAGGCTTGATCAGGTCCCAGGCCTCCTGCCAACGCTCCCGACCAAGCTCGGCCAGACTGGCATACAGTGGGTTCGCCACCGCGTCGAATTGGCTCCCCGACCGCTGTGCCAGCTCGAGCAGGCGCCGCGCCGTCCGTGCTGCGCCTTCGAAGTCGCCGCGCGCAATCTCGATCTCTGGTCGGCAGTACAGGATCCAGGCCAACGTTTCATGCGGAGTGCGCGCGTTGGTCAGGGCCAACGCGCGCTCGACTCGGTCGCTCGCATCCGACAGGCGACCCATGAAGAACAACGCGTGGCTACTGAGGCCGATAGCTGCCAGCAGAGGACTGTAGCCTGCGACGTCGGCGCCGAACTCGACGTCGTCGCCCGCCAGCGCAATCACCTCATCGGCGGCGGCCAGCGCTTCCGTCAGGCGACCGGCGAGGGTGCATGCCCAATGCAAATCGAGTCCCACACCGGCGCGTGCCACGGCGTCGTTCGCCCGTTGCGCAATAGCGGCTGCTTCGCGGACGCGCTCGAGATATTCCCGGAGTCGGCCACGTGTCTGCGCGAGGGCGCCGTAGGCGGTCACCAGACCCGCCAGGGATCGGGCGTCGGCACGGGTCTCGTAGAACGCGTGCCCGCGCGCGAAGACGTCGCGCGCCAGTTCCTCCGTCATGGTGGCCCGAAAGCCGAGGCGCATCAGCTCCCCGTAGGCTCGCCCTTGCAGCGCGGCACTGTCGTCATCGCCCTCGACGTCGCGCAGCAGCGCGTCGACGCGGCTCCAGTGGACGTACGACTGGGCGTAGTCGGTCGTGCCGATGCGATCGGCGGCGCGGGCGTGCCAGCGCGCCGCCAAGCGCGGCTCGCCCGCCGCCTCCCAGTGGTGCGCGAGCAGTGCCGCATGCTCGTCGAGATGGTCGGCCTCCAGCTCTTCGATCGCCCGCGCGACGCGGGCGTGGGCCCGCGAGCGTTGCGCCGCGAGCTGCGAGCCATCGGCGACCTCCTGGGTCAACGGATGCTTGAAGGTGAGCTCGCGCTCCGGGTAGAGCGCCGTCTCGTAGAGGAACTCACTATCCTGTAGGCAGCGGAGGGCGTCGCTCACTTCCGAGGCAGGGAGATCGAGCGTCCGCGCCAGCAGGCGCTCGCGGAAGGTCCTGCCGATCGCGGTGGCGGCCTGCAGGACGCGCTTTTCGCGGGCGGGCAGACGATCGACGCGCGCGGCGAGCACCGCGTGCACGCTCTCGGGGATCGGCAGGCTGGCGAGCGGCGACACCAGCGCGTAGGCCCCGCGCATCCCTTGCAGGTGCCCCGTATCGACGAGGGACCGCACGACCTCCTCGATGAAGAACGGGTTGCCGGCGGTGCGGGCATGAATGGTCTCCGGCAACGTCTGGACGCTCGGATCGTCGCCGAGCAGATCACGCAGCATGTCGCGAAAGGCGTCCTCGGAAAGCGGCAGCAACGAGAGCTGCTGGTAGTGCGACTGCTGCATCCAGCGGGCCCGGTACTCGGGGCGGAAGTTGACGACGACGAGGCTGTGCGAGAGCGCGTTCCCTTCGATCACCTGCTCGAAGAAGGCCTCGCTGGCTTCGTCGACCCAATGCATGTCCTCGATGAGGACGACGCCGGGATGTCTGTCGCCGTCGATCTTCGCGAGGCTACGGACGGCGGCGTACAGGCGGCGTTTGCGCGCGTCGGGATCCATCGCCGGGAGCGGCCGTGTGGGATCGGTAACGCCCAACAGGTCGAAGAAGATCGGCAGATCGTCCCGCAGGAAGTCGTCGAGCAGGAGCACGCGGCCGGCGATCTTCTCGCGCGCGACGCGGTCGTCGTCACGCTCGTCGATTTGGAAGAACGCGCGCAGCAGCTCGATCGCGGGCAGCAACGGAATCTGCCTGCCGTGGGCGAGACCGCTTGCCTCGTACACCGGCAGCCCGCGTGCACGACATCGGCCGACGAACTCGTAGCAGAGACGACTCTTGCCGGTCCCAGGGTGGGCGACGACGCCCACGGTGCGTCCCGGCCCGGCCAGAGCCTGATCGAGCGCCGTCGCGAGAAGCGTCATCTCTTTCGTTCGACCGACGAACCCGGACAGCCCGCGCGCCTGCGCGAGCTCGAACCGCGTCCGGATCGCCGAGAGGTCGCGGAGCTCGTAGACCCGGAGCGCTTCGGATGCCCCTTTGACGGTGAATTCTCCGAGATCCTCCAGGGCGAAGAACCCGCCGACCAACTCCGCCGTCGCCGCACTGAGATAGATACTGCCGGCCGATGCCAGCGATTCCATGCGCTGCGCCAGGCCGACGGTGTGCCCTTGCGCGGTGTACTCCATGCGCAGATCGTCGCCGATCGTGCCGACGACGACCGCCCCGGAGTTGAGACCGATGCGGACGGCAAAGTCGACGCCGGAACGTCGCTTCACCTCGTTCCCGAACTCGCCGAGCTGGTCGCGCAGATGGAGTGCCGCGTAGCAGGCGCGCTGCGCGTGGTCTTCGTGCGCGATCGGCGCGCCGAAGAGCGCCATGATGCCGTCGCCGGTGAACTTGTCGACGAAGCCCTCGAAGCGCTCGACGCCGTCGGCGAGGATCTTGAAGAAGCGCTGCATGATCTGCGACCACGCCTCGGGGTCCATCTGCTCCGCGAGCTCCATCGAGCCCTTCACGTCGACGAAGAGCACCGTCACTTGCTTGCGTTCGCCTTCGAGGGCGGACTTCGATTGCCGAATCTTGTCGGCGAGGTGCTTCGGAGTCTCGGCGCGGAGATCGCGCTTCGGGGTGAAGGCGCTCGGAGCAGATGCGTTGGCGGCGCCGCACTCGTCGCAGAATTTCGCGTTCGGACGCCGCGCGGCGCCGCAGCTCCCGCACTGCTGGCCAAGCGGCGCCGCACATTCCTCGCAGAATTTCGCCGCCGCGCGGTTGTCGTGATTGCAGGAGGGGCAGCGCATCGTGAGGGCGTTGGGCATACCACCAGATGGAGCGATCGAAAAACGGAACCTCCGTCCCGTGATGCATCGCGCGGTCGCTCGGCCGTTGCCGGAGCCGATGTATCACGATAATGTGTCACCGATGAGAATCACGACGATTCGGGAACTGAAACACGACACCACGACGGTCCTGTCCTGGGTGGCCGGCGGGGAGACGGTAGAGGTGCGGCGGCGCAACGAGCCGGTCGCGCTGCTCTCTCCGCCGAGGCGCCACTTCAGACGTCCGGATTTCGGAGCTCGACTGAAGGCGATCTACGGGAAGAAGACGCTGGCCACGACGGGCACCGAGCTGATCTCCACATCGCGCGGCAATTCGTGACGGCCTACGCCGATACCGGGTTCCTCTGCTCGTTGTATGCGCCGGACGCGCACACCCCTCGCGCGGTCGCACGCATGAAGCGACAGGCGTTGCCGCTGGCGTTCACCTGGCTGCACCAGTTGGAGTTCCGCAATGCGCTGCGGCTGCGGATCTTTCGCGGGGACATCACGGCGGGGCAGCGAGACGCTTCCCTGAATACGATGCTGGCCGACCTTGCCGCCGGTGTGCTGCTCGCGGCGTCGCCGCCACTCACCGAGGTAATGACGGAAGCCGAGCGTCTGAGCGCGCTCCATTCGCAGACGCTCGGAACGCGGACTCTCGACATCCTGCACGTCGCCGCCGCGTTAGTGCTGGGACTGGCGGAGCTGCTGACCTTCGACACTCGACAGGCCGCATTAGCGAAGGCCGCGGGGCTGAAGGTTCCCAAGTTGTGAGGGTGGGAGCGAGGGCCAACCGCCGGAAGCTCAACCGACCTCGTTGGTGAGCTGCCTCACTTGTCCCGTCGCGCCCATCTCGGCGAAGAGCTGCTGGGCGTCGCGGAGCAATCGAATCCGCTCCTGGTCGTCACCACGGAGCGCCGCCAGCGCCGCGCGTTCGACCAGTGCGAACGGCGAGAACAAGCGCGCCCCCGTCTGTGCGACGATGGCGTCGACCTCGTCGAGAAGGGCTTCGATGCGGTCAGCCTCGGCTACGCCGCCGTCGTCACGCACGATCCGGGCGAGAACGATGCCGGCCTCGGCAAGCCACGGCCGCAGGCCGTGCTCTCTCAGACGCGCGTGGGTCTCCTCCAACATGAGGCGAGCCCTGCGCGTCTCGCCGACGCGCCGGAGGCTCTCGGCGAGATACGTCTCAATGAGGGGTCGAGTTATGGACCGGCGGCCCACGAGCTCGGCGCTCGCGCGTTCGAGCAGCTCGGCGGCCGCGCGTGCGTCGCCCTCGAGCAGCAGCTGCATGCCGACGCGAAATTGCGACTCGCTGCGCAGCCACTCGCTGCCGAGCCGCTCGCCGAGTTCGGCCAAACGCTGGACCGAGGCGCGAGACGCCTCCGGCTCGCCGGCATAGAAAGCGGTTGCGGCGAGCGTCGCCGAGCCACCCCACTGGTTCTCGAGGTCACCGGCGCCACGAGCGATGTCGATGCCGTGTTCGGCGCTTGCCCGTGCCGTTTCCAGGTTGCCGGTGAGGAGCTCGAGCCACGACAGCTCCCAGAGCGCACCGGCTTGGGCGCTCATCGTCCATTCGCGCTGTCCCCATGCGGGATGATCTTTGGTTGCGTCGAGCTGCCACTGGCTGTTGCTGCGCGCACCCTCGAGATCGCCCGTGAGCCGGAGCGGAGTCAGTGACGGCCACTTGGCATAGGCACGAAGTTCCGGGTCGGGCATCGCGCTCGCAGCGCGTTCCCACTCCGCGGCGTGACGAAGTGCAGCCTCCGCGTGAAGATCGAACATGCACAGCACCGAGATCGCCTGGTGCAAGCGCCCGGCGAACAACGGATCGTCGAGGTGCTCGGCCCAAGCGAGCCCTTCAGCGAAGATCCGCTCCGCCTCCTCCTGCGCCAGGCCGATGCGAAATCCGAGCGCGAGCAGCTCGCGGCAGACGGTGGCGCCCAGCAGAGGCGCCTCGGGTGCATCGGGCGCGCGTCGCACCAGATCGAGGGCGCGCGTGACGTGATGCGCCGCCGCCGCGAAGTCGCGCCGTCGCACCCAGCGCGCGGCCCGCATCTGCCAGGTCGCGGCCGTGATGGCCTCGCCGGCCTCTTCCCAGTGGTGCGCCAGCAACGCCGCCTGCGCGTCGAGCCTGTCGGAATGCGCGGCTTCGATGGCCCGTGCCGCCGCGGCGTGCAGGCGCCGGCGGCGCTCCTGGAGCTGCGAGCGCAGCGCGACCTCGCGCGTGAGGGGATGCTTGAAGACGTACTCGGCAACCGGGAACGGCGTCTGCTCGTAGACGAACTCCGCGGCCTGGAGCGCCGCCAGCGCCGGGCGCACCTCGCCCTCGGGAAGCTCGGCCACCGCCATCAGGATCGGCTCCGTGAAGCTCTGCCCGATCACGGCCGCCGTTTGTAGGATGAGCTTCTCGCGCTCCGGTAGGCGATCGATGCGGGCGGAGAGGAGGCCGTGCACCGACGGCGGCACCTGGATCGTGGCGACATCGACATCGAGGCGATACGCGCCGCGCGTGCCGACGAGATGTCCGGCATCGACCAGGGATTGCACCACCTCCTCGGTGAAAAATGGATTGCCGCTCGTCTGGAGATGAATCCGCTCCGCGAGACCCGCGATGCTGGGGTCGGTCCCGAGGAGATCATCGAGCAGCTCGCGCGTCGCCGCCGGACCGAGCGACGCGAGCGGGAGCTGGCGGTACCACGACCGCTGCATCCACTCGGCGTGATACTCGGGCCGAAAGTTCACGAGGAGGAGCGCCGAGGAGCCGGTGACGGCGTCCACCCAGCGGGCGACCAGCGCTTCGCTCGCAGCGTCGAGCCAGTGCAGGTCCTCGATCACCACGACCAGGTGTGCCGCTCCGGCGTCGGGATCCTGGATCGCGCGGCGGAGGACGGCGAAGATCTGGCGCTGCTTGGCATCCGGATCCATCGGTGGCACGGGCCGTGTCGGGTCGGGAACCCCGAAGAACTCGAAGACGACCGGGAGCGCCTCGCGCAGGCCTTCGTCGAGCAGCAGCAGCCGACCGGCGATCTTCTCGCGCGCCGTTCGATCGTCGTCGCCGTCTGCGATGCGGTAGTAGGCGCGAAAGACCTCGAGCATCGGGAGGTAGGGAATGTGCTTCCCGTGCGCCAGGGCACGTCCGAAGTTGACGGTGATGCCGCGGGCCCGACACCGCTCCGCGAGCTCGTGGCAGAGCCGGCTCTTACCGGTCCCGGCCTCGGCCACCACCCCGACGACTTGACCGGTCCCGGCCTGCGCCTGTGCGAGCGCGTCCTCGAGCATACGCATGTCCGCGTCGCGTCCGACGAAGCGCGTGAGACCACGCGCGCGCGACACGTCGAAGCGCGTGCGGGCGCGACCGGGGCCGAGCAGGCGATGGACCCGCACCGGCTCGCGCAGCCCCTTCACGCGAAACTCGCCGAGGTCCTCGAGCGCGAAGTAGCCCGCGACGAGGGCCGCGGTCGTGGCGGAGAGGTAGCAGGTGTCGGGGGACGCGAGCGCCTCCATGCGCTGCGCGAGGCCGACGGTGTGACCCTGCGCCGTGTAGCTCATACGCAGGTCGTCGCCGATCGTGCCGACCACGACCTCGCCCGAGTGGATGCCGAGCCGCATGGAGAAACCGACGCCGTGCTCGCGTTTGACCTCGGTGGCATAACGGGCGACCGTCTCGCGCACGTGGAGCGCCGTCCAGCACGCCCGTTGCGCATGGTCCTCGTGCGCGATCGGCGCGCCGAAGAGCGCCATGATGCCGTCGCCGGTGAACTTGTCGACGAAGCCCTCGAAGCGCTCGACCCCTTCCGACAGGATGTGGAAGAGGCGCTGCATGATCTGCGACCACGCTTCGGGATCGAGCTGCTCGGCCAGCTCCATCGAGCCTTTCACATCGGCGAACAGGACGGTCACTTGCTTGCGCTCCCCTTCGAGAGCGCCGCGGGCGGCGCGGATCTTGTCGGCCAGGTGCTTGGGCGTGTCGGCGCGGAGATTGCCGGCGTCGGTGGGTGCGGTCGCGGCGCCACACTCGTCGCAGAACTTCGCGTTCGGGCGCCGCGCGGCCCCGCAGCTCGCGCACTGCTGGCCGAGCGGCGCCGCGCATTCCTCGCAGAACTTCGCGGCGTCGCGGTTGTCGTGACTACAGGAGGGGCAGCGCACGTCTCTTCTCGGGGGCGGTGACTACCACGACGGGCGCGAACGTCGGAACGGTGTGCGGGCGGGAACCGTCAGGAAGATCGCGAAAGCCCTCGACCGTCGCCGGACCGGGGCGCGTCAGCCGCGCGTGCTCACTCGGCCTTGGCCTTGAACGCCGTCGCGTCGTTGACGAGGCTCGTCTCGTAGCGAGCCTCCCAACACGCGCCGCCGTTCAGGAGTTGCACGAGGACTCGTGGGTCGGCCGCCAACGGGAGCGCGGGGACCGCGAACCCGACGCCCTTGGCCTTGGCGACGATCGCCGCGTTGCCGTTCGCAGCCTTGAGCACGATCCGACTCATTCCAGCGACGGCGGCACTCGAATCGCGGTAGCGGAAGCCTCGGCGCGACGGCGTCCACGCGGATCCCGGCGGAACCTGCGCGTCGACGACGAGAGCTGGCACGCCGGCGTGCGTGTCGAAGACACACAGCTCGTAGGACGTGGCGGCAGTCGGGTCGCCGTAGTCGCTCGCGACAGTCCCGGTCCCGCTCCGCCACTTCCACGTGAGCTGATCGCGCTTTTGGCCCGACCGGTCTTTGAGCAGGACGCGCGCCTTGCCGCCGGCGACCGGCAGACGACAGCCGCCGGCGGGCGTGGCCGTGCCGTCGCACACACCGGCCGTGCAGGTGTCCGCCTGCGTGCAGCCGCTGCCGTCGTCGCACGGTGTTCCATTGGGCAGGACGTCCCCGAAGCAGTTGCCGCCGCTGCACGTATCGGAGCCGGTGCAGGAGTCGTGGTCGTCGCACGCCTGGCCGTCGCTGCCGGGCGCGGGGCTCCCCGCGGCGAACGTCGTCGCGGTGACCTGATACGTTCCTGCGCCCGTCACCCGCCGCACCAGCGCGTACCACGTCCCGGCCGCGGGAGTGGCGACGTCACATACGGCGAATTGTCCCGAGCCCACGCCGGCGCAGTCGAACACGCTCGTCGTGGGCGGCGCTCCGAAGCGTACGTAGAGGTTGAAGTCGGCGACGCCGTCGTCGATGGCGTTCAGCGCGACGCGGAGTCGCGTCGTCCCCGGCGCCACGGTGATCATCTCGCTGGCCTCGGGTGTCGCGTTGCCGAGCTCGCCCGTGAAACCCGTGATGACCGCGCCGGCGTCGCCCGCCTGCGGCATCGCACCGCACGCGCTCATGCCGACGTCGGGACCGCCGACCGCGTCGACGTAGGCGTGGTACGTGAAGACGTCGGCGTCGAAGCTGTGATCGGTCGGCGCGCAAATGTTTCTCGAGCCGCCGGACGTGACGCCGGCCACGCTGTCACCGCAGCCGAAGTCGACGAACAGCGGGCCGCCCGAATCGCCAAAGCAGGTGTCGGAGTCGGTCCCGGGCGGTCCGACGGGGGCTTCGAAGTTCCAGCAGGTGAGCGTCGCGTTGACGGGGTCCGGCGGCGTGCACGGCGCGCTGGTGATCTGACCGACCCGCTTGAGGCCGTAGTCCACCCCGCCGCTGCTTCCGAAGCCGACGATCGTGCCGGGCGTGCCGACCGAAGGCGTCTCCGTGCGGTCGATCGGCGCGGGCCGTACGCCGCTCACGGGGGACGCGAGGTGGAGGACGGCGACGTCGCCCCGAGGGAAGTAGTAGTCCGGTCGAACCGCGATGCTGGTCACCGCGAAGATCCCGCCGTGCTGCAGGAATACCCAGAAGCCCGCAGGGTCGGGCGCGGCGGGCCCACCCAGTTGGCACTCGCCGCCGATCGTATCGCAGACGCAGTGCGCGGCGGTGAGGAACGTCTCGCACCCGATCAACGTACCGCTGCACTCGAGCGACGCCGAGGCACTACTCGACCCGACGAGCAGCGCCCCGCTGCTGGGGTATTCCGACGTGAAGAGCCCGTTCACGATACGCGGTCCGGCCATCGCGCCAGCGGCGGTCGCGAGGACGAGGACCGCCACCAGAGCGGCGATCGACCAGGTGCGCATCGCTAGTCGGATAGCATCCGTGGGGGGTCCAAAGCGAGCTACACTTTCACACCGAGACGAGATCTCTTCTCGTCAGTAGTCCTCGTGGTTCACCTCGCGCATCAACGCGAGCTCTTCGGATGAGAGCTCCGGTAGATGGCGGATGAACAGCACCAGCTTCCAGTTGTCCTCGTCGTCGTCGCTGCCGCCCCATCCCGGCATGCCGGTGAACCGGATGCCGTTCTTGATGATGTAGAAGAGCTCGCCGTCCGTCAGTCGTTGCGTGTCCTGCTCCCGGAGATCCGGCGCGGGAGGGTAGAGGCCTTGGTTGATCATCGTATGGCCGCCCCCATCGTTCGCGTGGCAGAGCGCGCAATGATCCGCGAAATGGTCACGGCCCTCGGCGATCCGGAGCGGCGTGGGCGAGAGCGGGTTCTTCACGCGCGTGACCGACGCCGGCATCGCGAGGTTTCGGAGGTGTCGTGCGACGAAGGCCTCGGCAGCCGACGGCTTCTCCCGCGCGCTGAACCCGTGCGTGGTGAGATAGCGGTAGCCGAGCAGCGTGGCGCCGACGATCGCGATGCCACTGATCACGAGGGCGGTGCGGAGCCGCATACGCCCTCAGTGCTGGTCCTCGACGTGGATGTCGGACGCGACGATCTCGCCGCCCGGGAGCTTCGTTCCATAGACGCTGACGTGCGTGCCGGGGCGAAGCGCGTCGCGGCCGACCTCCTTCTCTCCGGCTTCGACATGAGTCCGGTCGCTGAGCGTGACCGAGATCGTGGCGTCGTCGGTCTTGAGCGTCAGGTGCTCGCCGTTCACGGTCTCGACCGCGCCGGAGGTCGGCTTCTGGTGGTGCAAGCTCTGCTCGTGCGCCCAGGCGGGGCTGACGAGAGCGATGACGACGATTGCCGCTCCGAAGAATCGTGTCACCATGTCATCGCTCCTTGGTGATGCCGTCGGCGCGCAGCTCTTCGGCTGTTGCCATGTCGGCAACGGTGCCGGCGGGATGACTGTACCAGCCCGGGTCCTCGTAGGTCGCAATGCCTTCGCGCACCTTGATGATGGTGAACATGCCGCCCATGTCGATCGCCGAGAACGGGCCTTTCCCGCCCAGCATCGGGATGCTGTTTCGCGGCCCTGCCATTTTCATGCTCGCCATGTCGCCCATGCCCCGATCGCCCATGATCATGTAACTCGGATCGAGACCCGACGGATCGATGCCGAGCATGTTCGGCAGCTTGTGTCCCATCTGATTCATCACGTGATGGTTCATATGGCAGTGGAACGCCCAGTCGCCCGGTTCGTCGGCGACGAGCTCGATGTCGCGTGTCGTGCCGACGGGGACGAGGACGGTTGCCTCCGGCCATTGGCGATCCTTCGGAATGCGGCCGGCGTCGGTACCCGTCACGAGAAACTGGTAGCCGTGTATGTGCATGGGGTGATGGTCCGTCGCGCCGAGATTCCCGAGTCGAATCCGGACGCGCTCGCCGCGCCTCACCACCAACGGATCGGTGCCGGGAAAAGCGCGACTGTTCATGGTGAGGATGTTGAAGTCGGTCATCTCGGTCACGTCGGTCTTGCGCGTGCCCGGCTTGATCGCCCATTCGGAAAGCATCAGCGAGAAGTCACGATCGATGGGTGAATCTTCGCCGTCGCGCGGGTGGATCACGAACATGCCCATCATGCCCATGCCCATCTGCAGCATCTCGTCGAAGTGCGGGTGGTACATCTGTGTGCCCGCTTGGCGAAGCGTGAACTCGTATTTGAACGTCTTTCCCGGCGGGATCGGCTTCTGCGTGAGGCCACTGACGCCATCCATACCGTTCGGAAGCAGGAGCCCGTGCCAGTGCACGCTCGTCGGCTCCGGCAGACGGTTGGTCACGTACAGCCGCAGTCGGTCGCCCTCCACCGCCTCGATGACGGGTCCGGGGGTGCGGCCGTTGTAGCCCCAGGCGTCGATCGTGAGTCCGGGTGCGATCTCGTGCTTCACCGGCTCGGCGACGAGATGACCGACCTTCACCCCATCGACGATCCTCCAGGGCAACGTCTTCCCGTTCGGGACGATGACCGGTCGATAGTCGCGCCCCGCCTCACCGGGCGGTAGCGGCTCGCGCTGAGACGAGGCGCTCGCGGGCGATGCCGTCGGCGCGGCGGTATCCGCAGCGTGTGAGATCCGACGCAGCAAGACGCTTCCCGCCAGTGATATTTGCAGCATCTCTCTTCGAGTGACCACCGCACTAGCCTCCGTCGTGATGCTGATGTTCGGGCGCGCCGACGTCGAGCTCGCCGCCGACCGCGCGCTCGAGCTCGGTGCGGCCGACCCAGTACGCGGTCAGCGTT
>JBGPIT010000110.1:0-12725 GCA_041485125.1 Binatia bacterium | reverse complement strand
GAGACTCCCGTCGGCGCCGATCACACGATGACACGGCACCTCGATCGCGATCGGGTTGGCACCGTTGGCGAGCCCGACGGCGCGTACCGCCTCGGGCTTGCCGATCGCGCGCGCCAGGTCACCGTAGGACCACGTCCGGCCGGCCGGGATCGTCCGCAACGCCGCCCACACCCGCTCCTGGAACGCGGTGCCGGCGCTGTCCGTCTCCAACCGATCGATCGCGTCGATGTCGCCACGGAAGTAGGCGGCGATCGCGTCGACGATCGGTGAGCGCGCTCCCGCGCGCCACGTGATCGTGCCGAAGCGTCGCGCCAGCACGTTCCGGAGGCGCGGCCATTGCTCGGCGAAGCCGAGCGCGCAGAGCCGGCCCTCACGGAGCGCGATCACGACGGTGCCGGCAGCGGTCGTGAGCTCTGCCGTCTCGATCACGGTCGCGCGACCCTGCGCCGCGCGCGGTGCATCCAACGTCGCTGCTTGCATGCTCAACCCTCCATCCAAAGGTACATGGCCGCGTACGACCGCCAGGGGCGCCACGCCTCGGCGATGCGTGCGAGCGCGGGCGCGGCGATCGGACCGGCGCCGTTGCCAAGCGCGCGCCGCAAGCCGAGATCGCCGCTCGGAAACGCGTCGGGCTCGCCGAGGGCGCGCATGGCGACGTAGTCGGCCGTCCACGGGCCGATCCCGGGAATCTTCCGCAGCTGCTCCATCGTCTCGCGCACGTCGCCAGAGCCGTCGAGGACGAGCGCACCCTCCGCGACGGCGGCCGCCACGGCGCGGATCGTGGTCGCGCGAGCGCGGGGAAGGCCGATCGTCTCGACCTCCGCATCGGCGACCGCGCTCGCCAGCGGAAAGAGATGCGTCAGCCCGGCGACCGGACTGTCGATGCGCGTCCCGAACCGCTCGACCAGCCGACCCGCGAGCGTGGTCGCGCCGCCGACGGTGACTTGCTGGCCCAAGATCGCGCGGACGGCGAGCTCGAAGCCGTCCCACGCACCCGGAATGCGCAGGCCGGGTCGAGCCGCGATCCGCCGGGCGAGCGCCGCATCGCGCGCCAGATCGGTCGCAATCTGCAGCGGATCGGCGCTCAGATCGAAGACGCGGCGGGCACGGTCGACGAGGCGCATCAGCGCGTCGTAGCGGCCGAGCCAGACCCGCATGCGGAGCGCCGGCGCGTCGCGGTCGTGTCGCACCTCGACGACCGCCGGCTCACCGCCGACCGCGATCGTCCGCCGATAGCTCTCGCCGTCGACCGTCTCCACCCCCGGCGTCGCGCGCAGCGCCAGGAAGCGCAGCATCGCCGGCCAATCGAACGGCGGCCGGTACGCGAGGCGTACTTCCAGCGCGCCGTCCGACGTCGCGCCGGCGCCGCTCTTCGCCTTGGCGCGGAGCACGCGCGGCGGCCGGCGGAAGGTCGTCCGTACCGCGTGGTTGAAGGCACGGACGCTCTTGAACCCGGCCGAGAACGCGACCGCCGTCAGCGGCAAGGTGGTCTCGTCGATCAGCGCGCGCGCGAAGTGCACGCGGCGCACCCGCGCCACCTCGGCCGGCGACGCGCCGACGTGCTCCGCGAACAGTCGACGGAGCTGGCGGCCGCCGATGCCGAGCCGGGCCGCGAGATCGTCGACGCACGCCTCGTCGAGGGCGCCTTCCTCGATCAATCGCAGCGCGCGCGAGACGACGGCCGAGGTACCGAGCCAGGCCGGCGTCCCGGGCGCGGTCTCGGGGCGGCAGCGCATGCAGGGACGGAAGCCGGCCGCCTCCGCCGCCGCCGCGTGGCGGAACCAACGGATGTTCTCGAGCTTGGGCGGTGACACCGGACAGATCGGACGGCAGTAGATGCCGGTCGTGACGACGCCGCTGAAGAAGCGGCCGTCGAAGCGACGATCGTGCGACAGCACCGCCTGGTAGCAGCGCACCGGGTCGAGCTCGACCTCGGCGTCGCCGTCGCGCCAGTCACGCGCTGACACCGCTGTTGCGAGCGGCCGGACGTCTGCCGGCACCTCGTCGTCGACTGCGAGCTTGGCGTGTTTCACGAGGTGCTACCTACCTCACGCCCCGGGATGTGTCTCGCAAGTTTCGGACATGGTCGTCGAGCGCCGGGGCTCAGGCGAAGTAGCGCGACGCGTTCGCGATCAGATGCGACGCCGAGCGGGTCGCGAGCGTCATGACCGTGATCTGCGGCGGCACGGCGACGCTGGTGGGAAACACGCTGGCGTCGCAGACGAAGAGGTTCCGGACCGTGTGGGCCTCGCCGTTGCCGTCGACGACCGCGCTGTGCGCGTCGCCGCCCATCCGCATCGTTCCCTGCGGCTGGTACGAGATGAAGAGCGGGTCGTTGACGCGGATGCCGTGCTCGCGGATCGCCTGGTAGGCGCCGCGCTTGCCGACCGCGAGGACCTCGTTGAACGGCATGAACACCTTCTCGGCGCCGGCCGCGAAGCTGATGTCGCTCGCCTTCATCATCGCGTCGAGGAGCTGCTCCTCGTCGGTGGCGCCGAGCTTGTAGACGACCGCGGGCGGACCGTCGCCGTTGAACTCGAGGTGGCCGCGGGAGTGGTCGTGCAGGAAGATGCCGATCGCGCCGAGGCGCGCGTAGTCTTCCATGAGACCACGATGCGCGGCGCCGTAGCCGGGGAGGATGCTCGCCGCCGCGACCGGGTGCGCGAAGGTCGGAATCAGCAAGTAGCCGTGCCCGGCGCTGTCCTCGTCGAGAGCGAGGAACTCGTCGACGACGTAGCCCTGCGGAATGCCGCGCCAGCCGGTGACGGGGTCGGGGTAGAGCGCGCTCACGACCACGTGCGGCTGCAGGCGGAGGTTTTGCCCGACCCCGTTCGACGGATCGGGCAAGCCGCTGCGGCGCCAGATGCGCGGCGAGTTGATGGCACCGGCCGCGAGCACGACGACCTTGGCGCGTACCCGGAGCGCGTGCACCCCGCCGTCGGCCGAGTGATGGAAGGTGCCGCGCACGCCGGCGGCGCGGCCCGCATTGGTGACGATCTCCTGGACCTCGCAGTCCGGGATGATCGTCGCGCCCGCGCGCGACGCCGCCGGGATGTACGTCGTCAGCATGTCGCCCTTGCGGTCGTAGGTGCAGCCGATCGCGCAGTACCCGCAATCGAGGCAGTCGGTGCGGTTGTGAAACGGCAGGAAGCCGCGGTAGCCGAGCTGCTCGCTGCCGACGAGGAGCTTGCCGCTATTGGCGTTCACCTGCTCGGGCCCGAGGCGGCGCGCGCCGATCTGCTTCTCGACCTTGCGCATGTGCGGGTAGATCGTCTCGTAGGTGAAGCTCGGCAGGTCGAAGTGGCGCTCCCAGTAGGCGATGATCGCCCGCGGCGGTCGCACGCAGAGGCAGAAGCTCGGCACCGTCGAGCCGCCGACCGCGCGCCCCTGCGACACCAGGACGGTGTAGTCGGAGGTCGCCGCCGTCCCGCCCTCGCGATAGAGGCGCGGGTACATCACCTCCTCGCGCTGCACGAAGTCGGGGCTGCGGAGGTAGGGCCCGTCCTCGACGACGATCACCGAGCGTCCCGCCTCGGCGAGCTCGCGCGCGAAGACCGCGCCGCCCGCGCCGGAGCCGATGATGCACACGTCGCTCTCGAGCGCGACGTCGGCGTCGACGGTGGCGGTATCGAGGATCATCGGGCGCCGACGTGGCGTCGTACGTCGCTGATCGCGACCGGCTCCTCGGCGACGAATCCGTTCGACGGATAGTCGTGGTCGAGCACCGGCCCGTCGTAGCCGATCGATTCCCAGCTCGACGGCTGCGCGTAGAAGCCAAGCGCCGCCATCGTCTTGAGGGCGCGGAAGATCACCCGGCGAGCGCCGAGGCTGCTCTCCATCCAGCCGCGCAAGTAGGCATCCTGCTCGGCGGGCGAGAGGCGGGTGAAACGCTTGGTCTTCAAGTCGAAGAGATGAGTGCCGTGCTCGACCACCCGCAGCATGAGCCGGGCCTGCCGCTGCGACGTCGGCGGCAGGTCGGCGAGGAGACCGTCGATGAAGACGCCGATGTCGTCGCGGGCCTCCTCCGGCAGGCCGAGGATGCGGACGGCGGCCTGCGTCGCAACCGCATACTCCTTGCGGCTGAGGAATTTCAGCGCGCCCGAGGTCGCCGAGTAGCGCTCGCAGCCGGTCGGCAGGACCGCGCCGAAGGCGACGAGCAAGACGCCACCGAGGCCCGTCTGTACGAAGCGACGCCTCGAGAGCTCGGCGTCGAGCGCGGCAAGCGCCGTCGCGCGGTCGCGCATCAGTCCGCAGCTCGCATGAGGCGGGCGCATGCTACGTTTCGGCTGGCCCGCAATCAAGCGACCACCTCGGCCGGCGTCGCGCCCTTCGCGTTGCCGTCACGATAAGATCAGCGGCATGCACGCGGGGACGTCGCCGTGAGCGCCGCACCTGCCGGCGCACCGAGCGCCGGTCTCGGCTCGGTCGGTCGCGCGCTCCGCCATCCGAACTATCGGCTCTTCTTCATCGGCCAGAGCATCTCGCTGATCGGGACCTGGATCACTCGGGTCGCGACCAGCTGGCTCGTCTACCGACTCACCTACTCGGCGCTCCTGCTCGGCGTGATCGGCTTCGCGGGGCAGATCCCGACCTTCTTCCTGGCGCCGCTCGCCGGGGTCTGGGTCGACCGCTGGGACCGCCATCGCGTGCTGGTGGCGACGCAGGTCGCGGCGATGGTGCAGTCGGCCCTGCTCGCGATCTTCGCGCTGAGCGGCACGATCACGGTCGTGCACGTGCTGGTGCTGAGCGCCTGCCAGGGCGTGATCAACGCCTTCGACATGCCGGCGCGGCAGGCGTTCCTCGTCGAGCTGATCGAGGACCGCGAGGACCTGCCGAACGCCATCGCGCTCAACTCGTCGATGGTGAACGGCGCGCGCCTGCTCGGGCCGTCGATCGCTGGTGTTCTGATCGCGACGTACGGCGAGGGCTGGTGCTTCGCGATCGACGCCGCGAGCTACCTCGCGGTGATCGCGTCTCTGCTGGCGATCCAGGTGCCGGCGCGGGCGGTCCGCCGGAGCGCGCGGCCGATGCTCGCCGAGCTGCGCGAGGGGTGGCGCTATGCGATGCGCTTCGCGCCGATCCGCGCCGTCCTGCTGCTCCTCGCGCTGGTGAGCCTGATGGGCGTGCCGTACACCGTGCTCATGC
The DNA here is from genome assembly GCA_041485125.1 of Binatia bacterium. Classification (GTDB taxonomy): domain Bacteria; phylum Desulfobacterota; class Binatia; order UTPRO1; family UTPRO1; genus JBGPIT01. The sequence goes on along the minus strand of JBGPIT010000110.1, from coordinate 7,580 downwards.
CGGTGGTCGCGGGCGAGGTGCTGCACGGCGGCGCGCACACGCTCGGCTTCCTGATGGCCGCCTCGGGGCTCGGCGCCCTCACCGGCGCGCTCTACTTGGCGTCGCGGCGAAGCGTCCTCGGCCTCGGGCGGTTGATCGCGCTCGCCGCGATCGTCTTCGGAGCGGCGCTGATCGCATTCTCACGCTCGACGGTGCTGTGGCTGTCGCTCGTACTTCTCCTGATCACCGGCATGGCGATGATGGTGCAGATGGCGGCGAGCAACACGATCCTGCAAACCCTCGTCGACGAGGACAAGCGCGGCCGCGTGATGAGCTTCTACACCATGGCGTTCTTCGGCACCGTTCCGTTCGGGAGCCTGCTCGCGGGTGTCCTCGCCGCGCGCATCGGCGCCCCGGACACGATCGCGATCGGCGGCGTCGCGTGCGTCGCGGGCGGCCTGCTCTTCTTGCGCGAGCTGCCGGAGATCCGCCGCGCCGCGCGCCCGATCTACGTCCGGCTGGGCATTCTGCCCGAGGTAGCGCAGGGCATCCGGACGGCGACGCAGCTGGCGGTCCCGCCGGAGCACTGACGGTCGCCGCAGGCACGCGCCGCGCGTTGGCCCGGCGACCGCGCTCGGCTATACCAGTGTCGTGCCTCTCTACGAGTACCGCTGTCGCAAGTGCCGCAAGCGCGTCACCGTGCTCACCTTGCGCGTCGGCGAAGAGGTGCAGCCGGCGTGCGATCGCTGCGGCGCCACCGAGCTCGAGCGTCTGATGTCGCGCTTCGCGATGGTGCGCTCGGAGGGAGACCGCCTCGAGTCGCTCGCCGATCCCGGCAATCTCGGCGGCCTCGACGAGAGCGATCCCAAGAGCATGGCGCGCTGGATGAAGAAGATGGGGCGGGAGATGGGCGACGAGCTCGGCGGCGACGACCTCGACGAGATGGTCGACAGCATCGAGGCCGGCGGCGACGGCGGTGACACCGGCGGCGGTGATACCGACGGCGGTGATACCGGCGACACCGAGTGACGGCGCGGCGCTAGCCCGAGCTCTCGCGTCGCTCCAGCAGGACGATCGCCTGCGCGGCGATGCCCTCGCCGCGGCCGATCGCGCCCAGGCCCTCGCCGCGCGTCGCCTTCACGCTGACGTCGCCGGTCGCGACGCCGAGCAGCTCGGCGATCAGCGCCTGCATGGCGTCGAGGTACGGCGCGAGTCGCGGCTCCTCGGCGATGATCGTCACGTCGATGTTGGCGACGGCGTAGCCGTCGGCGCGCACGCGCGTCATCACCTCGCGCACGAACTCGCTGCTCGGCCGATCCTTGTGACGCGGATCGCGATCGGAGAAGTGACGGCCGATGTCGCCCGCCGCGAGCGCACCGAGGAGCGCGTCGGTGAGCGCGTGCAGCGCCGCGTCGGCGTCGGAGTGTCCGGCGAGCCCGCGCGCGTTCGGGATCTCGACACCGCCGAGCACGAGGCGCCGTCCGGCCGCGAACGGATGGATGTCGAATCCCTGTCCGATGCGAAAGCTCGACACGCGACGAAGGCTAGAGGTCGATGGTGGACACTGTCAATTGCTTGCCGATCGCGCATTGCCCGCGAAAACATCACGCGCGCTGCCCACGGGACGGGCACGTGCCGCCGCGTTGTGCGACCTGTCGGCTGGAAATGCATGTCAATCGCGACTTTCCATCGTTCGATGGATTACGGCTCGCGCACATCATGTGATAGTCTCGCGCTGCTTTTGATGCCTGATTCTGCGCCACACTACTCATCACACGCCGCCACCGTGAGCGATCCGGCTCGCTTCCTCATTGAGCATTTCGAGGACGTGCTCGCGAGCGTCGGCGACGGCCTGGTGATCCTCGACCTCGAAGGTCGCGTCGTCTTCGTGAGCCCGGGCGCGGAGGACTTGATCGGCATCTCGGCGGCACAGGCACGGGGGCGACGCGCCACCGACGCGTTCGCGACGCACACGTGGATCGGCGACACGCTCGCGAGCTTCGGGAGCGGCGGGATCCAGCGCACCAGCGAGGCGGGCGAGGTCGGCGGACTGTTCGGTCGCCGCACGCGCGTTCACATGGACGCCGCGACGATGCTCGATGCCTCCGGCACGAGCGCCGGCACGTTGCTGCTCTTCCGTGACCTCGGCGCGCAGCGCTCGCTCGCCGAAGCCAGCGAACGCGGCGCCCGCGTCGACGACCTCACCGCGGTCGCCGCCGGCCTCGCGCACGAGATCAAGAACCCCCTCGGCGGCATCAAGGGCGCGGCGCAGCTCCTCGCCGAGGCCCTCGAGAACACGCCCGACCTCGTCCGCTACACGACGCTCATTACGCGCGAGGTCGATCGCGTCTCGGCGCTGCTCGAGCAGCTGCTCGATCTGACGCGCCCGCCGCACCTGCACCTCGCCGCCGTCAACGTGCACCGCATCCTGAACGAGGTGCTGCTGCTCGAGCATACGGCCGCCGACACCGAGCGGCTCGAGCTCACCGTGCGGTGCAACTTCGATCCCAGCCTGCCGCCGGTGTGGGGCGACGACGCGATGCTGCGGCAGGTCTTCCTGAACGTCGTGAAAAACGCGATCGAGGCGATGCGCGCCGCCGGGACGCTCACGGTGACCACCCGGCTCGAGACCGATTTTCATCTGCGCAATCCCGGCCGCGAGCACAGCCAGTTTCTTTCCGTCGACGTCGACGACACCGGACCGGGGATCGCTCTCGAGGACTGCGAGCGCATCTTCACGCCCTTCTTCACCACCAAGACGAGCGGCACCGGCCTCGGCCTCGCGGTGAGCCAGCGGCTCGTCACCCAGCACGGCGGGCTCATCCGCATCGAGAGCGAGCCCGGGCGCGGCACGCGCGTGCGCATCACCCTGCCGGTCGCCCCCGGCATCGAGGCGAGCTGAGCGATGGCCCGCGTCCTGATCGCCGACGACGAGGCCTCGATCCGGCTCGTGCTCTCGGCCGCGCTCGAGCAGGTCGGCCACGACGTGATCACGGTCGAGACCGGCTCCGCCGCCCTCGCCGCGGTCGAGAAGAACGAGCTCGACGTCGCGATCATCGACGTGCGCATGCCCGACGTGAGCGGCCTCGACGTCCTGCAGCAGATCCGCGAGAGCGGGAGCCCGGTCGTCGTCATCGTCATCACCGCGCAGAACACCATGGCGAACGCGATCGAGGCGATGAAGCGCGGCGCCTTCAACTATCTCACCAAGCCCTTCGACCTCGACGAGGTGCGGGCGCTGGTGGCGAGCGCGAGCGAGATGCACACCCTCAGCCGCACCGTCGGCCGCATCCGCACCGAGGCCGGCAGCCGCTACGAGCCGGGCGTGACGATCGTCGGCACCAGCCCGTCGATGCAGGAGATCTTCAAGACGATCGGCCGGGTCGCGAAGAGCGACGCGACGGTGTTGATCGAGGGCGAGAGCGGCACCGGCAAGGAGCTGATCGCGCGCGCCATCCACGCGCACTCGCCGCGCTGGAGCGGACCTTTCGTCGCGCTCAACTGCTCGGCGGTGCCGCGCGACCTCCTCGAGAGCGAGCTCTTCGGCCACGAGCGCGGCGCCTTCACCGGCGCGACCGAGCGCCGTACCGGCCGCTTCGAGACGGCGGCAGGCGGCACCTTCTTCCTCGACGAGATCGGCGACATGCCGATCGAGCTGCAGGTGAAGCTGCTGCGCGTGCTCCAAGAGCGCGAGTTCAGCCGCGTCGGCAGCACCCAGGTGATCAAGGCGAACGCGCGCATCATCGCCGCGACCAACCAGAGCCTCGATCGCGCCGTGCGCGAGGGCCGCTTCCGCGAGGACCTCTTCTTCCGGCTGAAGGTCGTACCGATCACGGTGCCGCCGCTGCGCGAGCGTCGCGGCGACATCCCCGAGCTGATCAACCACTTTCTCGGCAAGATCAACGTCGAGATGGGCACCGACATCGCCGGCATCGCGCCCGAGGCCGAGACCCTGCTCATGCGCCACCCGTGGCCCGGCAACGTCCGCGAGCTCGAGAACTGCCTGCTGCGCGCCGCCGTGCTCGCCCCGGGTCGCACGCTCACCGACGCCGACCTGTCGCTCGCCGACGCCACGCCGCCGCCGCCGCTCACCGGCTCGCTCGCCGAAACGTTGCGGGGCGCCGTCGCCGCGCTGGTCCAGGACCCCGACCGTCCCGCCCGCGACCTTCACGCCGCCGTCGTCGCCGCCGTCGAGCGGCCGCTCATCGAGCTCGTCCTCGAGCAGACCGGCGGCAATCAGCTGCGCGCCGCCGACCTCCTCGGGATCAACCGCAACACGCTGCGGAAGAAGATCACCAGCCTCGGCATCCCGCTCTCGCGCAGCGGCCGCTGATCGGCGACGCGCGTCGCGCATGACGCTGCCGTCACCGCTCTACGCGATCGTCGATCCGCTCGACACCGGCCGCGATCCGATCGAGCTCGCACGCGCCATGCTGGCCGGCGGTGCGCGCCTCTTGCAGCTCCGCTTGAAGGACGTGACGACGGCAGAGCTCGTCGCGGTCGCGTCCCGTCTCCGTGACATGACAGCCGCCGTCGGCGCGACCTTCATCGTCAACGACCGCGCCGACGTCGCCCGGGTGGTCGGCGCCGACGGTGTCCACGTCGGCCGTGACGACTTGCCCGTCGCCGCGGCGCGCGCCTTCCTCGGCCCCGGACTCCTGATCGGCCACTCGACCCACAGCGAAGCGCAAGCCGAGGAGGCGACCGGAGGCGGCGCCGACTACCTCTCGGTCGGGCCGATCTTCGCGACCACGAGCAAGCGCAATCCCGACGCGGTCGTCGGCTGCGCGCGTCTGGCGGCGTTGCGCCCGCACATCGCGGAGCCGGTTGTCGCGATCGGCGGCATCGACGCGACGAACGCGGCGCAGGTGCTCGCCGCCGGCGCCGACGCGGTCGCCGTGATCTCGGCGCTGGTGCGCGCACCCGACGTCGAGCGCGCCACCGCGGAGCTGCTCGAGGTCACGTCGCGAGCCCGCCCTCAACCCGCAGGCCCGTAGGCCGGCGCAATCACCGCGAAGGCGTTCCAGAGGACGATCGCCAGCATCGCAACCGTCAGACCGACGACGGTGAGCCGGCGTCGCGGCGGCGGAACGACGGCGAGCACGCCCGCGCTCATCAGCACGCCGGCGGCGCTGATCACCGGGAAGAGATAGCGGCCCTGGTACCACGCGGAGCCGAACGTGCTCCGGATCGCGACGATCAGATAGAGCTCTTGCGCGACGATCGCTGCAACGAGGACCGTCACCGCGCGAGCGACTCGCGGCGATCGCGGTAGCGTCGAGCGGCCGCGCGCCCACCACCCGAGACCGATCGCCGCGACGACACCGAGCACCGCCGCCGCAACGTGAAGCCAGCGCGGCGGGTCGACGGTCATCCACCCGAACACGCCCCAGAACGACCGGAACTGCGTGCCGACGAAGGTCGCGTACTCGCTCCACGGCAACCGCCCATCGCGCATGGCACGCGCATACCGCCGTGCGTAGACGCTCCAGCCGAGCGGATCGCCGTAGACGCGCACGTTCCTCGCGATCCACCAGCCGAGGCCCAGAGCGAGAACGACCACGGTCGCGAGTGTACCGCGGAGCACGAGGTCGCGCCGTCCGGCGCGGAGCGACTGCAGCACCAGGACGCCGAAGACGACGGCCACGACCGGCGCGATGCTGAGCTTGGTAAGGAACCCGGTCGTCGCGAGGGCGGCCACGCTCAGCCAATGCGCGAGCGAGACCTCACGCGTCACCGCCCGGATCGCGCACAGAAGAAGCGCCGCCGCAATCGCATTGACGAGGTTGTCGTTGTTGACCGACGCCGAGATGAAGACGAATTGCGGATTGCCGGCGACCAGGACGCCGGCAAAAAGCGGCACGGCCGCGACACCCGGAAACGCCTCGCGCCCGATCGCGATCGTGAGCGCGACCGTCACCGCCGCGAGCGCGATCGACACCAGACGCGCGACGTGAACCGCACGCGCATGACCGCGATAGGGGAAGCCCTCGTCGTCCCCGTGCAAGGCGGCGTTCGCGTCCGAGCCGCCCTCCCCGCCCCACACGATCCCCCGGTTGAAGCGGAACCGGCCGGCGGGATCGTCGAGATCGGCAAAGAGCGCGACGGGCACCGCCGCGAGCACGTAGTAGAGCGGCGGATGGTGCTCCTCGCCGAGCGTCTCGGGACGCTGCACCGGCAACGCGCGCCGCTCGACGAGGTGCATGACGTACGCCATGTGGCCGACCTCGTCGGGCGCTTCCCAGATCGGCGTGACCAGGCTGTACACGGTGGCGACGGCGACGAACCCGACGACGATCGCGACGGCAGATCGCCGCACGTCTCGTGTACCCGTGCTTGGCGTACACCGACCTTTCCCAGTCACGCGCTGTCAACGCCAATAGTCGTTGGCAGCCTGAATCGCGTGAATCGGCGACTCGGAGCGATCTCCATCGAGATCATCAAGGCGGCACCAATCGATGGGAGCGATGCTTGTCAAGGAATTCCCGTCCCAGGGGTGTCACGGAGATGAAGGCTCCGAGGCCGTCGTGATGGTGCCGCTCGATGAAGCCGCGTTCATTGGCCTCCTCCCATACCGGAAGACGGGGACATGAGGTCCGCCATGCGTCCATGACTTCTGAATACGCCCTCCGCGTAGGACCGATCCATTCGAGAAGATCGAGTATCAAGGCTTCTACGGGATCGGACATTTGTGGACTCCACGTGTGCCTGGCGGATCCGCTTCTCGGCTTCCGATAGGATGGTCATGTTGAACCATGAATGAACCGGTTCGCTGCTCCCGCTCCGGTGCAGCCGCTAGTATGTGCGAGGTGCCGACGTTCCAGGAATGGATGTTACTTCCTGTTCGCGAGGACGGTGAGCAGAGACACGATTGCGGAGACAGCGACTGCCAGAAAGATCGGGGCCCATACTCTTACCCACGCGTGTTCCGCTTCTCGGAACCTGACAAGGAACTCTTCCAGCTTCAGCTGGGCGTCGAGTCGTACGGCCACGAGACGCATACCAGCTTCATCATCAGCCGCGGCAGAGGTGTCGAGCTTGCCTTGCATCTGGTTGTACCGCGCCCTGCTCAAGGGCTCGTGCTTTTCGAAGTCGGTCACAGGGGCGTCCTCCTGGTGCGTAAGGTGATGAGACTGCGCTCAACGCTCGCGATCAGCGACGCGCGAAAGCACAGCCGCTGGAGCGCGAAGTTGAACGACGCGCCGTTTTCGTTCGATCTGCGTCAATGCTGCCTGTTCTGGATGCCACGAACCCCGAGTCATCGCCACCGTGAATGTAGAGCCGTTTGGCCACGCCTTTCTCCTCCTCATGGTCAGTCACGGTCAGGCGCACCGAGTGGGAACAGCGGACGATATGGCCGTGCCTCGTGTACCGCCCGCGCGAAGGAAGGCCGTGCGAGCAGCCGTTGCCGATAAGCCCGGACAGTTGAGAATGCCTTGCGTCGTCGAGCCAGCGGTAGGCAGTATCGAGCATCCCCCGTGCGTCGGCGACACCTTGGCGGTCGCGATGCTCTGCGGCGCGGATGCTGTCGGACACGATCTTCTGCATCGGTGTCATGATGTAGTTGTCGAAGACACGGTCCATCATCCGCACGCCGAGCG
>JBGPIT010000109.1:0-12766 GCA_041485125.1 Binatia bacterium | reverse complement strand
TTTTGAATGCGTTCTTGTTCGCTTGATACAGTCCGTGAAGGAAACGATCGCGTTGTCTCAGCTGACTAGCGGTCACGAAACCGAGCCGCACGGGACTGTGCTTCGAGTTCACGTGGTAGAGCTCGTCGAGTGCAAGCGGACTTGCGTCGGAGGCGTCGTCGGTCATGGCTGTGTCTCGCTCTCCGCCTCACGGCATCGGATGCGGATCGGTGTTGAGTTTGCTGCTTCGCGGCGCCTCGTGGTAGCCGAGCGTCACCGGCACGGTACGGACACGGCTTCCGCCCAAGCATCGGAGCTGATGGCCGCCCCAAAGCGGGTGGAGGTCCGCGACGACCGCGCGCACGACGATGAACCCGAGATCCGCGATGTCGGCAGGCGTGACGTCGATGACGACCGCATCGTGCCCGCCGCGGCGCAGCGCCGCGATACACCGGTCCAGCTCCGCCGAGACTGCCGCCTCGCAGCCGTTGCTGGACGAATGGACGCCCGATTTGAACGCGCGGACCGCCGGAGGCACGTCGCCCGAGAAGAACGCCACGCGATCGCGGAAGCGCGGATCACCGTAGAGCAGTGAGTGCATGTCGAGCGAGGTGACGTCGGCGTAGTCCTCCCGGAATGCCGGCGCGCGACCGCCCCGACACCGTGTATGGATCCAAAAGAACGTGTGCGCGCTTTCGATCAACGCCTTCACCGCAGCCGCGGCGAGGGTGGCACGCGTCGCCGCTCCAACGGCCAGCGCCGGCGTTCTCCCGGACGGTCCTGAGAGGATGCAGATCGCCGTCGGGAGGGCGAGATCGGTCGTTGCGTCGAAAAGGTCGACGGAAAAATCCGCGTCGGCGAGCCAGGCAAGGAGCCGCTGCACCCTGTCCTCTTCGAGTGACGCGGCGTCGACCCTGGGCAGCGACAGGCGATTGAGCCAGGCGATCATTACTCCATCGCGCTCGATACACTCGTACAGTGCGGCAAGGACGGCGCGATCACGATCGACGTGGCACGCGGCACCGGTGCTCGTCGACTGCATGAAGCACTCGGCCCGTGACGGCGCCCGATACGGGGTGTAGGCGCGCGGGGCGGGAACGAGGCATTCCCGGGCGTCGAAGAGCGACCGGCCTCGCACCCAACTGAGTGGTACGGCCGGCTCGTATCGGACGTACGGGAAGGCCGCAGACGCATACTGCTCGTCAGCAAAGAAGATCAGGCGGCGCGGATCGAGCGCCACCGATTCGAGCTCACGAAACGATCCACGGACCAGCTCGCACTCACGATACAGGCCGAGGGCATAGCGCTCGATGGCCTCGCCGAGGGCACCCATCATCGCCGTCCCGCGATCGAGCGCCGCGCCTCCGTTCAACCGGCTCGCCTCGACGTCCGAAAAACGACGTGTCGATGCCAGCTGCGCGGTCGCGCAGAACACGGGTGGGTCCGATGGTCCGACCTCGTGCACGATCAGCTGTCGGATGACGCCGAATCGGTCATCGACGAGGGTTCGGGCGCGCGCGAGCGCGTCGGCGTGATCGAGCGATGCGGTCATGCCGTGCGCCCGTAGAGCAACGTGTCGACGGCTGGCCGCCGCCGAGCCGGCGAGCATGCCGGACAGCGCGGCAACCGCATGACGCGATGGAGCTCCGTCCGGCAAGCGGCGAAGTCGATCCGCAGCACGGCACCGAGCAGCGCCGGCATCACGAACCTGGACAGATGCTTCGTCGCTTCCAATACGGCGACGTCACTCACGAGCGCCGCGCACGCGGGCAGGCGTCCGTAGGATTCGACCGAGCCCGGCTCACGGGCGATGCGGTCGAGGTATGCCCGCTCGATCTCACGATCGCTCCAATTCGCCTCTTCACGTGCGAGGAGGCACGCATGGCAAGGACCGTCGTCGGGAATGAACAAGGGTCCCACGAAACCCTGCGCCCCGAAGATCCGCACCAGGAGCCACGGCACGCCGATCTCGAGCGCGAGCGCGTTGACGGCAGACGTCACCTGCGCATCCGCGGCATCGGGACAGATGACGAGAAGATCGGCACCTCGCCCCGCAGCGGCAAACGTCGCGCGATCGATGCCGGGGCGTGCATGAGGCGACGACGCACTCCCGTCGCCGCATCGCCCGGCGGTGGGATCTACCGGAGTGGCACGTGCCTCCGGCCGCCATCCCGGGGGGTCGATCGTGGTGACGCGGCCGACGCCAGCGACGCGAAGGCCGCGGCTCACGGCGTCGGCGATGGGGTCCGGGCCGCAGACGAGCACCCGGCTCGCGGAGAGCCGTCGCACACACGAAACGGGATCGTCGTGGAACTGGGCAAAGAAGCGCGCCGCCGCGGGCGGCGCACCGCCGCCGTTGGCGTCGATGATGTCACGCGCAATCAGGCCATCGATGAGCGCCGTGAGCCCGCCGCGCTCCGCGCGGCCGGCGATGAGCGCCTCGATCGGCCGCGTGCCGTCGAGCTGCTCGAGAAACGCCACGACCTCGGCCGCAGCCATACCCACGATCCGAACGCGGACGCCTTGATCAGGCGAGCGCACGAGGACGTGAGTATCGTCCACGGGAATCACCTCGTACACGGTCTTCATTCTCAGCTTCGCTTCGCCGCCCGTAGCGATCATCTGACACTCCTTCGCATCCCGACGGGCGAGGAGCTTCGCGCTGCGAAGCTCCTCGCCACCATCCCGCATGCGACCGCTTCAATCGCACTGCGCTACTGCGCAGCAGGTGCAGGTGCACGTGCAGGTACCCGCTGCCGCCGCGCCGAGACTTCGTCCGGCGCCCGGCATTTCGAGGTCCTCGATACTGCACGCGTGTGTTTCACCATTCGTCTTCATCGCCTTCCTCCTTTCTCGGCGTGTCGACCGCCGTCGTTCGCTGTCGTCTCGTGTGCATTCATAATCCAGACACAATTATGGTCAATTCGGGAGGTTGTGATTACGCCTCTATCGATACTCGTGGAGTGGGCACGGCGACACGTCTTGCCGGCCGTATCTTATGACCGACTCAGCTCGCCGCGGTGAGGACGAAGGGAACCAGCAGGTACGCAAATGCATTGTTCATGACGTGCATCGACAGCGGCGCCGTCAGGTCGCCGAACCGAACGAACAATGCCGTGGGCAGGATACTCCACACCGTGATGAAGATGACGCCGCCAACGCCGAAGTACGGCAAATGAATCGCGGCGAATGCCAGAATCGACACGATACTTGCCGCCGTCACCGACATCCGGGCCCGCAATGCACCGATCCAGAGCACGCGAAAGAACACCTCTTCGCAGAACGGCGCCGCCACGACCGCACTGACGAAGAGAATCGCAATGTCGACCGCCGACGCGTCTCTGAACTCCATGCCGCGGACAGGCGGCAGCCCGGCGCGCGCAAGCAACGTGCTCACCGCGAGGAACACCGCGAGCCCAGCGAGGAAGGCAACGCCGGCGGCGACGATGCGCGACATCGCGGCCGGGAACTGCAAGCCCTGCGCTCGAAGGCGGCGCCACCCTGCTACCCGGACGACGATGCCGAACGTGAGCCAGTTTGCCACGGCATATATCGCGAAACTCAGGTATGGCATCTCGAGATGGCGTCGCGCCGCGGCCATGACGCCGGGGACGGACAAGACGGCGGTCGTCAGCACGACCGGCAGTGCCGTGAGGGCGAGAAGGGCAGCGAGCCGACGATTCGAGAGCTCGCCGGCTGGCGCCCATCCCGAACGACTACCGATGCTGGTGTTGGCGGGTGGCATCAGAGCCGAGGCATCACTTCATCGATGAACAGCCGCACGTTTCGCATCGCCAATTCGCGCGGCATGGCGCCGAAATCGACCTGCCACAAGATTTCGTCGACGCCGAACTCTGCCGCAAGCCACGCGACACGATCGGCGACGCGTGCTGGACACCCGACGACTACACCGCCGGTGCGACGCAGGTGCTCCGGGGTGCTCGCACGGATGACGTCTGCCATGTAGCCGTAGCCGCGATACGCGGGACTCTCGACGTGCTTCCACGCCGTTGCCCCGTCCTCCCAGACGGCGAAGTAGCGGCCGAGGTAGAGATCGGCGCCGGCGTAAGCGTCGGTATCGGACTCGCCGACGTAGAGTGGAATGCTCAAGGCGACGCGGGGTGCGCGGTCGAGCGCAGCCGTGCCGGCCGCGAACGCGCCCCGGTAGATCGCCAGCAACTCCTTCAGGTGCGAACGTTCGGTCAGCACGAACGTCGTGAGGAGATTGTATCCGTGCGCACCGGTCCAGGCGAAGCTCTCGGGGGAGAGCGAAGCGGCGATCCAGATCGGAGGGTGCGGCGATTGGGTCGGACGAGGCAAAGAGGTGGCGTCTCGAAACGAGAAAAACGGTGAGTCGATCGACACCCGCTCCTCCGTCCACAGGCGTCGCACCGCCTCCACCGACGCGACGAAGCGTTCCCGGCTCTCGTCGAGCGGCACGCCGAGCGCCGCAAACTCGTACGGCATGTAGGCACGTGCGAAGCCGACGTCGAGACGGCCGCCGCTGATCGCGTCGATCATCGCTGACTCCGCGGCCAATTGAATGGGGTGGTGAAATGCGGGAAGCACGCCGCCGGTCATGAGGCGCACGTGGCGGGTCCGAGCGGCAACCCCCGCAAAGAACCCGAGCGGAGAGGGGCAGTAGCCTCCATACGGATGGAGATAGTGTTCGGTCATCTTGATGGTGTGCAGCCCCTCCGCATCGGCAATCGCAGCCAACTCGAGCGCCGACGCGAAATACTCTGCGGCCGGCATCGCCACCGGGTCCGCATCCGGAAGAAACGATAGTCCAAAGCGCATCGTGTCACCTCGATAGTTTCTGCAAACCGGAGACGCGGGTTGAGTAGCCCTGCACCACCGGTGCGGTCAATCATCTAACCGTGTCATGTGCTCAGCGCGTCATATTGAGTCTCAAAACCGATAGGTCAGCCGAATGGCAGTTTCCGACCGCCCCCGCATCGTGCCGAACACCCACGGATTGAACGGTCCTTTCAAGACGTCGCCTTGGACGGAGGCGAAATACCGCTGCGCGACATTCACGACGACTGCCGGCGTCAGGACCCAATCGACGTCCCAGAAGACATTCATCGCGAAGCTGTTCACCGGATCGAGCGCGAGGCCGACGACCGGCGCGACGGTGCCCCCCCGATAGGCCGTGAACGCCGCGACGGTCACGAGCGACTCCCAGCTCCGGATGTCGTCGCGGAAGCTGCCATTGCCGTGTGGGTCGGGGCACGGCTCGGTCGGGGGACTGCCGCAGAACGGGCGGGGGCGCCGGCCCGCGGTCGGGAGGTCGAGCGGGCCGGTGAAGCTGTCCTCGTTGTGCATGAGATGATGCACGAACCATTGACCGGTGAGGAACACGGCGGAGCCGGCATTCACGAATGGAACGATGACCGGACGATCGAAGGCGAGCATGCCCTTCCAGTAGTCCCGCTCCGTGACCCCGGGGAGCAGCGGCGCGAAGGTCGTGGTCTTGGCGCGGTCGAAGAGCGGCAGACCGAAGTCGTAGACGGTCTCCACGCGGAGGTTCGCTTGCAGCCGCGCGGCGAAGTAGCTCGCCGACAATCCGACGGTATGAATGTACGGCGTGACGTACTCGACGGGCAGCGTCCCGCGCTGGATGAGCGCCTGCGTTCGGACGCGGCCGGGCACGTCGTCCGGCATTCCGCGCAGTGACGCGAACGGGGTACCGTCGTCTCCCGCCCACCGTTGGTGAAAGTAGTAGACGCCGACCCGCAACGCGCCCGGGAGCGACCCTGACACGCGCACGCCGATTTGGCTGTTCTCCGCCGGGTTGCGCCGGTAGTCGCCTTGCTTGAACAGTGACGAGTGCGAAAGCCGCTTCGCCGAGAACGGCGCCAGGAACGCGCCGTCCTCGCGGTTCGTGAGCGGGTGCGGCAGCCGAATGCCCCAGGGTCGCGGAAGGAACGCGACTTTGATCGGCCGCCAGTCGCCGGGGTTCCAATACATCTCGCCGACCACCGTGGAGAGAGGCCCGACGGTGCCGATCTCCCAGCGCGCATCGAGCATCCAGAGTGGAATGCGCAGCTCGTCCCAGCCGAACGCCGGCGGCGGGATCTCCTCGATGAAATGCCACGAGGTGTCGAGGGGATTGGCCCGATCGAGCATGCGAAAGAGGTCGGCCTCGCCCCACACGATCTGCTGCTTGCCGACGCGGAAGGCGAGCGGATAGCGGCGAAGCTTTAGATCTACATATGCCTCGCGCAGATCGCTCTCGCATTTCAGCGCGTCGCGCGCGCGTCGCGACAGGTCGGCGAGGTCGCGCTCGGCGGCACGGCTCGGCTTGCGGCCGCGGAGATCGCGCTCGCGAAAGATCGGCGTGTAGTCGTAGACGCTGTCGTAGACCCCGCGGTAGAGCAGCCGCAGTCGCGCGTCCTGTGCGAACGAGAGATCGAGCCGGCGGCGCAGGGCCTGGTCGCGAACGAGATCCCACTCCGCGCCGAGCCACGCGGTGTTGCGCTGCTGGATGAAATGGTACTCGTCGACGTCGGGATGCCGGACGATGTTCTGCGAGCTCAGGCTTCCCGACAGGGTGACGGGCCCGAATCCCAGGTCCGCGCGGGCGTCGTCCGCACACATCGCACGCAACGCGGCGACGGCGATCATCGTCCGTAAGCATCGGAGCCAGCGCGCCGTCGCGAACACGCGCGCACACACCTAGCGGCCGGCCGCCCAATCGCCCCCCTCGGCCGCGCCCGTCGCGACCGGGAGCTTCCGCGCCTTCGCCCATTTGGCGACCTCCTCACGGCATCGGCGTAGCGTCTTCAGCTCGGCATCGAGCTGATGCGCCATCGCGTCGAGGAAGACGCCGAGGACGTCGACTTCGTCGTCGGGCGCGGGCGCCGGACGCGGCATTTCGGTGATGCGCGCATGGAGATGCCGCGCCTCGTGCTCGCGACGCGCGAGGACGTCGCAGAAGCCCGCGACGCCTTCCTCACGCAGGAGCATCAGACGAATCGGCAACTCGCCGCGAAAGGAGCGCGTGCACGCGGAGCGCGGGTCGCGAAGCCAGCGGCGCAGCTCGCGCTTGCCGGCATCGGTCAAGGAATAGATCCGCCGCGTCGGACGGCTGCCGACGCGCTCGCCGCGGCTCGCGAGTAGGCCGGCGCGCTCGAGCGCGCCGAGCGTTTGATAGATTTGTCCGGTCGTCAGTCCCCACAGCGCGCTCATGCGATCGTCGAAGGCTTCCTTCAATCGATAGCCGTGCATGGGCTGCTGCGAAATCAGTCCGAGTATCGCGTGCTTGATCGACATGGGTTCCTCGCCGGCAACGACGGATTGTTCGCTCGCGGGACACGCGGCGGCGGACGCGCGCACGCGGCTCCGCGCTGCGACGTGAATCGGTGTGCGTCACCGCGCTCGGTTCCTGTCGATCAGCAACCGACGTGCCGCGATGCAAATGCGATTGACAGCCGCGCGCCCAAACCGTACTGGGCGGCCAGCTGGACCGACACGCGACTGGGTAACGCGTGTCCCGCCCGGGTCCCGCGTACGAAGGAGGTCGTCATGGATGGTCGACTGCTCGTTCGCGCCGCGCTCGCGCTCGCGGCCGCGGCCGGTCTCAGCGTAGCGACCACCGCCGACGCGGCTCGCTGCTCCTCCGGCACGCTCTCGGGCGGCTTGCACTGCGGCTGTCCCGATCCGGCGGCGCTCGCCGCGCGCTGCAACGACGCGTCGGAAGGCGGCCGTCTGTCGGGACCGTGGACGCCCGTCATCTACGATCTCGACAAACCCTTCCCGCCCGACGCGACGACGAGCTTCGTCACCTTGCGCGCCTCACCGAGGGCGCCGTGCGTGGGCATGGGCAACGGCAGCGGCGCGAAGACCGTCGCGATCCGCGGCGGCTACGTGGTCGGCTGCTGGAGCACGCCGGACAAGAACGGCTGCCGCACGGTCAAGGTGCTGAACGACTCCAGCATGTGCCTCGACATCGAGTCGGTACCGCTCGGCCCGGGCTGCGGCGGCGCGTGCGACACGGTCGAGACCGGGCAGATCGCGCTCAGCAACGCCGGCGCGGCCGACCGCCTGGTCTGTCCGCCGATCGACCCCGCGCTCTCGTGCCGCTCTACGCGGCGCGCGCACGAGGAGACCTTTCGACTCTGGATCGGCGGCTTGTGCGCGACCGCCGGCTGCGATGCCGGGCAGGTCGAGCCCGACACCTGCACGAGCCAGTGGGGCGCGACGCAGTGGGGCTACAATCGCGGCAGCAGCCGCGACCTCGGCCCGGGTTGGTACGATTGGAAGTCGGGCGCCTTCAAGCTCGGCTGGGTCGGGCGACGGAACGGCTGCGGCCCGCTCGGCACGTGCCTCGGCTCGAAGTCGTTCTGGGATCAGGTCATCGTCGGCACGCCCCAAGCGGGCTCGAGCCCACCGTGTCTCGGCGACCCGTCGAACCCCTGCAACGGGGCGAGCTGTACGCCCTGAGCGTCTCCGCGTCGCGGCCGTGCAGCGGACTCACGGCGGCGACACGTGTCTACTCGGACGAGGTCGCGAAGCGCTTCCGCAACTCGTCGGCGGGGACGTCCTCTGTGTGCGTCGCGAAGACCCACGCGTGGCCGAAGGGGTCCTGCAAGCGGCCGGCGCGGTCACCGTAGAACTGGTCGGCGACGGGCCGGAGCACCGTCGCGCCGGCCGCGACCGCGCGCGCGAAAAGCGCGTCGACGTCCGCCATGTACAAGTGGATCGTCACCGGCGAGCCGCCGAGCGTAGGCGGGCTCACGAAGGCCATCTCGGGGTACTCGTCGGCGAGCATCACGATCGCCTGGCCGATCTTGATCTCGGGCGGCGACGCCGGGTCGCGCCGTCAGCCCGGTACGCCGTACGGATCGTGGAGGCTCCCGATCATCGAGGCGGCGTACTCCGTCGGCGTTTGGCCGGTGAGCTCGCGGAAGTCGCGGTTCAGGTGCGCTTGATCGAAATAGCCGCACTGGAGCGCGAGACCGACGAGATCCGCGCCCCTCCCGGCGGCGATTCCCTCGAGCACGCGCCCGAGCCGAACGATGCGGGCCATGCTCTTCGCCGACACGCCGACCTGGCGATGGAAGAGCTCGTTCAAGTAGCGCGACGAGACGCCGAGCTCGCGCGCGACGCTCGCGACACGCACGTCGCCGCCCGAGTCGGCGACGTGATGCAGAGCCGCGCGTGTCGTCGGATGCGCCGCCGGCCCGTCGCGCATGCGGTCGACGAGCCAGCGCTCGAGGAGGTCGAGGGCGGCGCCGAGGTCGGCCGCCTCGATCATGCGCTGGCGCAGCGACGCAACGGCGGCGACGCCGCCGAGGACCGACTCGAGATCGACCATCTCGTTGGCGAGCTCGCGCAGCGACAAACCGCCGAAGAGCGTCCACGCGCCGAGCGGCCGCAGATTCACGGCCACACCGCGCGGATGGCGGACCATCGACTCGACGGTGAGGGGGCGCTCCTGCAAGCCGGAGATCCATGCCGTCCGATAGATCTCGCCGCAGCCGGCGCCGCCGCCCTCGACCAGCCGTTGCGGCATGCCGAGGTTGAACATCACCATCATCTCGCCGTTCGGCAGCATGCGGTGGCGCGCGTAGCTCGTCTCGGCGTCGCCGGCCCAGAGCGCGGACACGTAGCCGGCGAGCGGCGGCGGCGGACGCCGGACCCACATCTCCCACGCGCTCTCGCCGGGCGGCGCTCGGACGACGCGGGTGCGGAAGAACATCGCCATCGGCGCCGCCATATCACCTCGTCGCCGGCTTGCGCGCCGCGACGAGTCGCACCGGCGGAAAGATCGCGAAGCGCGGCGCGCTCCGCCTGACACCGCTGAGCCCAGCCTCGCGTAGCACCTCGGCGTAGCGGGCGGTGTGGGCGATGTCCTGCACCAGGAGCCAGCCGCCGGGGGCGAGCACGCGGACGAGCTCACGGAGCGCGGTCGTCCGACCCAGGTCGTCCTGGATGTTGTGGACGACGAGGCTCGACACGATCACGTCGAACGCACGGTCGCGGAATGGCAGCGCCCGGACGTCGCCGCTCATGACGTCAATGCGGTCGGCGACGCCTTCGACGCGCGCGTTCGTCCGTGTCGCTGACGGACGGTTCCCGGTCTGGTCGCGGCTCTGCCAGACGTCGATCCCGACGGCGCGGCCGCGCGGCAAGCGGCGCGCCGCCGCGCACAGCATGAGCCCACGACCACAGCCGGCATCGAGGACGCGCTCGTCCCCCCGCCATGGCACGCGCGCGACGAGCCACTCACGCTGGCGGAGCTTGCCGCGCTTGCTCGACCACACCATGGCCGCCGCGGTGGCGGCGAGCGCGCCGCCTGACCAGACCAGCGCGTACGGCCCGATCGTGAGCGCGACGCCGATGCAGGCGACGCCGGCGAGTGCCAGCGCGGCGACGACCCCGGGCGCGTCGAGCCCGTAGTCTCCCCGCGCCTCTGCCGGCATGGCGGCGTAGTACACCGGGCGGCGATCAGCCGTCGAGAGGTCGCTCCGCGAGCAGGCCCTCGATGAACGCGCGCTCGGCAAGCAGCGATCGCTCGCCGAGGAACATCTTGCCGTAGCGCTCGAAGTAGACGAGCTGCTTGGCGAGAAGGAACGTGCCGCGGTCGAAGCTCGTGCCGCGGCCGCCGTACGCCTCGACGCCGACGTGCAGCGCGCGCTGGCGCCGCAGGCGCGCCAGGGTGTCCCGCCAGCCGCGACGCGCGATCGCCTGGCCTTCCGCCTCGGCGATCTTGCCCTGCATCGCGGCGAGAAAGCTGCCGAGATTCACCGTGCCGATCGGATCGATGAGCGTCGGCGCGATCACCGCGCGGGCGAACTCGGCCAGCGAGCGCTCGTCGAAGCCGAGGCCGTCGCGAAGCGCGGGCCCGTATGCGTCGAGCAGGTCGACGGCGACGTCGTGCCACGCCGACTCGTCCCCGAGGGCGCCCGTGATCATGCGGCGGAAGAAGCGGTGAGTGCGCGCGTCGAGACGGCCGACGATTCCCCAGTCGACGACCCCGACGCGGCCGTCACGCAGCAGGAGCAGGTTGCCGGCGTGGACGTCGGCGTGGAACGTGCCGTCGCGGAGCGTGGTGATGAACCAGCCGCGCATGAGCTGCTCGATCAGCGGACGCGGGTCGAGCCCGAGCTCGGCGCTCCGCCGCCCGTCGTCGATCGGGATGCCGTCGAGATACTCCATCGTGAGCACGCGTTGTCCGGAAAGCTCCGGGTACGGCGCGGGGATGACGATCGCGGGCAGGTCGAGCGTCGCGAGCAGGCGGCGATGATGCGCCATCGCGCGCGCCTCGTTGCGGAGATCGAGCTCCTCGGCGAGCTGATCGCGGAAGCCGTCGAACAGGCGGACGAGCTGGCCCGCCTCGGGGACGCCGACGCGGAAGGCGAGGAACTCGAAGAGCGGCTGCATGAGATGGAGATCGGTCGCGACCGCGGCCTCGATGCCCGGCCGCAGCACCTTGACGGCGACCTCACGACCGTCGTGCAGGCGCGCGCGGTGCACGACCGCGATCGAGGCGCGGCCGATCGACGTCTCGTCGAAGGTGGCGAACGTCTCGTCGAGCGGCCGGCCGAGCATCAGCTCGACGGCCGCGCGCACGTCGTCGAAGGGCACCGGCGGACCGGTGTCGAGGCAGGCGCGAAACTCGTCGGCGACGCTGTCGCCCACCAGTCCCGGCGACGAGGCGACGAGCTGACCGAACTTCGCGAAGGTCGCGCCCAGGCTCTCGAACGTCAGGCGCAAGGGACGTGCGAAGGCGTTCGGCTCGAGGTGCGCGCCCGCGAGTCGACGCACCGACGGCACCGCGAGGTGCCGCATCGCCGTACGCGCGATGCGGGCGGCGCGACGTCGCAAGGCACGACGGTCGGGAACGGGCAGGCGGAGTGGAAACGGATCGAGCACCACGGCGCGGGAGGAGGACACGAGGCGGCCTCAGCTAACACGCCGCACCGCGGCGGACCAGGCAGGGTTCCCCGCGTCGGGCTGTGGTATGGGTGGTTCAGCTGTCGGTCAGAAAGGAGTCCACCATGACCGCTCAGACCCGCATCATCACCCCCGCCCTTCCCCGCAGCCAATCGCGCGCAGCATCCGGAGTCTCCGAGGAAGGCATCGTCGCCGGCGTGATCGGCGCCGTCACCGTCGCGCTCTGGTTCTTGCTCGTCGACGCGCTCGCGGGACGGCCGCTCTACACGCCGACCGTCCTCGGCACCGCGCTCTTCTACGGCGGTGCGGGGCTCGACGCGCCCGAGCACATCGCGGCGTCGTTCGAGCCGGCGCTGATGTTCACCTGGGTACACGTCCTCGCGTTCGTCGTGATCGGCGGGATCGCCGCGCAGCTGCTGCGGCTCGCGGAGAAGGATCCGAACTACGGCTTCGGCATCCTGCTGCTCTTCGTCGGCTTCATGTTCGGCTTCGTGGTGATCGCGATGATCTTCGCCGATGCGGTGCTGCAGGCGGTGACGTGGCCGGCGATTCTCGGCGGCAACGTACTCGCGGCGGCGGCGATGACGGCGTACTTCCGCCGGCGGCATCCGGACCTACGCATCTTTCCGTAGCGCTCCGCACCGGCGTTTTTCAGCTGCCCGTCGTTCTTCGGCAGCCGGCGGCACTGACGCTCATGGTTCCGGTTGTCGCGACGCGGCATGCGGTTTTTCTTGACTTCATGCGACCGACGACAGTACTCGCGGCATATGGTGCCGTGTCCGAAGTCGCCGTCCGCGTAACGTCCCAAAGAGTTGGAGGAGGATAGCCATGACGAACCGCCGCATCGTCGTATGTGGCCTTGCAGTTAGTGCGCTCGTGCTGG
>JBGPIT010000108.1:0-12808 GCA_041485125.1 Binatia bacterium | reverse complement strand
CTGCTCTACATCTTCCATCGCCTACCGTACGAGACCAAGCGGCGCCCGGAAGGGTATCGCGCCATGCCCGGCGCTTGGCCGCCGCGCTCGGAGACGGTGCGTGTTCCCGCCGGGCGCGCGACGCTCGGTGCCGATCCGCGACGTGTCGCCTTCGGCTGGGACAACGAGTTTCCCGAGCACGGCGTCGACGTGCCCGCGTTCACCATCGACGTCTACGACGTGACCAACCAGGATTATCTCCAGTTCGTCGCGGCCGGCGGCTACGCGCACCCCGAGTACTGGACGGCGGAGAACTGGGCATGGCGGATGCGCGAGCAGCTCGCGCATCCGACCTTCTGGGTACGGCGAGGATCGCGCTGGCACTGGCGCGGCTTCTTCGAGGAGATCGAGCTGCCGCCGGCGTGGCCGGTGTACGTGAGCCACGCCGAGGCGTCGGCGTTCGCGCGTTGGAAAGGAAAGCGCCTGCCAACCGAGCCCGAGTACCACCGCGCCGCCTTCGGCACACCCGACGGTCGCGAGCGTGCGTACCCGTGGGGAGATGCGTCGCCGGAGCCGCTCGGGGATGGAGGACCGGCGCGCGGCAACTTCGATCTCGTCCATTGGGATCCCGTGCCGGTTGGGTCGTGCCCCGAAGGCGCGAGCGCGTGGGGCGCTCACGATCTCGTCGGCAACGGCTGGGAATGGACGTCGACGGTCTTCGCGGGTTTCGACGGCTTCACGCCGATGCCGGCCTATCCGGGCTACTCGGCGGATTTCTTCGACCACGGCCACTACGTGATGAAGGGCGCCTCCTCGGCGACCGCGCGCGAGCTGATCCGGCGGAGCTGGCGGAACTGGTTCCGCGCCCGCTACCCGTACCCCTACGCGACCTTCCGATGCGTGACGACGTGAGGATCGACGACGTGAGGATCGAGGATACGCGCGCCGGCGACGAGGCCGGCGTGCTCGACGCCAGCCGGAGCACCTTCGCGGCCGATGTGCATCGCGATCTGCAGCTCACCCCGAAGCAGCTGCAGTCGAAGTATCTCTATGACGCGCTCGGCTCGCACCTCTTCGAGGCGATCTGCCAGCTGCCGTGGTACCGCATCACGCGCGCCGAGACCCGCCTCCTCGAGCGCTACGCGGACGGTTTGGTCGAGCCGCTCGGCGACCCCTGCACGATCGTCGAGCTCGGCTGCGGCAGCGGCACCAAGCTCGCGACGATCGCGCAGGCGCTGCGGCGCCGCGGCTCGCCGGTGCTCGTGCACTTGATCGACATCTCGGCGACCGCGCTCGAGCTTTCGGAGCGGACCCTCCGGGTCTTTCCGCATGCGTCGATCGTCGGCCACCGCGCCACCTACATCGAGGGTTTGAAGCGGGCGGCGGCGGCACGACGCGGCGCCATGTGCGTGCTCTTCCTCGGCTCGAACATCGGCAACTTGGATATGCCGGCGGCGGCGGAGTTCCTGCGCGACGTGCGCGGCTGTCTGCGCGCGGGCGACGCGCTGCTCCTCGGCGCCGATCTCGTGAAGCCTGCCGGCGAACTGCTGCTCGCCTACGGCGATCCCCTCGGCGTCACCGCCGCTTTCAACAAAAACCTGCTCGAGCGCATCAACTGCGAGCTCGACGGCAACTTCGACCTCGCGGGGTTCGATCACCGTCCGGTGTGGAACGCCGCGCGCTCCCGGATCGAGATGCATCTGGTCAGCCGGCGCGCGCAGATGGTGCACATCCGGCTCGCCGACCTGACGGTGCTGTTCGCGCCCGGCGAGGCGATCTGGACCGAGAGCTCCTACAAGTACACGCCGGAGTCGATCACCGAGCTGGTGACCGAGGCGGGCTTCCGCTCGTATCAGCAGTGGGTCGATACCGACGCGCGGTTCGCGGTGACGCTCTTCATCGTGGCGTGATGCGTCCGCCGCCCCGCCGGGGCACGCGCTCAGACGAACGCGGCGAAGATCGAGTCGGCGACCAGCAAGCCGCGCTCGCTGAGCGCGAGCCGCCCGTCGCGCCGCGCGAGGAGTCCGTCGGCGCAGAACGTCGCCACGATCGGGAACACTGCCTCGACGCTTCGACCGAAGCGCGCGTGGAACGCGGCCGGATCGATGCCGGCGTGCTCGCGCAGGCCCAGAAACACGAACTCGCCCGCCGCGGTCTCGTACGAGAGGTCTTCGCCGCCGCCGACGGCATTGCCGGACCCGACCGCGGCGATGTAGCGCTCCGGCAGCCGTTCGTTCGACCAGCGGCGGCCCCATCCGGGCGTGTCGGCGTACGAGTGCGCGCCGGCGCCGACGCCGAGGTACGGGATGCCACGCCAGTAGCTTTGATTGTGGCGCGCGGCGCGGTCGGGCCGCGCGAAGTTCGAGATCTCGTATTGACGGTAGCCCGCATCGTCGAGCGTGGCTCGCACATGCTGGTACATCCAGAGCTCGTCGTCCTCGCCGAGCGGAAGCAGCTCGCCACGCGCGCGCCGGGTGTGGAACGGCGTGCTCGGCTCGTAGGTGAGGTTGTACGCGGAGACGTGCTCGGGCCCGTAACGCACCACCTCGGCGACGTCCGCCGCGCACATCGCGTGCGTTTGGCCGGGGACGGCGAAGATCAGATCGAGGTTCAGGTTGTCGAAGCCGGCGGCGCGCGCGGCGGTGATCGCCGCGCGTGAGTCGTCCGCCGTGTGGATCCGGCCGAGTGTCGTGAGGAGGGCCGGCTGGAACGATTGGATGCCGAACGAGAGCCGGTTGATACCGACGCTTCGAAACCCTGCGAGCCGCGCCCGCTCGACGGTGCCCGGGTTCGCCTCGAGCGTGATCTCGACGTCGGCGGCGAGCGGGTACGTCGCGGCGACGGCGTCGAGCACCGCCGCGATCGTCGCGGGACGGAAGCGTGACGGGGTGCCGCCGCCGAAGAAGATCGTCGCGACGGTCGCGCCGTGCCACGGTGCCACGCCCGCGTACGCGCGCAGCTCGTCGATCAGCGCGCCGGCGTAGCGCTCCTCCGGCCAGGTCGCCGCCGCGTACGAGTTGAAGTCGCAGTACGGACACTTCGCCTCGCAATACGGAATGTGCACGTAGAGCGAGAAGGCCTGCGCGGCGCCGGTCGCGTGCACGTCGGCGTGGCCGTGCGCGGCCGTGCCGGACGCGATCATGCGGCCGTCCGACGGCGCGCCGGGAGATACTTCCGCATCACCGCCGCGACGACGCCGCGGATCTCGACGTCGTTGCCGCGGACGATCAGCGGCTCCATCGTGTCGCTCGCGGGTTGCAGACGGACCATGCCGGCCTTCTCGCGGTAGAAGCGCTTGACGGTCGCCTCGCCGCGCACCAGGGCGACCACGGTGTCGCCATTGTCCGCGTTGGCACGCGACTGCACCACGATGAAGTCGCCGTCGAGGATGCCTTCCTTGACCATCGAATCGCCTTTGACCCGCAGGACGAACATCTCGCCGCGGCCGACCAGCTCTTCCGGCACGGCGATCGTGTCCGCGCTCTCGAGCGGCTCGATCGGTGCGCCCGCCGCGACGCGCCCGAGGAGCGGCAGCTCGATCGAGGCGACTTTCTTTTGTTGCGGCACCACCTCGAGCGCGCGGCTGCGATTCCACTTCCGTCGGATCAGGCCCTTCTTCTCGAGGTTGGTGAGGTGCTTGTGGATGGTGGCGAGCGAGCTCAAGCCGAAGTGTCGGCCGATCTCCTCGAGCGTCGGAGCGTAGCCGTGCTTGACGATGTAACCGTCGAGGTAGTCCACGAACTCCTTCTGCCGCTTGGTCAGCATCGGTCCCGCCATCATCACGTCCTCCTACGCCCACTTTGTAAGCGAAACAAAGGCGAAGCACAAGGGTTGGGTTCGACAGCTAACGACGAGGGCGCTGGTACTCCGCGACGGCACGGTTGTGCTCGGCGAGCGTCACCGAGAACTGATGCGAGCCGTCGTTCTTCGAGACGAAATAGAGGTAGGGCGCTTCGGCGGGCGCGAGCGCGGCGTCGATCGCGGCGATGCCGGGGTTCGCGATGGGGCTCGGCGGTAGGCCGCTCACGACGTAGGTGTTGAACGGCGTCGGCCGCATGAGATCGGCGCGGGTGAGATTGCCGCTGAAATCCGGGATGCCGTAAATCACCGTCGGGTCGCTCTGTAGCGCCATGCCGAGGCGCAAGCGGTTGTAGAAGACGGTTGCGACGAGCGGACGCTCGCTCGCCACCGCCGTCTCCTTCTCGATGATCGAGGCGAGCGTCACCAGCTCGTTCAGACTCATGCCGCGCTCGGCGAGCCGGCGATAGCGGGCGGCGTCGAAGCGCTCGTGGAATCGTCGCACCATCATGGCGAGGATCTCGCCCGGGCTCATGAGCGACGAGAGTCGATACGTGTCCGGGAAGAGGTAGCCTTCGAGCTGCGGGCCGGGAACGCCGGCGGCGAGGAGAAACTCGGGATCGCTCGCGAGACAGAGCACGCTGTCGGCGGACGCGTACCCGCGCCATGCCAGCAATGCCGCGATCTCGCGGACGGTGAGCCCTTCGGGAATCGTGAGCGTCGGTGCCTCGGCGCCGTTCGTGAGCGCGGCGAGCACGCCGCCGACCCCGCCGAGGTCGCCACTGAAGCGGTACTCACCGGGCTTGATACGACGGTCGGCGCCGGAGGCACGTGCCCACACGCGCAGCGCGAGCGCGCTGCGGATCACGCCGGCGCGTTGGAGGCGCTCGGCGACCGATCGCACCGAGTCGGCGTCGCGGACGACGAAGAGACTGCCGCTCGCCGGAAGCTCCGGCGTGCCGACCAGGTACGTCGCCGTCGCCGCGACCGCGACCAGCCCGAGAACGGCGGCGCCGACGGCGGCACCGCGCCTCATCGGTACCCGGCGCCGCGCGCGCGCATCGTCGCCATCATCGGGAGTCGCGTTCGCGGCGCGGGAAACGACCGCCGCGCGTCACCGTCGCGCGCGCCGCTTGCCCGTGTGCCGGACCGCGTGCGGTGCGGGGACGTCGGCGGGCGGGGAGGGATCCGAACCGCGCGCGGCGAACTGCAGGCTATCGAGATAGCCCTGGAGGATGTAGACGGCCGCCGCCTTGTCGATCACCTGACGGCGCTTGGCGCGACTGAGATCGGCGGCGATCAGCGTGCGCTCGGCCGCGACGGTCGACAGGCGCTCGTCCCACATCAGCGTCGGGACGTGCAGCGTCTCCTCGATTCGGCGTGCGAAGGCGAGGGCCTTCTCCGCTTGCGGACCGAGCGTGCCGTTCATGTTCTTGGGCAGTCCCACCACGATCGTGGTGGGGCCGTAGGGCTCGAACGCGGCCGCGAGCGCTTCGAGATCCGCCTCGGTCGTCGTCCGAGTCAGCACGCTCACTCCCTGCGCCGTCCACCCCTGCTCGTCGGAGATCGCGATCCCGATGCGTCGATCGCCGACATCCAGTCCGCCGATGCGCATCCCCGAAAACTAACAGCGGCCTCCCGGGGTCGCAACGCAACCAAATTTTTTGCCGACTTGGCTTGACAACCTACGACACCGTCGGCAAGGTCCGGCGACTCTCGAAATTCCAGGGAGGGAATCGAGTGCATGGTCATTGCTCCCCGCGGACGCGCCGCACCGCCCGCGCCGCATCTTGGCAGCTCATCGCAGGCCTGTTGTTACCGGTCTTCCTGATCTGTCTGGTTCCCGAAACGATCGCGTCGGGTGAGTTGCAGCCGGGCGCGCTTCGTCACGACACCGACAACACGCCGCCGGGATTCACGGTCTCCGTGATGCCGGGCGATGACGGCGTGCAGTGCCGTCACATCATCGCGCCGGGCGACACCTTCGCCGGCCTGCTGAGCGACCACGGTCTCTCGAGCGGCGAGATCCGCTCGTGGCAGCAGGCGGCCGCGACGATCCACGATCTCGACGACCTGCAACCCCGCCATTCACTGCTGCTCACCTTCGCGCGTGATCAGGGCCGGCTCACCGCGTGCGACTACGAGGTCGATCGTCACGCGGTCGCGAGCATGCGCCTCGTGCACGGCCAGATCCGCGCCCGCATGAAAGCGATGCCGCAGCTCGCCGCGGTCCGCGTCATGGCGGCGCGCGTCGACGCGAGCCTCGCGACGTCGGCAACCGCGGCCGGCATTCCCCCGGCGACGATCTCCGAGCTCGCCGAGCTCTTCGGTTGGGAGGTCGATTTGACGCGCGACCTCCGTCCCGACGACGAGTTCCGCATCGTCTATGCGGAGCTCCGCGATCAAGACGGCCGGGCGCGTCCAGGCGACGTCCTCGCCGCCGAGATCCGCAGCGGCGGCCGCACGCTCTCCGCCTTCCGCTTCGAGAACGAGCGCGGCGAGAGCGAGTACTACGACGAGAACGGCTACGCGCTGAACCGTCCCTTCCTGAAATACCCCGTCGACTTCGTCGAGATCAGCTCGCAGTTCTCACCCTCGCGTTGGCATCCGATCTGGAAGCGCGCGCGGCCGCATCGCGGCGTCGATTTCGCTGCGCCCGCGGGGACGCCGGTGCACGCCATCGCCGACGGCGTGGTGAGCTTCGCGGGACGGAACGGCGAGTACGGCAACCAGGTCGGCATCGATCACGCCGCCCCGTACGGCAGCTCGTACTCGCACCTGCAGCGCATCGCCCGCAGCGTCCGACTCGGCGGCTCCGTCCGCAAGGGTCAGGTGATCGGCTACGTCGGACGCACCGGCATCGCGACCGGCCCGCACCTCCACTTCATGATGTTCAAGGACGGCGACTACGTCGATCCTCTGCGCGTGAAGATCCCCGTCGACGAGCGGCTCACGGGCGCGGCGCTGAAGCGGTTCTTCCACCTGCGTTCCGATCTTGGCGGCCGCCTCTTCGCCGTCGGCACCGCCGCCACGGTGCCGGCGCTGGTGCCGGCGTTGCTGTCGCCACCCGCGTCGCTCCTCGACCTGATCCACATCATTCGACCCGCGTCGAACGGCTGACGGTCCGGGCGCAGCCATGCGGCGAGGATTCACGGGGCCGACGCCGCGTCTCTTCGGACATCGCGGGGCGGCCGGCGTCGCGCCCGAGAACACGCTCGTCTCCTTCGAGCGCGCGCGCCAAGACGGCGTCGACGTGCTCGAGCTCGACGTGCACGCGACGGCCGATGGTGAGATCGTGGTCCTCCACGACGCGACGCTCGACCGCACCACTGACGGCGCGGGGCCGGTGTGTGCGCTCACGATGCGCGAGCTCGAGCGGCTCGACGCGGGGTTTCGCTTCACGTCCGACGGGGGACGGAGCTTCCCGTACCGCGCTCAGGGCCTTCGCGTGCCGCGTCTCGCCGACGTGCTGCGTGCCTTTCCCGGCGTGCCGCTCAACGTCGAGATCAAGCAGGCGGATCCGCCGATCATCGCTCCGGTGGTCGCGCTCGCGCGCGGCGGCGGCGCGACGGTTCTGCTCGCGGCCGAGGACGACGCGATCATGCGCGCGATTCGCGCCGCCGCACCGGATCTGCCGACGAGCCTCTCGGCCGGCGAGGTCGCGGCGTTCGTGTTCGCGTTGCGCGACGGTACGCCGCCGCCGCTTCCCGACGGTGCGGTCGCGCTGCAGATTCCGCCATCCTTTCAGGACATCCCGCTCGTCACTACGGAGAGTGTCGCGGCGGCGCATGCCCTTGGCGCCGAAGTCCACGTGTGGACGATCAACGACTCCGCCGAAGCTGTGCGACTGCTGGCGCTCGGGTGCGACGGCATCATGAGTGACTTCCCCGCGCGCGTGCGCGCGGCCGTCCGGGGGGGAGCCAAGGATGCCTGAGCATCGCGAGACCATGCGCGTCCGCTGGGTCGACACCGATGCCTCCGGTCGGATCCACTTCAGCGCCGCGTTCCGCTACTTCGAGGTCGCCGAGTTCGAGTTCCTGCGGGCGCTCGGAATTCCCCTCGGCTCGCCGGCGCGCGCGGACGTCGACTTCCCGCGCGTCAACGTCACCGCCACCTACAAGAAGCCGATCACCGTCGACGACGTGATCGAGGTGCGCGTCCGGCCGGGACGCGTCGGCGAGCGCTCGGTGACGTATCTCCACGAGATCTACCATCGCGGCGAGCTCGTGATCGAAGGACAGGTGACCGCGGTCGCGATCGGCCCCGACGGCAAGTCACGCCCGCTTCCCGAGCCACTCCGTCGCGCGCTGACGGCATGAAAACCCGCGGCACCGCGGCAGATGTCGGGCGGCGTCGCGACCGCGCTGCCGCTCGCCGCGGCGGCGTGGTTGCGATCGCGGCCGCAGTGCTCGGGCTGCACCTCGCCGTCGCGTTCGCCAGCGCGGCCGAAGACGAGCGCGTGCAGATCACGGCGACCGACGGCGTGCAGCTGGTCGGCCATCTCTACGGCACCGGCGGACCGGGCATCGTGCTCGGCCACATGTATCCCGCCGACCAACGCAGCTGGATGCCGGTCGCAGAAGAGCTCGCACGCGCCGGCTATCGCGCGCTCACCTTCGATTTCCGCGGTTACGGCGAGTCGGGCGGGACGAAGGACATTGCCGCGATCGATCGCGACATGGAAGGCGCGTACCGGTACCTCGTCGGCCGCAAGATCCAGCCGATCGTGCTCGCCGGCGCCAGCATGGGCGGCACCGCGGCGTTGATCGTCGCCTCGCGCGTCCCGGTCGCCGCCGTCGTCACCCTGTCGGCGCCGCTCGCGTTCCAAGGCCTCGACGCGACCGATGCGGTGAAACGGGTGCAGGCGCCGAAGCTCTTCATCGCGTCCCAAGTGGACGAGCCTGCGGCGGCCGTCGTGGCGCGCTTCCTCGCGCTCGCCCCCGAGCCGAAGGAGACGCGTCTCTTCCCGGGGGCAGCCCATGGCACCGATCTCTTCAGCGGTCCGCACGCGGACGAGGTGCGCCACGTGATGCGGACCTTCATCGCGGCGTACGCGAAGCCCGACGCCACGTCGAGAGGCGTCGCGCCGGAAACTTCCGCCGCCGGCGGAGGGAGCTGACTCGGGGCGCTACTCGAGCGCCGCGCGGGTGGTGCGGATGGTGTTGAGGATCGAGCGGTGCAGGACGCCGTTCGACGCGACCAGCCCGGGCAGCAGCGTGTCGCGGTTGTTGAACCGGATCGCACGTCCGACCGGATCGGTCACCATCCCGCCGGCTTCGGCGACCAGGAGCGCGCCGGCGCACACGTCCCATTCGTTCTTCGGCGTCAGGGTGAAGGTCGCATCGTGGCGACCCGACGCGACCAGCCCGAACTTGTAGGCGACGCTGCCCGTGAGCTCGACCTTCATCAGGGACTGGTAGGGATCCCACTCACCCCGCGCCTCTTCGCTCCGGCTGGCGAGGACGCGCGCGTGGCGCAGATCGGTCTGCGCGGTGACGTGGATCGGCGCGCCGTTCAGCGACGCGCCGCCGCCCTTGCGGGCGGCGAAGAGCTCGTCACGCACCGGATTGTACTCGACGGCGATGCGCGGGTGTCCCTCCTCGACGAGCGCGACGCACACCACGAACTCCGGGATGTTGCCGATGAACTCCTTGGTGCCGTCGAGCGGATCGATGATCCAGACGCGCCGTTTCGCGAGCCGTTCGTCGGAGTCGGCGGTCTCCTCGGAGAGCCAGCCGTCGTCCGGGAACGCGTCGAGGATCGCCGCTTTGAGCGTCTCGTTCGCCTCGAGGTCGGCGGCGGTGACCGGGTTGTCGGCGCTCTTCTCCGCGACCTTGTAGTTGGTGCCGTAGTAGCGCAGCAGCACTTGTCCGGCGGCACGCGCGGCGGCGCGCGCGACGTCGAGCTCTCGTTCGATGGCTTCCGTATTCACGACTCCCCACTCATGAGGTTTGGGGGCCACCGACCCGGCGGAACTCGACGGCGAGCGCGTCGAGCATTGCATCACGTCGGTCGTAGAGCCGCTTCGGACGGCGCGGTGCGCGCGTTGCCAGCGCATACGCCGTAATGATCGGCAGGGCCACGGTCGAATCCACATAGCATACGATGGTGTCGGGGAGCTTCTCCGGATCGACCTTGCCCCAGGACACCGCCTCGCCCGGCGTCGCTCCGGAAAGGCCGCCGGTGTCGGCACGCGCGTCGGTCACTTGCAGGAAGTAATCGTGGCCTTTCTCGGCGATCCCCATCACCTCTTGGATCTGCGGCTCGGTCTGCAGCAGGAAGTTCTTCGGCGAGCCGCCGCCGAGGATGAAGACGGCGCTCTTTCCGCCCGCCCGTTTCGCGTCGTAGACGATCGCGCTGGTCTCGTTCACGTCGCGCGACACGTCGAAGGAGAGCTGGTTGTCGAGCAGGGCCATCGCGGCGACGTTCATGCCGATCGAGCTGTCGCCCGGCGATGACGTGTAGATCGGGACGCCGAGCTCGTAGGCCGTCGCGAGGACGGAGCGCCGGTGGAGTGCGAGAAGCTTCTCGCGCTCCGCGACGTACCGGCCGGCGCGATAGTGGAACTCGGCCGTGCTCATGGCGCGCTGGAACTCCGGCGCTCTGATCATCTGCTTGAAGAAGGCGTCGGTCTTCAGCAGCACGTCGTAGTCGAAGAAGATGTCGTAGATGCGCACGACGCCTTCCTCGCGCAGCACCACGTCGCTCACGTCGGGCCGTCCCTGGTGCATGGTGAGCCCGATTCCGTAGTGCGTGTCGTGGTAGAGGTTCGCGCCGGTCGAGACGATCCAGTCGATGAACCCCGCCTCGAGCAGCGGAATGATCGCGGCGATGCCGAGACCCGCGGGCGTAAGCGCTCCGGTGAGGCTCAACCCGACGGTGACGTCGTCCTCGAGCATCGTGCGGCTGAACAGCTGACAGGCCTCGCGCAGCCGCGCCCCGTTGTACGCAAGAAACGTATGGTCCACTAGCTCGCGGAGACTCACGGACGCCGTGATCGGGGCAGGGTCGATCTTCGGGCGGTCGAGGAATCTGCTGCGCTTTGCCATGTCATTCGCCTCCCCCGCACACCGGGACCGGCGGTTCGTTAGCATTTTTTCAATCGCCACACCAAGACGGCCGATTTGGGCCGCAACGAAACTGAAAACGAAGTTGACATGCTTTCTGAGGCTCCGCTATCCTCCGCGGGCAACCGGAGTCTCCCGAACGCCTGCAGCTGCCGTCATTTGTGCCGCCACTCCATCGAGTGCCGAACTGAGTCCCTCGGAGACCACCCATTGAATACTCCCGTGCAGAACCCGATCGCCGCCACACTTCCCCACGCCGGCTCCATCATATGTCGAGCCCCCCGACGATCGCTGCGGGCGGTCGTGAGCACGCTCGCGCTGCTGGGTGGGTTGCTGGCGTTCGCGATCGCCCCTGCGGCGGCCGACATCAATACGACGTGCGGTGCCAACGCCGTCGACAACACGGCAAACATTCTCTGCAAGCCGGGGACCGCGCAGGACTGCGTCAGCGGCCTCGGCGGCCACGTGTTCGTCAAAGAGAACATCAACGTCACCGCGGGCGGATGCGAGTTCGACATCGGCGGCCGCGTCCTCGAGTTCCGCAAGACCTTCCAGATGACCGGCGCGGGCTTCATCACGGTGAAGAATGCCGGCAACACGACGGTCACCGACGTCGGCAAGCTGAAGGCGCGCGGCGACTTCGTCACCTCCGGCGGCTTCAACATCCAAGGCGGCCTGATCTCGATCGACAGCTCCGGCACGATCACGGTGAACGGCGTGATCGACGTCTCCGGCGACTCCTCCGGGACGATCCAGCTCACCGCGCAGGGCGACGTCGTCCTGACCGGCAGCGGTGCCACGATCACCGGCAACGGCATTGCTAATCCCGACATGGGCGACAAATTCGGCGACGGCGGCGAGCTCGACGTCACCTCCGTCACGGGCGGCGTCACCTTGTCCGCGGCCATCGAGCTTAACGGGCAGAATCAAGGCGCGGGCGGCATCGTCGACGTCGTCGCCGCGAAAAACGTCACTCTCGGCAAGGATCTGAACGCGGTCGGCGGCGGCGGCGACGGCGGCGACGTCAGCTTGGACGCCGGCGACAACGTCAGCCTCACGAAGAGCATCGACGTGTCCAGCAACGCCGGCGGCGGCTCCGGCGGCTTCGTCACGCTCACCGGCGGCGACGATTTTCTCGGCGGAGTGATCACTGGCGGCACCGTCATCGTCAACGATCCCGCGACCCTCAAGCTAATCGGCAGCGCTACCGACATGTTCGGCGGCGACGGCGGCGAGGTCGACGTCAGCTCCTTCGGCGACATCAAATTCCTCGGCTCCAGCGTCGGCATCAACGCCAACGCGGCCAACACCTTGGACGGGTCGGGTGGCTCGATCTCGTTCGACTCCGGCGGTGTGAATCCGAACGTGATCGAGAACATCGACGGTGACGTCGTGCTGCAGGGCAGCATCATCGCGACGAGCGGCGGCGCCGGCGGCGACGGCGGCAGCCTCGATGTGAGCGCCGGCAAGAGCTACACCCTGAGCGCGACCGTGGACTTGACCGGCGACGATACCGGCGGCGACTTCACCGCCGATGCCGGCAGCTCGATCACGATCGGCGCGGTCGTCACCGCGATCGGGACCAGCGCCGTGAGCTCGCCCGGTTTCGTCGATCTGACGGCCGGCCTGGCGCAGTTCGCGGGCCTCGCGGTGAACCAGAACATCCTCACCGCCGGTGGCGCCATGGCCGGGTTGTCGAATTCGATCTCGCTTGCCGGCTGCACCTTGGCCGTCGCTGCGGGCGTCAAGGTCGACGGCAGTGGGGGCACCAGCGCGATGAACATGCTCGGCGGCTCGGACATCCGCTTGCTCTCGAAGAACGCCGCGACGATCGGCAATAGCGCGCAGTTCCTCGCGCTCCCGGCCGGCACGAACCAGGCGAACAAGGCGCCCGTCCTCGGGACGAACGTCGTCTTCAATCCGGCGCTGCAGGTGAGCGCCGCCGCCGGTCCGGTGCCGAACTG
>JBGPIT010000107.1:0-12898 GCA_041485125.1 Binatia bacterium | reverse complement strand
GTTCGAGCTGCCCGGCGTGTCGGTGCAGGTTGGGCCGCGGCGGACGTATCCCTTCGGCAAGGTCGCTGCGCACCTCTTCGGCTACGTCGGCGAGGTGAACCAGCGCGAGATCAGGGAGCGGCAGGGCTACCACCTCGGCGATCTCATCGGGAAGGCGGGCGCCGAGCGCTATTGGGAGGACTACTTGCGCGGCACCGACGGCGGCCAGCAGGTCGAGGTCGACGCGGTCGGACGAAAGCTGCGGGTGCTCTCGGAGGTCGAGGAGGTGCCGGGCCATAACCTCGTCCTCACCATCGACCGCGATCTCCAGCTCGCCGCCGAGGACGCCCTCGGCGAGTACGAGGGCGCGATCGTCGCGCTCGACCCGCGGAGCGGCCAGGTGCTCGCGATGGTGAGCCGGCCCGCGTTTGATCCCAACATCTTCGCGCGCGGCATCCGCCGCGCCGAGTGGCGCGGCTTGGTCGAGGACCGCAAGCATCCGCTCAACAGCAAGGCGCTGCAGGGGACGTATCCACCGGGCTCGACCTTCAAGGTGATCATGGCGGCGGCGGCGCTCGAGGAAGGCGTCATCAATCCCTTCACCGGCATCTACTGCTCCGGCGGTATCTTCTTCGGCAACCGCACGTTCCGCTGCTGGCGCAAGGGCGGTCACGGCACCGTCAACGTGCACGAAGCGCTGGTCCGCTCGTGCGACGTCTTCTTCTACCAAGTCGGGCAGCGGCTCGGCGTCGACACCATCGCGGAGTACGCCCACAAGTTCGGGCTCGGCGCGCCGACCGGCATCGCGCTCGACCACGAGAGCCCCGGGATCATTCCGTCGAGCGCCTGGAAGCGCCAGCGCTTCGGCGAGCCGTGGTATGCCGGCGAGACGCTCTCGGTCGCGATCGGGCAGGGCTACGTCACGGTGACGCCGCTGCAGATGGCGAACGCGATCGCCGCGATCGCGAGCGGCGGGACGGTCTACAGGCCGCAGTTCGTGAAACGCGTCGAGACCTCCGACGGGACCGTCGTCACCGAGCAGGAGCCGGTCGCGATCGGCGAGCTCGGCTTCAAGAAGTCGACGATCCTCCAGATTCGCCAGGCGCTCTCCGACGCCGTCAACACCAGCCGCGGCACCGGCACGAAGGCGCACCTCGCGACCGTCGAGGTCGGCGGCAAGACCGGCACCTCGCAGGTCGGGAAGCTCGGCCAAGAGCGCCTCAAGCAGCATGGCTTCGCGCGCGAGCGGAAGGACCACGCCTGGTTCGTCGCCTTCGCGCCGGTCTCGAATCCGGAGATCGCCGTCGCTGTTCTGGCGGAGCACGCCGGCGAGCATGGTGGTACGGTCGCCGCGCCGATCGCGCGCAAGGTGATCGCGCACTACTTCAACGTCCCGATCGACGACGACGCGGGCGCCCGACAGGCAACGGCGGACCACGACGCGCCGGCCGATCACGACGCGACGGCGGACGAGGACGCGCCGTCAGAGCTCGACGCGCTGGCGGACGCGGGCGCGCCGGCCGACGACGACGACGTGCCGACGACACGGACGGCTCGGGTCGAGGACCATGCGGCAGTTCGATAGGCGGCTCGCCTACCACTTCGACTGGCTCCTCGTCCTCCTGACGCTGGCGCTCGTGGCCGTCGGCGTCGCGACCGTCTACAGCGCGACCTGGACCCCGGCCTCGACGGGGGTGTGGTCGAACCCCCTCGCGGTCCGGCAGATGGTGTACGGCGGCGTCGGCTTCGTCGGCATGCTGGTCGCGGTGCTCTTCGATTACCGCCGCCTCGAGCGCTACGCCTACGCGATTTACGCCATGACGCTCGGCTTGGTCCTGCTCGTGCCGGTGCTCGGCACCATCGGCGGCGGCGCGCGGCGCTGGATCAACCTCGGCGTGGTCTCGATCCAGCCCTCGGAGATGATCAAGGTCGGTCTGGTGATCGCGATCGCGCGCTACCTCCAGCGCGCCCACGCGAGCGGCGACTTCAAGCTGCGAAACGCGATCCCGGCGATCATCCTGCTCGCGATCCCGGCCGGGCTGATCCTGGCGCAGCCGGATCTCGGCACGGTCGGCGTGATCTGCGTCGTCTTCTTCAGCGTGCTCTTCTTCGCGGGGCTGCGGGTGCGCTCGTTCGTGTTCCTCGGCGCGCTCGGCGGCGCGGCGGTGCCGCTCCTCTGGGAGCATCTCAAGCCGTACCAGCAGCAGCGGGTCTGGACCTTCCTCTCGCCCGAGATGGACCCGCTCGGCGCCGGCTACCACGTCATCCAGTCGAAGATCGCGATCGGCTCGGGCATGTTCTGGGGCAAGGGCTTCCTCCTCGGCACGCAGAACAAGCTGCACTTCCTGCCCGAGCAGCACACCGATTTCATCTTCTCGGTGTTCGCGGAGGAGTGGGGCTACGTCGGCGCGCTCGTGCTGCTCGCGCTCTACGCCTGCTTCGTGCTGCGCGGCATCTACGTCGCGAGCCGAGCCAAGGACCGGTTCGGCGCGCTGCTCGCCTTCGGCATCGTCTCGATGGTGTTCTGGCAGGCGGTGATCAACATCGGCATGACGTCGGGCGTCCTGCCCGTCGTCGGGATCCCCCTGCCGTTCGTCAGCTACGGTGGCTCGTCGCTCACCACGATGATGATGGCCGTCGGGCTCGTCATCAACGTCAACATGCGACGCTTCGTGTTTTGACACCGCTGCGTGCGCGCTCCGGCGACGAGCGCGCGCGTCTGTCGGCGGCGACCGTCCGACCGGAGCTGGTCGTTGCGCTGCTCACGGTCGCGGCGCTCGCCGTGCGCGTCGTGTTCCTGCTCCGCACCGTCGACATTCCCGGCGACGGGCCGATGCGCGCGATGTACGGCTACGCCTGGGCGGTCGATCCGTACATTCCGCGCTGGGGCTGGTGGCCGCCGGGTCCGCTCTTCATGAGCGGCGTGGTGAACCTGGTCGTGCCGGCGCCGCTCTACGTCACGCGCGTCCTCGACATCGTGCTCGGCACGCTCACGGTGCCGGTCCTCTATCTTCTGGTCCGGCGGACGTTCGGTGAGGCGCCGGCGCTGTTCGGCGCCGCGGTCGTCGCGTTCCTGCCGATCCACGTCGAGCTCAGCGCGAGCTCGTTCACCGAGGCGGCGTTCACCTTCGAGATCGTCGCCGGTCTGCTGCTCGTGATCGCGGCCTTCGACGGACCACTCGTGCGGCGGCTGCCGTTTGCTCTCGGCTTGCTGTGTCTCGTCTGGGCGGCGATGACCCGCTACGAGGTCTGGCCGCTGCTCCTGCTCGTGCCGATCTACGTCTACTGGCGATCACGGAGCCTGGGGCTCGCGATCGTCGCCGCCGGCGTACTCGCTGCGTTTCCCTGCGCGTGGATGCTCGGCAACATCCACGAGGTCGGCAACCCGCTCCCCGGGCTCGCGCATCAGACCAAGGGCGCGCTGATGCAGGGCGAGCACGCGATCCCGCTCGGTGACGGCCTGTCGTTGCTGGCGCGCACGTCGATCGCGGAAGTCGGCTGGCCGCTCGCGCTTGCCGTCGCCGCCGGCGTGGTCACGATCTGTGCCGGCAGAGTCCCGACGGCGGAGCGTGCCGCGCGCGCTCTCTACCTGGCGACGGTCACGCTCTTCGTGATCACGATGTCCTACATGGCGATGGTGCGCGGCGGCAGCTTCTACGCGCGCTTCTTGCTGCTCGGCCTGGTGCTGATGCTGCCATGGGCGATGTTGCCGCTCGCGACGATGGTGCGCGTCGGTGGGCGCGCGTGGATCGCGGTGGTGCTCGTCGCGCTCGTGTCGCTGCTGTCGACCGGGCGCTACACGAAGTCGACCTACGTCACCTACCGCCGACCGACCGAGATCCAGGAGCTCGCGCATTGGCTCGCGGCCAGCAGCTATCGGAACGAGTTCGTGCTGATGACGGATCTCGCGTGGGACTCTTCGTACCTCGGCCTCTACTGGCCCGACGTCGTGCTGCACCAAGAGATTGTCTCGGCGTGGATGGAGGACGCGGATCTGTTGAAGGTCTTGCGCCAGCGCCGGCCCGTGCTCCTGGTCACGCGCCCGGAGGATGCCGAGCAACAGGAACGCATCGCGCGCACGGTCGGCGCACCGATCGCGTCGGCGCCGAAGATCCACACCATCGGAACGCTCGAGATCTACGACATCCGTGCGCTGGTCGCGCCGCTCACCCGCGGCCAGTGACCGTGAGGGAGCGCCCCGAGCGCCTTCTCGACGGTGATGAGCCTGCGAGTCGGGATTTCTATGAGCGGTGAGGGGAGAGCCGCGGCCGCCCGCGCGATCTGCCGCGCGGGCGTGGATGGACGGGAGGACGCGGGGAGCTGCCGTTACGCGCTGACGACGCGGTTGATCGCGTCGGCGAGCTTCGCCTTGGCGCAGGCGCCGACGATCTGCTCCTTCACCTCGCCACCCTTGAAGATGATGAGGTTCGGGATGCCGCGGACGCCGTACTGCGCGGGCGTGCGCGGATTGTCGTCGACGTTCATCTTGACGACCTTGATCCTGCCCTGGAACTCGACGGCGAGCTCCTCGACGACCGGCGCGACGGCGCGGCACGGGCCGCACCACGGGGCCCAGAAATCGATCAGCACGGGTTCGGCGGCCTGCATGACCTCGGCGTGAAAGGTATCGTCACTCACTTGGGCGACATCTGACATTGCGACTCCTTCCTCTAGCGTGTCGTCCTGCGGATCTTAGCAGCGAGAGGCTTCGATGCAACGTCGCGATTTGTAGTGCGTCCGATGCTCGACGTCGCGGTTTCGTTGCGTAGCGGCTTTTCGCTATGGTGCTTCGCGTGACGACCCGACCGTCGGCGGCCGATCCCACGTCTCCTCTCGATGCGGCGCGCGAGGTCGCCCCCGCGGTCCGCGCCGCCGCCGACCGGATCGAGCAGGCCCGCCGACTCCCCGCGGACGTCGTCGCGCTGCTCACGGACGCGGGACTGTTCCGCCTTTGCGTTCCCCATGCGCTCGGCGGCAGCGAGGCCGACCCGGCGACGATCGTGGCGACGATCGAGACCATCGCCGCGGCCGACGGCTCGGCCGGCTGGTGCGTCGCGATCGGGATCACGAGCGGGCTCCTGAGCGGCTATCTCGATGACGCGACGGCGCGCGAGATCTACGGCCCGCCGGCGGCGATCAGCGGCGGGGTGTTCGCGCCGAAAGGCACCGCGACCGCGATCGAGGGCGGCTATCGCGTGAGCGGGCGGTGGCCGTTCGCGAGCGGCTGCCAGCACTGTGCGTGGCTCATGGGCGGCAGCGTCGTCATGGAGGGCGGCAAGCCGCAGCTGCTGGCGAACGGCGCGCCCGACATCCGCCTGATGCTCTTTCCGGCGGGCGAGGCGACGGTGATCGATACCTGGTCCGTGAGCGGACTCGCCGGCACCGGCAGCCACGACATCGCGGTCGACGACATCTTCGTGCCCGCCGAACGCGCGGTGTCGTTGATCACCGACCGGCCGCGCTCGCCGCGGCCGCTCTACGTCTTTCCGGTGTTCGGCCTGCTCGCGATCGGCATTGCCGGCGTCGCGCTCGGGATCGCGCGCACCGCGATCGACGAGCTCGTCGCGCTCGCCGGCGGAAAGACGCCGAGCGGCAGCCGCAAGCGGCTCGCCGACCGGGCGGTCGTGCAGGCGCAGGTGGCGGAGGCGGAGGCGCTGCTGCAGTCCGGGCGCGCGCTCCTCTTCGACGCCGTCGGCGCGGCCTGGGAGTCGGCGTGCACCACCCGTACGATCGCGACCGCCGAGCGCGCCCGCGTCCGCCTCGCGGCGACGCACGCCACGCGCAGCGCGGCGCGCGCCGTCGACTTGATGTACGACGCCGGCGGCGGCACGTCGGTCTATCGGGTGAGCCTGCTGCAGCGCTGCTTCCGCGACGTCCACGTCGCGACCCAGCACATGATGGTCTCGCCCTCGACCTTCGAGCTCACCGGACGGATCTTCCTCGGCATCGACGCCGACACCTCGCAGCTCTGACCCGCCGTGACCACGGACGACTTCTCGACCCTCCAGCTCGACCGCGACGGCGACGTCCTGCGCGTCACGATCGCGCACCCCGACAGCCCGCTGAACGCCGTCGACGAGCGTTTGCACGCGGACCTCACCGCGCTCTTCGCGGGCTTGCGGCGGGAGTCCGAGGCACGTGCGATCGTCCTCACCGGGCGCGGCCGCGCCTTCTCCGCGGGCGGCGACTTCAACTGGTTTCCGCAGCTGCGCGAGATGCGGCGGCTCGAGGCGCTGCGGCGCGATGCGAAGCAGCTGATCTGGGACCTTCTCGACGTCGAGATTCCGATCGTCGCGGCGCTGAACGGCCACGCGATGGGCCTCGGGGCGTCGATCGCGCTCCTCTGCGACGTCATCGTGATGGCGGACACCGCGACGATCGGCGACCCGCACGTGAAGGTCGGCATCGTCGCGGGCGACGGCGGCGTCGCGATCTGGCCGCTCGCCGTCGGTCCGGCACGCGCCAAGCAGTACCTTCTCACCGGCGATCCGGTGAGCGCCGTCGAGGCCGAGCGCATCGGTCTCGTCAACAAGGTCGTGCCGGCGGCGGATCTCGAGCGCGAGGCGATGGCGCTCGCGCGCCGGCTCGCGGCGGGCGCACCACTCGCCGTTCGCTACACCAAGCTCTCCGTCAACAAGCTCATCAAGGATGCGCTGAACGTCGCCTTCGACACCTCGACCGCGCTCGAGCTGGTGACGTTCCAGAGCGCGGATCATCAGGAAGCGCTGGCTGCCATCCGCGAAAAGCGGCCGCCGCGCTTCAAGGGGGAGTGATGGAGCTCTTCGACGCGCTCTCGACGACGCGTGCCGTGCGGCGCTTCACCGACGAGCCGGTGACCGACGACGAGATCCTCACCTGTCTGCGGGCCGCGAGCCAAGGCCCGAGCGGCGGCAACATCCAGCCCTGGCAGTTCCTGGTGGTGACCGATCCGGAGACGAAGCGTGCGCTCGGCGACGTTTACCGTCGCGGCTACGCGCGCTACGAGCCCGCGCTTCTGAAGATACGGCCGCCGGCGCGCTCGGAGGCCGACGAGGCGAGCTTCACCCGCATGATGGCGGCGTCGCGCCATCTCGCCGAGCACCTCGGCACCGCGCCGGCGCTCGTTCTCGTCCTGATGCCGAACATCTCGATGACGCTCGCCGACGACCAGGGACCGCTCGACGTCGGCACGCCGTTCGCGTCGGTCTATCCGGCGGTGCAGAACTTCATGCTCGCCGCCCGCGGTCTCGGTATCGGCACCACGCTCACGACGGTCTACCGGATCTACCAGGACGAGATACGCGCGCTCTGCGCGATTCCCGAGCGCTACGAGGTGGTCGCGATGATTCCGATGGGTCGTCCAGAGCGGCCGTTCCGCGTCGGCCGGCGCCGCCCTGTCGAGCAGGTGACGCACTGGCAGCGTTTCGGCGAGCGACGCCCCGCGCGCGACCGGTCCTGACGAACGGCGTCGCGCTCGTACGCCCGCGCTCGCGCGGTCGGCAAAAAAAAGGGGACGGACCCCGCGATCCGTCCCCTCGTCGCGCGCTCGCGCGATCGGTCGCTAGTGGTCGTCGCCGTTGTGGTTGTCGCCGTTGTCGCGGGTGGCGCCACCGTCACGGTGGACGGCGTCCTCACGGTATTGGCGCCGCTCCTCGCGGTATTCGTGCGACGCATCGGGCCGCTGCGTCCGCGCCCGCGGCGGCTCGGCGTTGGCGCGGCTCTCGCCGATGACGTTCAGCTCGGTGCGGCGGTTCTGCGCCCGTCCTTCCTCGGTGTCGTTGCTCGCGACCGGCTCCGACTTGCCGAAGCCGCGCGTCCGAAGCCGTGACGGGCTGATGCCCTTGTGGGCGAGGTAGTCGCGCACTGCTTGCGCGCGGCGTTCGGAGAGGCGCTGATTGTACTCCTCGCTGCCGATCCCGTCGGTGTGCCCATCGACCGAGACGTCGATCGCGGGCTCGTCCTTCAAGATCACCACGACCTCTTCGAGGATCACGACGCCGTCGGGGCGGATCGTCGCCTTGTCGAAGTCGAAGTTGACGCCGCGGAGGACGATCTTCCGGCGCGGCGGCGGTGCCTTCGCGACCGGCGGCGGTGGGGGAGGCGGCGGTGGCGGCGCGATCTCCTCGACCTCGAGCGGATCGAAGGCGCAGTGACCGAAGAATCCGCCGATCAGCGCACCGGTCACGACGCCGACGCCGATGCCGGTCGCGAAGTCGTGGCCTTCGGGCTTGAACTCGCCGGAGGTCGCGACCAGGCCGCCACCGACGCCGCCGCCGATCAGCGCGCCCGTCAGCGCGCCGCCGAGCGTCCCGGCGCCGACGCGACGATCGCAGTTGAACCCTCCGCGGTTCGCCCGCGCCGCGCAGCCGCTCACTGTCGCGACCAACGCGAGCGCGATCGCGATTTCGCCTATGCGCCTGATGCTCCTCGTCATACCGTCTCCTCCTTGGCGCGGTCCGATGCGCACGGACCCCGAGCGCCGCTGCGGTTTCCCTACACGCAAAGCGATCGGGTACTTGCGTACGTCCCGATAGTCAAGAGAGCTATACTCGCGCACGCACATTGCCTATGGGAAAAAGCACTGCGCCAACACGCGCACGGGAGGATGCAATGCAGTTAAAAAGCAAGATCGCGATCGTGACCGGCGGTGCCTCCGGCATCGGCCGTGCGGTGGCAGCGCGGTTCGTCCGTGAAGGGGCCCGTGTGGTGATCGCCGACGCCAACCGCGAGGCCGGCGAGCGCACCGCGCGCGAGCTCGGCGAGGGCGTCGAGGCGATCGCGACCGACGTCGCGCAGAGCGCACAGGTCGCGGCGCTCTTCACCGAGGTCGACCGCCGCCTCGGCGCCGTCGACGTGCTCGTCAACAACGCCGGCATCGGCGAGATGGATCCGAAGCTGCAAGCGCGCGCCGAGCAGGCCATGCAAGAGATGATGACCGAAGGCCGCATTCGCTCGTCGCTCGAGATCACCCGCAACATGCCCGACGACGTCTGGCACCGCATGCTCGAGATCCATCTCTCCGGGACGTTCTACTGCACGCGCGAGGCGCTCCGGCGGATGGAGCCGCGCGGCAGCGGCCACATCGTCAACATCGCCTCGGTCGCCGGTATGGGCGGCATCCCGGGCGCGCCGCACTACGGCGCCGCCAAGGCCGGCATCATCGGCTTCACCAAGTCGGTCGCGCCCGAGGTGATTCCGCGCGGCGTCTACGTGAACGCCGTCGCGCCCGGCTTGATCGATACGCCGATGGTCCGCGCCCTCGGCGACTTCTTGATCAAGTTCACCGTGATGCGGACGCCGATCGGCCGCGTGGCGACGCCCGACGAGGTCGCGAACGTGGTGCTCTTCCTCTCGACCGAGGAGTCGAGCTTCGTCGTCGGGCAAGTGATCAGCCCGAACGGCGGCCTCTACATCTGATCGCGCGGCGCGGTGGGGGCGCGGCGCGCGCGCTCAGTCGAGACGCCAGGCGTGGATGAACGTCACGAGCTGGTGCAGCGCCATGCAGAGCGTCAGCTCGACGAGGGCGGCCATCACGAGCCGGGTCGCGCGCACGCGGAACGCGAGGACGAGCGCTGCGACTGGGAAGGCGGCGAGCCACCACACCGCGTCGGGACGCGCCGCCACGAGCCCGAGACGAAGCGCGACGAGATAAAGCCCGCCCGCGAGCGGCGCCGGGAAGAGCAGCGCTTCCGCGACACGTCTCACGAAAGACCGGATGACCGCTACTGCGTGCCGGCTTCGAGCGACGGCGGCGCCTCGGCCTCGAGCCGCTCCGCGGTGTCGATCAAGTTCGGATCGTTGTACGGCTGATCGCTGAATGCCGACGCTTGATACGGGCGCGTGGTGTACGCGTTCGTGACCAGCTCGTTCTTCTGGTTCGGCATCTCGCCGGTCGTCGAGAGCGCGACCGAGCGCAGCACGTACGGCCCGTCGAGGTTGGACTCGCGGAAGATCAAGCCGAAGTAGGTGAGCGGGATCCACGCCGTCCCGGCCTCGAGCGTCATCGCGTTCTGCGCCCAGCCGATCGGCTTGCCGTCGCTCGACCCGAGCGTCGCCTCGAGATGGAACCGTCCGAGCTGGTCGACCGCGACCTCGGCCTCGACGACGAGCGAGCCGCCGGCGATCGAGTCGCGGTACCGGCCGGTGAGGTGCGCGAGCGGCACGCTGTAGAGGAAGCCGGTGCCGGCGGCGCGCTCCTCGCCGGCGAGCGTCTCGGCGCGGACGTCGACGAGCTGTGCGCCCTTGAGCTCGCGCGCCTGCTGGCGCGATGCCGGCGTCAGGCGCGCGGTGTAGACGAAGTCGTTCGCCTCGGCGTCGCCGTCCTTGCCGTCGTCGCCGAACTCGAGCGCGGCGAGCTGCACGCCTTCGGCGTTCCGCACCATGCCGCGGAT
Organism: Binatia bacterium; assembly: GCA_041485125.1. Lineage (GTDB taxonomy): Bacteria > Desulfobacterota > Binatia > UTPRO1 > UTPRO1 > JBGPIT01. Next base: position 2,549 of record JBGPIT010000107.1, on the reverse strand, counting down.
CGCGCGTGCGTCGACCTTGGCGTCGTTCTGTACCAGGTAGGCGTAGATCGTGACCGGGCTCGGCGCCTCGAAGGTGACGCGCGCCGGGTAGGTGACGAGGGTCGGATCGCTCTGTCCCGGTCCCATGCTGCGGCCGTGCGTGACCTCGCGGTCGCGCTCGATCGGATCGACGTCGTCGGTGATCGGTTGCGACGAGCGCGGGAAGCGGGCGCGCCGGCGGTAGTCCTCGGCGGTCGCGTCGGCGAGCGAGCGCATCTTCGGCGCGTCGAAGGCGACGTCGTCGATGATGGTCTCCGTCTGCATGGTGGTCCGCTTGGGGGTGCGCGTCGGGGCCGGGTCGGGTGCGGCGGGTAGCTCGTCGACGGCGGCGACGATGGGACGCGGCGCGGCCGCGGGAACCGCCGCGGAAAGCTCGACCGGGGCAGTCCGGATCAGGACGAAGCCGGCGACGAAGGCGGCGGTGAGCGCGAGGCCGGCGAGAAGACGTTGGCGCATGGAAGGAACGCGGCCGGAGCGCGGGCTCCGGCCGCGTGACCGTTCAGCTCAGTAGAGGACGCTCACCAGCCGGGCGCTGGTCATCGACGACTGCACTTGCGTGTTCGGTGCGCACGGCACGCCGCCGCACGTCCAGATGCCGGTGGGGATGGCACGCCGAGTATCCGAGTCGCTGTCGTCGCGCTCGTCGGAGTGGTTCTCGTGGCCGCTGTCGAGGTTCATGAATCCCGACGACTCCTGCTTCGCCGAGTTCGAGCAGACGTTGCTGTTGTCGTAGCTCGCGGTCGCGCTGCCGTTGCAGGCGAACGACGACGCGTGCTGCACGATGCCGTCGTCCTCCCCGGCGAGGCACAAGCTCGCGCCGAAGATTGCCTCGTAGCCGCTCGACAGCCAGATGTTCTTCGCCGGGGCATTGGAGAACCCGCGCACCTGCACGGCATCGTCGCTCCGCAGCCAGTAGGTCGCGTCGTCACAGCTCTGGATGAAGATCGCGATGAAGATGCAGAAGGGATTGCCTTGGATGCACACCGCATCGGCGCCTTGCGAGCCGCGGTGCGCGCCGCCGAGCGTGATCGCCATGCTGATCCGCTGCGCGACTTGGTCGTACGGACCGGTGAAGTTGAAGTTCGGATCCGAGGCGTCGTTGTTGCCGAGGATGAAATCCATGATCGTGCCGCCCATGCTGTGGGCGATCACCCAGAAGGTGCCGCCTTGCGCATAGGTGCGGGCGCAGCGGTTGCCGCCGCCGTCGGCGCCGCCGTTGGTGGCGTTGACGATCTCGTTCGCGACCTCGCCGGCCGACTGCGCCTCGTAGTACGGCCGCGTGCCGTTGTAGCCGACGACGTAGTACGACGTGGCGAAGTTCTTGGTCGCGGTCTTGACGAAGTCCTTGCTGCCGTTCTTCCAGTAGGCGCGGGCCGAGTTCCAGTTGGTGAAGGTGTTGGTATCGGTCTGCTTGCCGTGAACGAAGATGAGGCACGGCTGCGCGACGGCCGGGGCGCTGGCCGCGAGGACCACGCCACAGGCAAAGCCGGCGGTGACGACGTGCAGGATGAACCGTCGAATCACGGGACCCTCCTTTGCGACGCTTGGGACCGGCGTGCCTATCCGGGGGATGGACGGCAGTGGGCGCGACGCCGATCGCGTGAAGAAACCGGGCTGCTCCTTCGGACGCGTTGGCGGCTTCTACTCGCGAGCGGATTCGACTGTCAATGAAAAACGCCCAAGCATTCGCGGCGGAACCAGTGCGTGCGTCCGACGTTGGAGCTGCGCCGTTCCGGTGTGACCTGCGCGTCGAGGGGGGCCTAGTCGCTGTCGCCGGTTGCGCCGCGTCCTTAGTGGGTATCGGCTATTGGAGAGCGGGGTGCGGGCGTGCCCCATCCGTGCGCACGCGATCGCGCAGGCAGCGGTGCGTGAAGGGCGCCAACGGCGGAGCTCGCCGAGCGGGCTGCCGTCGAGCAAGGTCGACGGGCCCTGGCCCCGGACCCGACGTCGAGTAGTCAACGTGAGGCCTACGACGATCCGGCGGTCCCGCTACATCGATCTCTGGTGCGCTCGAGCGAATGCAGCGCGCCCCCCTACCTCAGCTCTTCACTCCTCGCCGGACTCCGCCCGTTCAGCGCCAAGACGACCCGTGGTGTAGAAGCGGTCGTCAGCGGCCAAGCGGCGACTGCTCATTCGTTCGACCAGCCGGACGGAACCTCTCGACCCAAAAGAGCGAGAACTTCTTGGAGCGAGTGTTGGGAATCGTGGGCGAGTTCACGGCGAGCGAACTCACACTGTGCGCGCTCATGGGCGCCGAGGCCATCGAGTCGAGATCCCTGTCTGGTGGCCGCCTCCAATTCGACCCGCTCGAAGAACGGCGTAGACGAACGCGTGATCAGCGCGAGGATGGTCATGATCATTCGCCACGGCAGCAGGCCAGCGAAGACGCCCAAGGTCGCACCAACCCACGGCGCTATTCGCTCGGGAACGGTGACATCGGTTCGCGCAAGGGCGGTGGAGAGTTGGAGCTTCATGCGTGTCTCGAGATCACGCAACGCTTCCCACTTCCG
>JBGPIT010000106.1:0-12923 GCA_041485125.1 Binatia bacterium | reverse complement strand
GCGGCTGGATCGGCGAAACGAGACATGGATGGTCTCGCGGAACGGGCCGAGAGTCAGGCGGAGGCGTGGTACCTCCCGGTCCAAGCGTTGATCTGGAGCCTTCCCGCGGCCGGCTTTCTCGGGACGGCGTGGCGTCTGCGGGGTCTCGCAACGACACTGTACGCCGCCGATCCGGGGAGTACGAACGTCTCCACCGCCTTCGATCACCGCATGCTCGACGGCGTCTCCGCGGCATTCCTCATCATTTGCATCGCGCTTGGCGGTGCGGTCGTCGCCTATGTCGCCATGTCCCTCGTCATGCGCGCAGATTTGGAGTTGCAGCGGCGATTGCGGACGGCACTGGTCCGGAACGAATCGGGGCGCGCGCGCCGCTCGCCATGATGCGCCCGCGGCGTCAGCTCATTCCGCCTCTCGATTTTCGTTTCCTCGACCTGATGCTGATCCTCATCGCTGCGCTGAGCAGTTTTCTCGCCTATGCGGCGGCGTCGGGACGCGGCGAGGTGACGCCGCTCGCGATCCGCAACCGGATCCTGAGCCCGGGGTTCGTCGGCCGCGAATATCTCGGAGAGATGGTGGCGAGCGGCGGTCGAGAGCCGTACGCGTGGACCGCGCACGATCTTCCGCCCCACGTGGCACTGGATCCGCGCACCGGTCAGCTGAACGGCACACCTTCCGAGGATGGCGCTTACGACGTATCGATCGCCGTTGCCTCGAGCGATGGGCAGCGCGCGGAGAAGCGGTTCGGCGTGCAGGTCGACCGGATGGGTGCGGTTCACCCGTTGCGCATCATCACCGACGAGCTGCCACCGGCGACGGCCGGCGCGCGCTATTCGGTCGCGATCGCGGCCGAGGGTGGCGTTTTGCCCTATCGGTGGACGTTCGAAGGCGTTCCTTCCGACATCGAGGTCCGCGACGGCGTGCTCACCGGCACGCCCGCGCAGCAAGCGGTGCACAGCATCGTTGCGGAGCTCACCGACGCCGCCGGCGCGCACGCGCGTCACCCGTACACGCTGCGGGTGATGCCGGCGCGGAGCGGCACGAGCCTGGAGACGCCCCCGCCGCTCACGCTCGACCCGCGCGTGCCCAAAGCAATTCTCGGCGATGTATACCGGGTGAAGCTCGCGGCTGAGGGGGGCGTTCCGCCGTACCAGTGGCAGCTGCTGCACGACATCCCGGGCCTCGCGCTCGAGCCGGGCGGTTTCCTGACGACGAATGCCATGCCGGCATCGCCGCCGAGATTGTACATCCGCCTTTTCGACGCGTCGGGCGCAGAGGTCGACGGAGAGATCATGATCGAAGTCGTCCGGCCGCCCGGCCTGCTGTTCAAGGCGGCCGTCGTGCTCGGCGTGATGGCGGCGTGGGTCCTGCTCAGCTTCCAGCTCTGGCAGTGGGCCCTCGTCCGACCGCGTCCGCTGTACGCACGCTCCGCTGATTTGAGCACCGCGCTGAGCATCGGGTTCGCGCTGATCGGCATCGCCGTCTACATCGGTACGGCGAACGCCGCGCTGCTGTTCGTGCTCGGCGTCAGCGGCGTCTCGTGGATGCTGTACCGCGATTACACCTGACGAGCTGCGGAAGCGATGCTGCGACGACGGTCTGAGCCCTCACGCCTCCTCGATGAGGCGCGTCGCATTCTGCGGCGGCGCGGCCACTACCTGACCCTGGAGGCACGAGACCGGCTGGCGCGCGCGATCGAGGCGCTGGAAGCCGCGTGTCGCGGCTCGCGCGCGTTCGAGTCGGCAGCCGTGACGGACGCGGCAAGAGTGCTCGATCACTATCTGGAGAAGGACGCGGGATTTTTGCGCAAGTCCGACTTCCGTCGCACCGTCGAGACGTACGTGACGGTGGCGATCATCAGCGTGTTGCTCAGTCAGATGGTCCTGCAGCTCAGCAAGATCGGCTCAAACGGGATGCTGCCGACGTTCGCCGACCTCGATGACATACTCATACTGAAAGTCGCGTATGGAGTGCAGATACCGTTCGCTGCGCGCCGTATACTTTCGTACGCTGCTCCCGCGCGGGGCCACGTGGTATGGTTCGACGCCCCGAATGGCACTGTCAACAGGGTCAAACGCGTCGTCGCTGTAGCCGGAGACGTCGTCGAGGTGAAGCGCGACCGTGTGTGGATCAATGGCCGCCCTGTCGAGAGGCGGCCGGCGCGGTCCCGTTGCGACGAGCTCCCGACGCCGCACTCCGCCACGGGCGGTGGGGAGCGCGGCTGCAAGACGTGGATCGAGGTTCTCGACGGGCGGGAGTACGAGGTCGTGTCACGCGGCGGCCGCGGCGTGCGCGCCGGCCCCCTTACGGTACCGAAAGATCACGTGTACGTCCTCGGCGACAACCGCACGTACAACGACGACTCGCGCGTATGGGGCCCCGTCGACGCGAGCGCGGTGCACGCCCGTATCGTCGGGCTCGGGGGATCGTGGCTTCCCTCTTGGCTGCTATGGTGAGCGACAATCGCAGCTGGTTCAGTAGTGCGCGCCGACGTTCATGTCGCACGCGTAGCGGAACCCGACGTCCGGAAAGACGCCAGACTCCGACGCACGCATTCGCGTCGCCGCATTACCGCGAAGCACGGAGACCACGTCGTATGCGCCTCCGGCAAGCAGTTGCACTCCCTTTTGGCCGAGCGCTGACGTCACCCATTCAAATACGTTGCCGCAGAGGTCGAATACGCCTTCGTTGCTGATGCCTTCGGGGAACTTGTCTACGTCGGTCGTCTCTTCGTCACCGCCCCAGAACTGGTCGTTGCAATGCTCCAGTGTCCACTCGTTACTCCACGGAAACAGAAGACCATCGATGCCGCGCACCGCGGACGCGAATTCTTCGGTCGACGGCAAACGCATGCCCGCCCACTTGCAGAACGCTTCGGCATCCCGGAAGCTCACGCGCGTGACCGGGTGGCGCGGTCCCCGTTTTTTGCTGTCCGTGAGCCACGTTTCTTGCGCCTCGAGCTGCTCGGGACGCGTCATGTGGCCGGTATCTCGGACGAATAAACCGAATAGTGCATTCGTCACCGGAACGGTGCAAAGCTGAAACGGTTTGACCGCGACCACGTTGGGCGGTGACATGGCCCGAAGTTGCCGCTTCAATTGCCAGCGGGCTCGCCACGTCTGCCCGAAGTCGGTGTGCTTCGCCAGAAAGCTGTAGACACGCTTCACGTCATCCTTTGTGAGGCCCGTCTGAACCCTGCGTCCGTTGATCTGGACGAGGTCGTGACGCAGCTTGTCTTTCACGTAGCTGGAAGGCTCGCCCGGAGACTGGCCCGCCGGCTGGTCCTCGTTCGGATTGCCGCGCGTGAGGATGGCGAGCGCGAGACGTGCGAGCGCTTCTCCGCGCGCCGGTTCCTCGTGCGGCAGTACCAGATGCTGATTGACCGAAACGTACACCTTCAGGGCATCCGCCGTCGGTGTGGCGTCTATCTTGACCGGATAGACCCGCTTGTGAAGCGACACTGCATAGTCCAGCTCCCGCGGCACGTACTGGCTGTGGTTCGCTGTGCTCGAGAGGAGCACTACGAGGTCGGAGCACTCGGCGATCTCACGGGTGATCGCGGCGCCCCACGGCGTACCCGGCGGCGTGAGGTCTCGTGCGCTGATCCAGCACGGCACACCGCGGGCTTCGAGATCCTTGACGACCTCGTCCGCAATCTCCTGATTCTCGACTGCGTAGCTGATGAACGCTTTCACCACGGTGACGCTCGCGCGAGCATGCGGCTCAGAAATTCTCGACCGTCACTCGCGCCGGGTTCGCATTCTTTTCCACCGGCTTCTCGGCGTGAGGCTCCTGGTTGGCGACGTGTACCCAGGCCAGCGGCAAGCGCCGGCGGCGCGCCTCGCGCACCAACTCGCCGGTCACCGAGCTCTCGTCGCCGTCCCAGAGCGCGAGGATCACGTCGGCGCGGTCGACGATGCACGACCCGGCGGCGCGATAGGCGTCGCGTCGTGTTGCTTGCGGCGGCACCTCGGTGACCGGCCGCTCGGCACGCCCGAGAAGGTCCAGGAATTCGCGTCTCGACTCCACCGTCTCGAAGTCGGTGAGGTACTCGTCGCGCGGCAATGGCAGCACGACTTCGAGATGTGACTCGGGCCGGGCGAGGACGCACGACGCCGCGAGGCGATCACTGCCCTCGGCGAGCGCGGAGCAGACCGTCAGCAGCCGCTCCGGGAACGCGCCCGCGATGCGTTCGATCGCGTCTTCGACGCCCGCGGTGATCGGCGCGCGATCGCCGATGCACCGATGTCCTACGACACCGATCACGAGGCGCACACGGCAGAGTACGTATCGTGCCCGGGTCAATGCCGGCACGATGCTACGGGCGATCGCTCGGTCGAGTGCCTTGTCGTCGTCGCTCAAGTCGTCGAACCTCGCCACGTCCGCATGCAGCCGGCGCGGCTCGTCGGTCCTTTGCGCCCAGTCCCAACCTTGCAGCAGCCGGTCGCGCAGCCAGATGTCGTGCTCCATCCGCATGAGCGCGTCCGTCTCGGCGCCGGTGAGCTCGACTGGTGGTGTCTCCTGCCCAGCGAACGGCGCGATGCAGAGCCCGAGGTCACGAAGCTTCGCCTGCGTGAGCCGAGCCGTGAGGCGGTTCGACTCTTTGTCGGATTCGCCGAGGCGATCGTAGGGAACGAGGAGCGGGTGCGTCTTCTTATCGTCGTCGCGCTCAGTTGCGTAGGTCCAGTCTTTACTCTCGCGTTCCGTGCGCCAGGCCTCGTGGCAGGCCTCCGCCAGGGCCTCGACCGCTGGCGACTCGAGCTCTCCCTGCCGCACCTCGTCCAGAAAGTCGTCCGTGACGTGCAGCCGCAGCAGCTCCGGACGCGGCAGGTCTGCCGCGGCGAAGAACCGCTTGCCGGCGAGCCGGCTCATGGTCAGCACCGCCTCGAGTGAACGCGCGCCGTGGCGGTACTGGTGCACGCGCAGGAAGCCGCGCAACACGCTCGCGTTCACGGTAGCGCGACCGCTGTCCTCGTCGACGAGGTGCTTGGCGACACGCTCGAGCGCTCCGCGCAGGATCACCGCCCGCCGGATGAGGTACGCCGGGTCGCGTATTGCCGCGTCACGCCAGGGCGGCGCTTCGTTCGGCGCGTCGGTCAGCGTGCCGGAGCGCGGCAGCGGATTCGGTCCCTTGATGTTCACGTAACCACGCAGGCGGCTCACGAAGTCCGGTCCCTTGCGCGCGACGAAATTCGCATCCGCCATCTTGGCGAGGAACTGCGCCATGTCGTGGCAGGTGCCGCCCGCGAAGACGAAGATCGCTCGACCGAACCGGTGGGTGATGCTGCCTTCGCGGAACTCCGCGTCCTGCATCGGGGCGAGGAATGCCTCGAGCCACGCGAGCTCCCCGGAGTCGAACTCGTCCCAGAAGACCACCGGCAGCTCACCGCGGACGGAGGCGTCACGGACCTGGTGGAAGGCGTGGTGCAGCTCGGCGGGCGCGTCACCGAATTGCGAGAGGTTGAACTGCAGAGGCTGCCGTCCGCCGAGAACCTCGGTTGCGAGCTCCTTGATGGCGAACGACTTGCCCGTTCCCGGCTGGCCGAAGACCGCGATCGACAGGGGCCGCACGTCGGCGGGGTTGTCGCGGTACGACTGCATCATCTGGCGGATGCCGTTGATGCGTTCGATTTCCTCCCGGTCGACGGTGAAATAGCGACCGAACTCGGCGCGCGGCGCGCCGTCGAGCGCGGCGAAGCCCCGCAAAACGACGTCGATCGCCTTGGCAAATACGTACTCCTGTCCGGCCCCGGTGACGTCGCGGAGAAGATCGGACCGGCTCGCCTCTTGCGCGCGCATGCTCGGATGGTCGAGCACGTCGTGGGGGAACGCGGTGCGGAAGATCTGGGCCGGCTCGTTGCGACTCATTGCGGCAGTGAACGGCGCGACGAATGTGGAGTCGATCGACGTCGTGGCTGCGTCGAAGTTCGGACCGCTGCGCTCGTGCCCGCCGCCGACCTCGTGGTTGGCGCGGAGCGCGCAGAGTCCTCGTCCGAGCGCAATGAACAGGGGGTACGTCGTCGCGTCCGTCTCGTGGCGTACGATTGCGGCGGTCAGGATCGAGGTCGAGCCGGAGATCGTGCCGGGATGCTTGCTCTGCCACGCGCCCTCGAGTTCGGACGGATGGTAGAGGACGCGCTCGAGGCGCACGGGGGAATCACCGAGCTCCGCCTGACGAGCGAGCGGTGGGCCGAGAAGGGGGCGGCAACGTGAGAAGCTCGCCACACCTTCGGCGGCGAGCTGCACCACGACGCGGCGGCACTGGCCGAGATCGTACGCCGAGGGGCCGGACGTGAGCTCGGCAGTGAGATCCTCGATCGTGAGGTCCCACGAGAGGCATTGCGAGATCGGCGCGCGTTGACGTCGGAGCGCCGTCGCCGAGAGCACCACCGTCATGCGGTCGGCGAACCGCGGGACGAGCCAGCCCCAAAGCTCCCCTTCGCCGAGTGGAGCGCACGTCTTGAGGACGATATGCTTCGGGTTGCCTCCGTCACGCAGCGCGTGCGGCCACGTGTCGCGGCGCTCGCGAAATCCGAGGTTGAGATCGTCGAGCACCAGCACGTCTGGGTCGGCGACGGCACTCTCGGGAAGCCGTGGCGGCGCCTCGCTCGGCGCCGCGCGGCAACCGAGGAGACGGTCGATCCGCCACGCTTTCGCGCGGCGATCCTTGTGGCAGCGATCATCGGTGCATCGCTCGTGCAGCGTCCACACCGAGAAAGCCTGACCAGCGAGCTCCGGGTCGTCGAGCGTAGGGTCGAGCAACGGCGGCGTGCAAACGACGTCGATGGCCGGTCCGAGATCGCCGCATGCACGTGCGACGAGGCCGCCGAGGAACCACGCGCCGCCCGGCTGCCAACCCATGAGCGCGTGCGGCACTGCCTCGTGGTGCGACGCCGGTGCCGAAGGCAGCTGCACGACGTTGAAGTCCCACAGCAGGTCCCCGGCGACGACGATCGAAGCCATTCGCGGCCTCCGTTCTCAGGCGATCAGCACCGCCAGCCTGAGTTCGGCCGGTTCGAGACGGCTGGCATGTTCATGGGGGGATGATGTCTGCGCCATAACCGCGCTGCGTGTCAACGAGGCACGGCAGAGAACCGCGCCGGGTCGCGTCGAGCTCAGCACGGCGACGACGTGATGAGCTCGGCGATCAGCCCGCGATGCGCTCGAGGGTCTCGACCTCGCTCGGATCGAGATCGAAGTCGAAGGAGGCGAGATCTTCCTCCATGTGCGCCGCGCTCGAAGTGCCGGTGAGCGGGATCATTCCGAGCTCGAGTGCAAAACGGAACACTACTTGCGGCAGGGTGCGCGCGTGGCGGTCGGCGATTCGGCGCGCTGCCGACCCGGTGATCTCGCGGATGTTGGCGGTCAGGAGCGAGAAGCCTTGGTACGCGATGCCGTGGAGCGCGCACAGCTGGCGTACCGACCGGTCCCAGCCGGTGCGCGCGAAGCACCGGTTCTGGACGAATGCGATCTCGACGTCGGCGAGCTCGTACAGCGCTTCGAGCTGGTCGAGCGTCACGTTGCTGACGCCCAGCAGCTTCGCCTTGCCCGCGCGCTGGAGCGCTTCCATCGCCTGCCACACTTCGCGGTCGTCCTCGCTGAGCCCGTGTCCGTGCGAGGGACCGTGCAGCACGTACGAATCGACGTACGTCGTCTGGAGATGCTCGAGCGAGCTCTGGAGCGACTGAGCGACTTGCGTCGCAAGATCCGCCCGCGGGTCGTAGGGCAAGCGAGCGTCCTGACCGCGCGCGTACGTGAACTTCGTTTGCAGGAACACGTCGGCGCGTGACAGCGCGCCGGCGGCGATGGCACCCGCGACGGCGCTCCCCACCCCGGCTTCGAAATAGTGTCGGCGCTGGTTCGCGGTGTCGATGCCCCGAAATCCCGCCGCGACGGCCCGCTCGGTGAGCTCTTGGGTGCGCTCCTCCTTCCACGCGGTGCCGTACAGGAAAGCGGGCACTCGGATGCCGCGCACGTCGCGAGCTCGTTCCATGGCGTTCTCCTCTGCCTCAGAGGATTGCCTAGTGGAAGCTCGTCGGCCAGTGCCGAGCGGCGGAGGGGCAGGCCACCCCTCCGCGTCTCACTTGGCGTTACTTGGTGACGCTGGCGGGCGTGACGGCCTTCGGCGCGGCTGCCTGATGATGCCGGCGCGTATGGCTGCGAGCGGCCGAAGCGATCTTCTGCGGCTTCTTGGTCGTCGACTGCGCACCCTTCACGGGGGTGGCGCTCGTGTGCACGGTGGCGGCTCCCTTGGGTGAGGCGCCCGGCGACGGCGCGGCTGCGAGTACGGGTGTGGCGGTCAGTGCGACCGCGCTCAACATGATTACGAAACGACGCATCTCTGTGAAACCTCCTTGCGCACCTGAACACACACCCGTCGTGCGAGTTGCGCGTGGAGCGTTCGGTATGCGGGTGCGCGTGCGTAGGTCGGCGGCGCCCGACGCGTCGATGTTCCAATCGGCCGACCTGTTCGTGCTCGGCGAGCCGACCAACGCTCTCGACGTCCCTACCCTCGAGGTGCGCGAGGACAGCCTCGTCGAGCTTCCTGGCGCGGTGGTGCTGGTGACGCACGATCGTTTCCTCTTCGAGGGCGTCGCGACGACGGTCCTCGCGCTCGCTGGCAACGCCGCGGCAGTGGGAAATCGCACGGGCCGGGCGTGCGCCGGTCGTGAAGCCGCGTCCCGCACACACGCCGGCGCGTGCATTCACGCCGGCGAAGCTGCTCACCTGGCGCGAGTGGGAAGCGATGGAAACGGCGATCCTCGACGCGGAAGAGACGCTCGAGCGCTGCAAAGCGACGGCGAACGACCCGGCGATCGCGACATGCGCGCCGACGAGCTCGCGGCGCGCTGCCGCGAGCTGCAGGAGTGCACGACGCCGTCGATCGTCTCTACGCGCGGTGGGCGGAGTTCGACGCGAAACGAAGTTGAGGCGGTGTCGCCGAGGTCTGCCAGGGTGGCGCGAATCCGGCGCGGCGTCCCACCGGTGCTCGGAAGAGGCGTTGCGTGGGTGCGCGAAAGAAACGCGTGGGCGGGCACGCAGTGCCCGCCCACGTGATCCCTTCCGTTACGGTGTTGGCTGAGGCGCTGGACAGTCCACGCAGCAGCTCGCGGACGTGCCGACCACCGCGCCAGGAATCGCCGTACACCGGTCGGTGGACGACTTGGTCTTGCACTTCCGGCTGATCACGCAGTCGGTATCGACCGTACACGCGGTCGTCGCATCCTGGCAGCAGACGGCGGTCGCATCGGCGCTGCAGGGCGTGCCGCAGGTTCCGATTTCGTCGGGGACCTGACACGTGACGAAGCCCGGCTTGCCGCAGATCGAGCGCGCCGCGCACCGCTTGATTTTGCCCTTGCAGTTCGTGGGAATGTCGCCGCCCTTCGCGAGCTTGTTCATCGCGTGTGCGACGCAGCTCACGTATGAGCCGTGATTCTTCACGTCCGGGCACGGGCAGTTCGCGAGCGCGTCGGCGACCTTGCTGTCGCAGCGAAACGCCTCACAGTCAGAGGGGTTGGCAGCGCGAGCTGGCACCGTCGAGATCGAAAGAAGCATCGCGGTCATTAAAGCAACGTAGAGTCTCATTTGTTCCTCCTGAGGGGGTGTTTGCCCGGGGACCATCCCTCAATACGTCCGTCCTTCGAGCACGGTCAACCGAAAATTTCCGCTTCCTACTGCAAGACCGGCCCGCCGGCGTCGCAGGGAAAGAGATCCTCACCGGTGATACGCGCGTAGTTCGCGCGCAACACCGCGCACGCGTGTTTGTCCGGCTGGATCTCACAGTCATTCGCTTCGCAATACGCAATGCAGAGTCCAAACGCCGCGCCTCGGAGCGCCGCCGCATCGCACGGCGATTCCTCCGCGGGTGGATTCGTATCGGGCGTGCCGTCGCCGTAGGCGAAGGCACCCGACGGAAGCGTGATCACACCACCGAGCACGAGCGCGGATATCGCTGCACACATCGATTTCATCATCATCACATTCCTCCTTGCGAACGAGTACCGGCACGACCCTGCAATCGTCGCGCCCTCGCGATCGCGTGCATTCCTCACGTCGACGTACCCACCGCGGTGGCATTGTGACGACGATCGACGAGATGGTGCGTCGTGTACGCCAGCGTAGCCGCGCCGCGAGTTGTCGCAGCGCACGCGTGCGCGTGTGGGGTCGTGAGGCGGATTGTACCGGACTGGAAACTGTCGCGTTGCATCTCCGTGGAGGACGAACGGCTAGGATTTCTGAGTTTGCCGTCGATCGCGAGTGAGAGCGAACGTGTGGGCGAGACGTTCCGCCTTCACTCGCGTCGATGGCGACGGAAGGCCGGGCGTTACGGTGTCGGTGTCGGCGTCGCGGCCGGCGTGCCCTCCACGGGACACGGGTAGCCCGGGAACTGGATGCAGAGCAGGTCCTCGACGATTGCGTTCGCGCTCGAGTCGACACACGCGATCAGCTCGTTGATGCTCGTCACCGGCGCACCGGGACACCCGTCGCTCTCGGGGCAGTTGTTCCACCAGGTGATCGTTTTCGGCGCCGGGATGCATTTCAGCGTCCCCGCATTGCACGTCTTGCCCTCTTGCACCGCTGCGCCGGGAATGGCCTCGCAGTCGGGACGGGTCGTCGGCGTGGTCGTGCACGCGTTCGCCGTGCCGGTTCGGCAGCAGAAGGGCGCGCTTGGACTCGGACTACGATTGCCGCCACACGCGTTGTTGATGATCGCCTGCTTCTGCTCCTCGGCCCTCTGGAGTTGGAGCGGCACGGCGATGTCGGCGGCGCAGGTGCCGGCGAGGCAGTGGGCGCGATCGCAGCCCTTGAGGAGGCACTTCTCGATGATCTTCTCGCGCTTGAGAAGATACTTGATCCCGGCCTGGCCGATGCCGCGTTGGCAGTCGTTCTCGCTGTTGTCGCCGAGGTTTCGCTGCTCGGGAAGCGGCGCCGCGCAGTCGAGATCGGAACACACGGGAGATGTTTCGCCGAGGTCACCGCCGCACACCTCTTCCGCGTGCGAGGCATAGAGGATCGCGAGGTATTCGGAGAGCTCGGCGCCTTTCCAGCACTTCATGCACTCCGCGAACTCGTTGGTGTTCGTCACCGGGAGCGCTGCGCACTCGGCTTCGCGTCCGGCGACGTCGCCCGTCTCGTACGCGCAATCAGTGCGGTACCCGAGGCCTCCGGGGCCGTTCAGCTGCGCGACGGTGCACTTCGAGGCGATCTTGGTCTTCACCTTCGCGTTCGCCCTCAGCACCTTCGCGCTCGCGGCCACATCCGGGCACGGGCCGGGAATGGCGAGCTTGTTCTCTTTGTCGAGGCACTTGCCTTCCTGTTTGAGTAGAGTTTTCTTGTAGTTCGCGAGCGACTTCACGACTGTCTTCTTACAGACCGTGAGCGGGTCGGTGATGGCGTGGGCGGGCAGGGACGCCGTGAAGACCGACAAGCAGAGAGCTGCAGTCGCGGAGAGAACAAATCTCTGACGACTCATGGGGTCCTCCTTCCGGGGAGCTCGCCCGGCGAATCGCCGGGCGGATCGCAGGCGAGACGCCGTACCCGGTGCAGCCTCTCGTAATTCTTTCTAGGCAGCCGGTACGGCGTAGCGCAACTGTTCGGCACACAGACCGGACGCCCGGCCCGAGAGGCCGCGCGCCGTCGTCTCGCGAGGGCAGGCCGTACCGAAATCCGGCAGACGAGCCCGTTCCGGTGGCCATGACTGCGACGCCTCTTTGTCATCGAACAGAACGGTCTCGGCGCCGAAAGCGGGCACATCGCCGCAGTCTCGTAAGGCATATCGGAGGCCAGGAAGGAGGGCGTCCTACCGGCGCTGCCTGTCGCGTCGCACTCCGACTACCATGCCGGGTTCGGCGGTGGCGAGAGTCGGGTCGCGGAAACGGCGCCGGCGACGCTCATGCGTGCCGGCGCCGTCCGCGTTCAGAGGTGACAGTTGAGTCCTTTGGGCTTGATCCTGCAGCTCGCATTACGCTGACCGATGCTCGTCCCCGATGCGGCATTGCTGAGACTGATGATCAGGTTCACCGACGGCAGGTCCGCCCCGCTCAAGCTCACGTCCTTGGCCTTGAGCTTGATCGTATATCCGGGCGCTCGGCTCCCGCCCGTGTGCTCGTTGATCGACACCTTGCGGACGCCGCCGAGGGAGCCCGTCGCGTCCTTGTACTGCCACTTCGCGCCGGGCTTGCGGACCTGCCACGAGCCGGCGGGGATGGTGACCGAGTAGATCGTCCCATTTTGATCGGTGACCGTGAACGTCGCACCGCCGACGGTCGGGTCGATCAGCGGGTGCGGAAACGTTGCTTTGAGGTTGAGCCGGTCGTCCGTCGCATTCGCCGAGTCGCGGAATGCGATCTTTACCAGCGGGTCCGCTAGGACGAACGCGTTCGTCACGCCTGGACTGGCGAGCGGCTCGCCGAGCGGGTCGACGATGAAGGTTTCGCGCACCTCGACGGTGTCGAATGGGCCGGCCAGGGCCATATCCCAGGCGCCCGTGCTCGCGCTGATGACACCATCCTCCGCTGGGACGACGACGCTCGCCAGCGTATCCACGAGCGTGCACGGTGCGCCGCTGCACACGTCGCCCGTCGCGCGCACCAGGGTCGCGATTTGATACAAGCCGTCGGCGCACGACGGCGACGCACCGACGAGGTCATGGAAACGACCGAGCACCGTGGGCACAAACGGCGTGAAGGAGGAAGAATGGTCGTTGACCTCGATCTCGCCGGAGGTGAAGTCGCAGGTTGCGCCCCAAGTGGGCGCGCTGCACGCGGGGACGCCACCCGTGTTGGCGGTGTCGGGCGCCAAGCACGGCGTGTATCGGACGGTCACGTCGCTGCGGAACCTATTCGCACTGTGATCCCCGACTCCCGCCGCCGCGATCGGCCGGCTGTCGGGCCCGAAGACCGTGACCCCGAGGATCTCGTAGTTCG
>JBGPIT010000105.1:0-13082 GCA_041485125.1 Binatia bacterium | reverse complement strand
GTCGGATCGGGGTGGAAGTATTACGCGGCGGAGTAGGAAGAGCGGTGGCGTCGCGGCACGATGCCGCGACGCCACCCATGGCACTATCTCAGATCAGTGCTTGCTGGAGCAGGTGCCGAGCAAGGTCGCCACACCGCTGACGGTGCAGTTGAGCGTCGGCGCGCTCTCCGGATCGTCGTCGAGCAGCGTTGCGCCGCCCACTTGGCAGGTCGCGCTGGTGACGCTGAACACGCCGGTCTTCGGACCGCAGTTGTCGATCGCCGCGCCCGTCATGTTGACGTCGGTGAGCGCGGTGAAGGTGATGGACTCGCCGGCGTGAATGAGCATGCCGTGCACATCGATCTTTCCGGCCGGTGCCGAGATGATGATGTTGCCTTCGATGCCCTGCACGATCGTGTTCGGTGATTGATCACAGTCGAGCGCGCAGAAGCCTTGAAGCGCCGAGAGCGTCGGCAGGCAGATCTGGCCGTTTTGCGCGTACGGACAGTCGGGGCTGTTGGGGTTGGCGCACGTCGCCAGCGCTTGCGCGCAGCACGAGGTGCCGAGACCGAGACCGACGCCGGCCAAGAGCACGTTACCGTGATTCGACACGATGACGATCAGGTCGCGCGGGCTGTGCGTCGTGATCGACGACGTCGGGCTCATCGTGACGTCGCCGTCGGCGGTGATGAAGATCTGGCTGCCGTCGATCGCCGAGTTGGTGACGTTGATCGAACAACCGGCACCGGTGCAGAGCACCTTCATGATGTCGCCGGCCTCCAGATGGCTGCTGCTGGTGACGTTGATGTTTCCGCCGGCAGTGATGTTCATCTTGCCGTTGGGGTTCGCGGCGATCACGTCGGCGCTGTCGATCGTGATGCCAGCGGCCGCGGTCAATTCGAGCGCGGTGCCTTTGCCAGGCGCCGTGATCGAGCCGGTGCTGCCGCCATCGACTGTGATCGAGTTCGCGGTGATCGCGACCTTGTCGGTGTTGGTCAAGGCCATCAACGGACACTTGATGACGACGTCGTCACCAGGTGCGTTGATGATGGTCTTGCTGCCGACCTTGGTGACGGGAGCCGCCGTACAGTTGGTGATGTTGACGGTTGCCGCGTGTGCCGCCGATGCACTGAGGATCATGGCCGCAGCGAGCACGATGTACTTCGAAGACTTCATGAGTGACGCCCTCCTTTGAGCGACAGGGTTCCGGTCCGGTGAGGTCCGGGTAGGGTTCAAGTTCGCGGGAGTATAAAGCACATCAAGTTACTTTGCATCTGAAAAAAGATACGGCGCACCGGTGAAAATCGCAAGCCTTGCGCTATGCCACTACGCATGCCCGCCGGTCGTATCGAAATGACGCAGGCGGCGACGGGCCGCGCTAGCGTGTTCGCCATGCGGAAGCGTATGGCATGTGTCAGCGGTCCTTCGCGAGGGAGGCCGGACCGACGAGCGCGGCAGGGTCGGCAGCGGCGTCCGGCGCCGGCTCGGCGCCGATCAAGCCGAGGAGCGCGTGCTGATAAACCGCCGCGACGTCCGCCACGAGCTGCGTCACCGAGAAGCAGCGCTCGGCGCGGCCGCGGGCCGCGTGCCCGAGCTCGCGACGACGGCCGCCGTCGTGCACGAGCTCGATGGTGGCGGCCGCGAGAGCGCCGGCGTTGCCGGGTTCGCAGAGGAGGCCCGTCGCGCCGTCGAGGATGATGCGCTCGCTGTCGGCGCTCCGGCTCGCGATCACGGCGCGGCCCGCGGCCATCGTCTCGACGATGCACGTCAGCACCGTCCGCTCCGATCCGACGGCCCACAGCACGGTCGTATGGCCGAGGTCGCGGGCGCGCCCGTCGGCGTCGGTCACGAGCGTCGCCGGGAATCCCTGGGCGCGCGACCACGCATCGGTCGCGGCGGCGTGCTCGCGGGGCACGAACCAGACGAAGCGCGCATCCGGGCGGGCGGCCAGCACGGCGACCGCCGCGGTCGTGAGCGTTGCGCGCGCCTGGTCGGAGGTCCACGGCGCGCTCGCCGCGATCACCGCCGGTCCGCCGCGCACTCGGTCGCGGAGCCCTTCGAAACGCGTCGGCACCCGGAAGCGCGCCAGCGCGACCCCGTCGTAGACGATCCGAAGGCGTTCGCGCGGCACCGCGAACGCGACGTGCAGACGCGTGGCCTCGGCGTGCGACTCCGCCAGCACCACCGTCGCGCGCCGGAGCGCCTCGCCGCGGACGTAGCCGGTCGCTCCCGAGCCCCGGTCCGCCGTCCGCGGCACCGAGGCGACGACGGTCACGATCCGCGCCAGCCGCGCCGCGAGCGACGCGTAGGCGCCGCCGCTCCAGCCGAAGCCGTGCACGATGTCGATGCCGTCGCGCCGGAGCGCGCGCGCGAGCGCTACCAGCCGGCGGGTATCCGAACGCCCGTGGATCTGGCGCACGACGTGCCCCTCCGCCTCGAGCTGCGGACCATGGGGCTGCAGGTGCGCCGACAGGCAGTACACCACCACCGCGTGACGGCGGCGGTCCAAACCACGGGCGAGCGCGACCAGCTGCCGCTGCGTCGCGCCTTCGGTCAGCTTCCCGACGACGAGGCCGACCGTGATGCGCCCGCCCGCGATCGGCCAGGCGCTCGGCAGCGCCCTCCGTCGCGAGCGCTGAGCCATTCGATTAGAGACGCTGAATGTTGCCGCCGATGAAATCGCGGAGCGCGTTCCGCGTATCGACGATCAACGGTGCGAGATGGACGATCTCGGAGTAGTTGAAGCCGGTGTGGTCGGTCAGCAGAACGACGCAGTCAGTGCCGGCCTCGAGCGCCTCCCGGACCGGGATCGCCTTCATCTCCAGCCCTTCCTCGCGGATCTCCGGGACGAACGGGTCGCTGTAGGTGAGCCTCGCGCCCTTGTCCATCAGCATCTTCATGACGTGCAGCGACGGCGACTCGCGCACGTCGTTCACGTCCTTCTTGTAGGCGACACCGAGGATGTGGATCTTGGCGTTGCGCACGGCCTTGCTGTCGCCGTTCAGCGCGTCGCTCACCTTGTCGACGACGAACTTCGGCATGGCCTCGTTGATCTGGCCGGCGAGCTCGATGAAGCGCGGCTCGAAGCCGTTCATCTTGGCTTTCCAGCCGAGGTAGAACGGATCGATCGGAATGCAGTGCCCGCCGAGCCCCGGGCCGGGATAGAACGGCATGAAGCCGAACGGCTTGGTCGCGGCGGCATCGATCACTTCCCAGACGTTGATGCCGAGCTTCGCGGACATCAGCGCGAGCTCGTTCACCAGGCCGATGTTGACGCTGCGGAAGGTGTTCTCGAGGAGCTTCACCATCTCGGCGACGCGCGTCGACGAGACCGGCACGACCGTTTCGATGCTCTGCTCATAGAGCGTTTTCGCGACTTGGGTGCAGCGCGCGGTGACGCCGCCCACCACCTTCGGGATGTTGCGGGTGTTGAACCGCTTGTTGCCGGGATCGATGCGCTCGGGGGAGAACGCCAAAAAGAAGTCCTCGCCGACGCGCAGGCCGGACTCCTCGAGCGCGGGCAGGACGACCTCTTCGGTGGTTCCCGGGTACGTGGTCGACTCGAGGATGATCAACTGGCCGGGCTGGAGATACTTCTTGATCTCCGCGACCGCGGCCAGGATGAAGGTCATGTCCGGGTCTTTGGTCTTCCGCAGCGGCGTCGGTACGCAGATGTTGATCGAGTCGAGCTGCTCGATGACCTTGAAGTCGGTGGTCGCCTTCAGGCGCCCGGTCGCGACCAGCGAGGCGACCTCTTCGTTGCTGGTGTCGACGATGTAGGAGGTCCCGGCGGTGATCGCGTCAACCTTCCGCTTGTCGACGTCGATGCCGACGGCATGGAAGCCGGCGTGGGCGAACTCGATGGCGAGCGGCAGTCCGACGTAGCCGAGGCCGATCACGCCCGTCCGCGCCTTGCGTTCCCGAATTTTGTCCAAGATTTCCATGGATTCCTCCTAGATGTAGCCGAGATCCTCGAGTCGCTTCTGCACTTCTGCCTCCTCCTCGGGGCTGTACCCCTCGGCGGGCGGCGGTGGTGCGGGCGGCTCTTGGGTCTCGGGCTTCTTTTCGGTGCTGCTCATTGCGGTTCCCCCTGTCGTACGTCCTCGTGGTCGTCCCGATCCCGTCGCTCGCAGCGGCGGAGCGCGTCGAGAACGCCGGCCCGATGCCGGTCGAGATGACGGCCGATGAAGACCGCTTGGTTCGTCGCGGGTGCGTCCGGGAGCTTGAGCCAGCTCAGCTCGGAGCGCCCGCACGTGACGTTGAAGAGACAATGCCAGTCGCGTCCGACGAAGCGGACGATGCCCTTGGCGCGAATGATGTCGTCGGGCAGCCGGTCGAGAACCCGCTCGAAGGCGGTCTGATCGAGCGCCGCCGTGGTCTCGTAGACGAACGACGCAAAGGCGTCCTGATGCAGATGGTCCGAGGTCGCGACTCCCTCGCGCGCGCGCTCGCGGAACGATGCCACGCCGGTCGCGAACAAGAGATCCGAGTCCAGGCCGCCGCGCACGCTCTGGAGCTGCAGGGCGCGCGGGTTGAGCTTCGCGAGCCGCCGCTCGACGCGCGCCAGCTCGGGCGCGCCGACGAGATCGATCTTGTTGACGACCAAGAAGTCGGCGGCGGCGATCTGCGCCTTCGCGACCTCGGTCTCGGCGAGGAAGCGTTCGACGTTCAGCGTGTCGACGACCGTGATGATGGCGTCGAGATTCAGACCCGCGCTCTTCACCCGGTACGCCAGCGGATCGGGATCGGCGAGACCCGTCGACTCGATGATGATCAGGTGCGGCTGGACGGTCTCGATGAGCTCCTGGATCGCGAGGTCGAAACGGTACTCGTCGATCGAGCAGCAGATGCAGCCGCTCGAGAGCTCGACCATCTTCTCGACGTACTCGAGGCCGGTGACGACCTTGCCGTCGATGCCGACGTCGCCGATCTCGTTGACGACCAGCGCGACCGGCTTGCCCTTGAGCCCGTGGTCGAGCACGTGGCGCAAGAGCGTCGTCTTCCCGCTCCCGAGGAAGCCGGTGACGATATCGACCGCAACGTGCCGCACGAGCTCAACCTCGGCTGGCGTCGGACGGCAGCAGTGACCGGCCGATCATGTCGGCCGGAACCGGGCAGCCGTAGAGCGAGAGCAACGTCGGCGCGACGTCGTAGATCGAGACCTCGCCGAGATCGCCGCGCAGCGGGCCCGAGCCGCCGGCGCGCGACATCACGAAGATGCCGTGCCAGTCGTGGTTCGCCTCGTCGGGCCCGGTGTCGTTCTCGAAAGTGTAGATGCTGCCCATGCCGACTGCGCCGACCGAGCGCCAGTTGAGATCGCCGAAGTAGACGATCAGATCGGGCGCGACGCCGCGCACGCTCTTGTAGATGTCCTCGGGGCGGTAGGCCTTGGAGCCGATCGGCTTCCCGTGGTCGTCGACGATGGCCTCGATGCCGGCGATGAGGTCGTTGCGCACACGCTCGTAGTCCTTGGGATCGACGATGCCCTCGGGCTCGCGGCCCTTCACGTTCATGAACAAGCGGCCGTAGTAGCCGCCATCGCCCCACGCTTTCGTGCGCGACCAATCGATCGCGACCTTCCCGATCGGCGTCGGCGTCGAGGGCGGGTCCTTCAACGTGAGGTAGCCCTGCTGGATGAGCCACTCGTTGAAACAGATGCCGCCCTCCATCTTCTTCGAGCCATGATCGGAGACGACCAGCACGATCGTGTCGCGCGGCACCAGCGCGAGCAGCGCGGCGAGCTCGCCGTCGAGGTAGCGATAGTAGTCGCGGATCGCCTGCTCGAAGGGATTGCCGGGCTCGAACTTCCGGTGCTCGGGGTCCATGTAGCTCCAGAAGCCGTGATGGATCCGGTCGAGGCCCATCTCGACCATCATGAAATAGTCCCACTCGTGCGTCGCGATCAGGTGCTTCGCGACGGCCCAGTGCTTGCGGGTCTTGGTGTAGACGCGCTCGAGCAGCGCCTCCTTGTGCGGCGTGCGGAAGTCGTCGACATCCAGCACGTAGCCGTCCGCGACGCGCTCGACCTCCGCTTTCAACGACTCCGGGTAGGTGTACTGCGCTTTGGTCGACGGCGTGAGGAAGCAGGTCACCATCTCGCCGTTCAGCGGCCGCGGCGGATAGGTCTGCGGCACGCCGAGGATGATCGAGCGTTTGCCGGCGTCGCCGAGCAGGTCCCACATCCGCGGCTCGTGCACCAGCGCCGAGTTGGCGAACGCGTAACCGTCGTACGAGTGGTCCTTGCGGTTCCGGAATCCGTAGAACCCGAGCTGGCCGGGGTCCTTGCTCGACATCATCGAGGTCCACGCCGGCACCGTGATCGGCGGATTCGTGCTCGCCAACCGGCCGTGGGCGCCGCGCGCGATCAGCTCCGAGAGCGTCGGCATCTCGCGGCGGAAGACGTCGAACATCAAGCGGGGCGGCGCCGAGTCGAGACCGACGACCAGAACTTTCTGGGTCAACGCGAACGATCCTCCGTTTCGAGTCCCGCAGGGGGATCAAGCGAGGCAGCGGCAGGTGCGCGGAGTGTCAGGAACGATAAATGCTTTTGGCGGCACCCGCAACGCACTATTTCGCCGCGCTGTCGGCACCGCGAAGGCGCGCGCCGGCGGCCATGACCATGCGTGGATACGAGGCCAGATCGGCGGCGCGAATCATGATCGTCTCGCGCAAAGTACCCCCCGACTCGCGCACGAACACGAAGAGCAGGATGAGGGCGGCGACCGAGTACGAGATCGCCGTCGAGAGCGCCGCCCCGACGATGCCGATGCGAGGAATGAGAACGGCGTTCAGCGCGAAGTTGAGAGCGAGCGCCGAGCCCGCGGAGATGATGTTGATTTGCTGACGATTCCGGCTGGTGAAGTTGCGGGTCAGGATTTGGTAGAACGAGATCATGATGATCCCGGGGAGCATCACCAACATCGGCGGGATCGCCGGCGCATAGCGGTTGCCGTACGCGAGCGTCAGCAGCTGGCTGCCGACCACGGCGTAGAAGACGGCGGCGAGCACCGTCGCGAACAACGTGTGCCGGCAGGTGACCGCCGTCCGCGTGTGCGCATCGCGGTCGTTCGATCCCGCCAGCTTGGGAAAGATCACCGTGCCGATCGCGTCCGGGATCTGCAGAATGGGATTCGTCATGTTGACGGCGATCGAGTAGAACGCGACCTGCGTCGGATCGAGGAAGTACGCGATCATGTAGACGTCGATACGGTAGTGCAGATGGGCGGCGAGCGTCTGCAGATACGACTTGGCGCCGAACTCGAGCGTGCCCCGCCCGACCGCCGAGTCCCAGCGGAAACCGTACGGCGCGACCTGGCGTACCTGGTAGAGGAGCCAGAGATTGGCACCGGCGATCACGACCGCCTGCGAGACCAGCGCCGCCCACAGCCCGCCGCGAACCGCCAAGAGCGCGACCGCGATGGTCACGAAGCTGAAGACCGCCTTGTAGACGGACTGCATGTTGTAGGCACGGAACTGCTCGACCGCCTGCAAGATCGCGAGGAAGTAGCTCTCGATCAGGAAGAACGGCACCATCGTGAGCGCGAGCCAGATCGACGGCGTGTCGGCGCCCTTGGTGAATGGCTGGAGCACCCACTGACCGCCGAAGAGGCAGAACAGAAAGACCAAAACCGCGACGGCGACGGTCAGCACCAAGGCATTCGACGCGACCGTGCTGATCGAGGCGCCGCGCTTGCGGATGTAGTAGACGTTCGCTTGCGCGACGCCCATCTTCGCGAAGTTCACCAGTGTCTGCGGCAAGAGCAACAGGACGGTGAACACGCCGCGGTCGTGCGGACCGAGCAGACGCGCGGTGATGATGCCGGTGCCGAGACCGAACACGACGAGCATCGCGCGCGAGCCGATCAGCCCGGCGATGTCGAGCAACATGTGCGAGCTCGTGCGCGGTGATTTCGTGGCAGCGGTCTTCATGCCGGTGATCGCCCTTCCCCGGCCGCGACGGCCGGCTTCAGTCGGTAGAGCGATCCTGCCGGAGTGTCCGCGACCTTCTCGGCGCGCGCAACCAGCTGCTCCCAGAGCTCCGTCACGCGGGTGCCGAGGGGATTCGCGCCGGCCTTCTCGGGCGAGCGCTCCCATGCCACCCACGTCGGATGGAACGGCGCCAGCGCGGCGACGAGCTCGTCGACGTTGCTGATGTGCCGATAGTCGATCGCGGCCTGCTCGAGCGGGCTCGCGAGGACGAAGGGCCGACGGAGATGGTAGGGGTGTGGGATCATTCCGAGCACGAGCACGGTCTCATCTGGAGGCACTTGAGTGTTGGCCGCCGACCATAGCGGATAAGGGCTCTCGTAGCGCCGTAGGTAGTCGTCGCGCGACAGCGAGCCGGCCGCCACCCGCGCGCTCGCGGGAAAGAGCGGTTGGAGGACGCGCAGCGACAGTGCGGTGTGGACGAGGACCGTCGCGGCGAGCGCAGCGGTGACCGCGCGGCTCACCCACGGACCGCGGGCGCGCAGCGTGTGCAGCACCATCACGGTGGCGACGAGCAAGAGCGGCACGGCGGGATGCACATAGCGGGGATGCGCCCACATGCCGAACGCGACGATCGCGGCATAGCCGAGCGCGAACGCGGTCATGATCGCGACGCGCGGGTTCGACGTCAGGAGCAACGCGCCGGGCGCGAACGCGAGCAGGAACGGGCCGAGGTCGTAGGCGAAGCGCGCCGTCTCCTCGAACGATTGCGGCGCCATCGTCACGTCCCAAGGGAACCGCATCGTCTCGAGCACCGACGCGTACGCGCTGGCGCCGCGCTTCTGCGCTTGGGTGTCGCGGTAGGCGGCGTAGTAACCATCGAGCGAGCGCGCGGCCTCGGCGTTCCAGTTCCGCCCGCCGAAGACGCCGTAGCCGAATGGGAAGATCGGATTGCCGGTCGCGACCGCGTTGCGGAGATAGCATGGCGCCGCGCACACCGCCGCGATCAGGCCGAAAGCGACGACGGTCCGCAGCGCGGGCGCGAGTGCGGCCCTGCCCTGTCGTCGCAGCAGCTCGACGCCGATCACGATGCCGAGGAGCGCCGCCGCGAGGACACCCATGAGCTTGGTGCCGCCGGCAAAGCCCGCCATCACGCCACCGAGCACGAGCCACGCGCGCGAGCCGGTCTCGCGCCAGCTCATCACCGCGAGCACCGCCAGGACGACGTAGAGAGTGAGCGCGAACTCGACCCACGCCCGCACCATGAGCGTCGTGGTGAACGGCATGGTCGCGAACAGCAACGCGGCCCAGATGCCGACGCCGCGCGCGAACCAGCGCCGCCCGGTCGCGAAGATCGCAAGCGTGCAGAGCACGCCGAAAGTGGCATTGAAGAGCCGCGCCAGGACGTCGCCACGCAGCGCGAACGCGGCCGCGAAGAGCATGTTCCCGAGGTACTGCATGTACCCCCAGAAGCTCCACGGGGTCGCGACCAGTCGGTGCGCCTCCGCGAAGAGGCGCGGATAGACCAGCTGGTACTTCGTCTGATCCCCGCCGACCGGCGGCGCCGCGATCATGACGAGCTCCGCCGCCAGCAACCCGAGGCCGAGCGCCACCGCCGCGATCTCCGTCCACGTCGGCTGTGAGTCCCGCCAGCGCCGGAATCCGCGCGCCGCGAGCGCGAGCGAGCTGCGCATCTCTCGGCGGCCGTACCAGCCAGCGAGCGCCAGCAGCAGCATCAACGCGGGCGCACCGAGAACGCCGGCGACACCGAGTGCCAAGGTCGCGTACGCCAGCAGCCCGAGCCCGAGCGCGATCGCGAAGATCGCCTCCTCGAGCAGATGCGGAAACGGCACCGCCCTCAGCATCCGCCGCCCCGCCCCGAGCGCCACAAGCAGGATCGCCGCGAGAACCCCGAGATCGATCATCCCCGCAGACCAAGCAGGTACGACGCGTAGACAAACGCTGCCCACGCAAGCAACGCGACGACGCCGATCTTGTTCAGCGGCGCCAGCGCGCGACGCGTGTCACGGCCGAACGGCTGAACGTCTTCGTGCGCGCGCGTTGCGGCGGCGGTGGATTGGGTGTCGTGCATGTTCAGTACAAGCGAGGAAAGAGTCGCTTCGTGCGCGCCGCGTAGTGCCGGTACGACTCGGCTCGCGCCGCGAGCGCGCGCTCTTCGAGTCCCATCCGATAGAGCACGAGGGCCGCGAAGACGCCCGTCAGCAGCAAGGTCACGCAGGCGCCGAGCGTGAGCGGCGCGCCGAGCGCCATCGCCAGCTCCGCCCGGTACATCGGGTGGCGGACGCGACGATACGGGCCGGTCTCGATGACCAGGGTGGGCTCGCGGGGATTGACGAGGGGGCTCAGCTGCTCGCCGAGTGCCCGTCCGGCATTCCGGTAGCCGACGACACCCGCGAGAAAGACGGCGGCACCGAGAAGCTGGAGCATGCCGTGCGGCCGCCCGCGCAGGATCCACTCGGCGAGCGCCGCCAGCAGGATCGCGTAGAAGACCCGGTGGTGGCGGCGCACGACCCGCAGCTCGTCGAGCGTTGGCTCGAGCGGGCGGGGAACGCGGACGGCGTCGGGCGACTGGAAGCGGACGAAGAGTGCGGCGAGGAGGACCAGGTAGACGCCGAGCGGCCAGAGACTGCTCAGGCGAGATCCTCCTCGCTCTCGGCGCGGAGCGCGAGGGCGAGAGCGCGCTCGCGTGCGCCGCTGAGCCACGGCCAGAGCACGTCCACGCCGGTGAGCAAGACGGCCGCGATCACCGTCTCACGTGCGAGGACGACGACGCTTTGCCACGCGAACACGGTCGCGAGGAACCCGGTCCGCGAGCTGCCGTCGATGATGATCTCGGTGAAGATCGTGAACGGCATGATGTAGTAGCCGTCGGAGAACGGCCAGAAGAACTGCGCCCCAGCGGGACCGCGCTCATCGATCGTCAGCGCGTCGAGCAGGAGATGCGAGGCGTAGACCGCGGCGAACATGAGCATCGCCGGCAGCAAGCGATCCTTGAAACGCCAGCGACAGAACGCGCCGGCTAGTATGCCGAAGACCACCGCAGCGAGCACGGTGTGGGTGATGCCGCGGTGGAACTCACCCGGACGGCCGAGGACGAAGCCGAACAGAAAATCGACGTCGGGAAGATTCGCGATCGCCATGAAGGCGAGCACCCGTTCCCACCCCGCGAACCGCGTCCGCCGGCCGTCCAGTCGATGCAGGACGTAGCCGACGGTCCCATGCGCAATCGGAAGCGACACGCGCCTTAGCGCAAGCCCCCGGCGCGACGCTCGGCCGGCACCTCGATCTCGGCGGCCGGACGGAGCGGCTCGACCGCGCGCAGGCGCGGCTGCTTCTTACGCAGCATGAAGCGCTTCTTGAACAAGAAGAAGAGGTTGTAGAGGCCGTCACGCCAGATGTTCAGCTTCGATATGCCGATGCGCTCGCCGTAGTAGATCGGCATCTCGATCGCGCGGATCGACGGGTGGGTGAAGGCCTCGATCTTGATCTCCTCCGACAGCGCCATGCCGTCGCTGGTGAGATCGAGATCCTCGAGGATCTCTTTCTTGAAGACCCACATACCGGACTGCGAGTCGATGATGAAGCGAAAATAGAGGCACATCATCGCGCCCGAGAGGATGGCGTTGCCGAGAAGCCGGATCGGGCTCTTGGTCTCGCCGTTCTTCGAGTACCACCGCCGTGCGGTGATGAAGTCGACCTTCTCCTCGAGCATCACGTAGAGCAGCAGTGGGACACTGTCGGGCGGATACGTGCCGTCGCCGTCCATCGTGATGATGATGTCGCCGCGCGCCGCCGCGTAGCCGCTCTTGTGCGCGAAGCCGTACCCTTTACGCTTCTCCGGCACGACGCGGGCGCCGCGCTCGGTGGCGACCTTCGCCGTGTTGTCGGTCGAGCAGTTGTCCACCACCACCACCTCGTCGACGATCGGCGGCATCTGGTCGAGAACGGCCGCGATGCCATCTTCCTCGTTGTGGCACGGGATGACGACGGAGATACGCTTGCCTCGGTACATGTGGGGCCTCCAGTTAGGCCGGCCGTGGGCGGGCCGGCGAGTCGAGTATTGAGCACGGAGACGACACGCGGCGGCTCTGCGTGTGTCGTCGGTGCGGCGACGCGTGCGCCGCCGCACCGGGTTCGTTCACGTCAGACGCGCGCCTCGACGTCGGACGACGGCTTGGCGACGCCGTTGGCGTGCTGGGCGGTGCCGTTCAGCACCTTCTGGTTGTGGGCTTGGATGGCGGTGTTCATGCAGCCTTCGCCGTGGCCCGCGGCGGGCCGGGCGAGGGACGGCTGGTGACTGCCGGTGAGCTTGCGCATCGCGCGGCGGAGCTTGAGCGCACCCCACTCCTTCAGGACCTTGGGCATCATGCGGGGGTTGAACAGGATGTTGACGGTGAGGAAGCACTCGTAGGTGCAGAAGCACTTCGTCTCTTTGATGAACTTCCGCGCCTCGTCGGCCTTCTTGCCGTACCAGATCTTCTTGAAGTCGTAGTCGTTCTCGCGGACGTTGCCGAGCTTGCGATCGATCAGGAGCTCGCACGGATAGATGTCGCCGTTCGCGAACATGCAGGCGCCGAGGCTGCCGGCGTAGCACGGGATCTGGTAGGTGTTGGTCTTCGCGATCTCGGCGATCAGGCGGTGCCGGACGATACGCTTGGCGTTGATGATGTCGGCGAAGGGGAAGGTGTCGTAGCCGGTGAGCGCGCCGCTCTTCATCTCTTTCTCGATGACCGCGGCGTACTCCTCGTAGAGCTTCACGTCGAAGAACTTCGCGATCGACTCCTTCGGACTGCCGCGGGTGAGGAGCGTGAAGACGTTGTCCACCTGGAGCTCGTTCTTGAAGTACTCGTAGTTTTCCATCAGGTGCTTGTCGTTGTGCGACGACACCGTGGTCTCGATGTTCACGTTGAGCTTCGGGTAGTGCTTCGAGAGCTTCTTCAGCTCCTTGTAGGTCTGCACCGAGCGCTCGAAGAGACCGGGGAAGACGCGGATCTCGTCGTGCAGCGCGCCGACGCCGTCGAGCGACACGTCGATACCGAAGTCGAGGTCGGGGCACGACTTGAGCACGTCCTCGACGATCTTCAGCGTACGTGAGGTCGTGCTGCCGTTGGTGGGGATGCCGGCGTTTCGGACGCCCGTGTTCTTGTAGAAGATCT
>JBGPIT010000104.1:0-13194 GCA_041485125.1 Binatia bacterium | reverse complement strand
GGGCGCGAAGAAGCGCCGGTCGACCTTGGCGCGACCGCGCATGGCACCGAACACGCGGCCCTTCTTCTGCGGCTTGATGGGCACGAGCCGCGCCACCGGGTCCTTGCCACGCGCGATGACGACTTGCTCGCCGCCCGCAACTTCCTCGATCAGGCGCGACAGATGGGTTTTCGCCGCGTGAATCGTCACCACCTTCACAGAAAGTTGACTAACACGAATTAGCTAATGCGGCAATCGAGCCCGCGCCGGTGTTGCTGGGTCGATCTGATCCGCGGTGGGGCGCAGCTCCGATCGAGCGGCCCGGCGCACTTCTCGCAGAACTTCGCCGCATCGCGGTTCTCGTAGCCGCAGGCAGCGCAGCGCATCACCGTAGCTCCGCCAGCATGTAGCTCACGAGACGCGAGCAACCGCGGCGATGAGCCTCGTTGACGTTGTGACCACCGGGGACTACCATGCCGATCGATGAAGGCGGTTGGAGTGAAACAGCTGAAGGCACGCCTTTCCGAGTACCTTCGGCTGGTGAAGACCGGCGAGACGATCCTCGTGACCGAGCGCGACGAGGTCGTGGCCGAGATGCGTCCTGCTCGACGTCGGGTCCGCGCCGCCGACGAGCTCGAAGACATCCTCGAGGCGCTCTCGGATGCGGGAGACGTCACGCGTTCGGCGCTGCCGAAGCGAAGCTGGAGCTGGCGGTCGCGAGGAATCGGCCTCCCCGCCGGAACCGCCCTCGAGCTGATGGACGAGATCCGAAGCGAACGCTAGGGCAGCGAGATCGTGAGCACGCCGCTGTACCTCGATACCTCCGTCGTCCTCCGCGCCGTGCTCGAGAGCGGAACGACACCGGATCTGGAAGCGAAGATTCGCGCGGCCTCGACGCTCGTCACGTCTCGCCTTGCACTCGTGGAATCGGCACGTGCGCTCTCGCGGCTGAGGACGATGCAGCAGAGTAGTGAGGAGCGTCTCGCCGACGCGGAACGCGAGGTCGAGGCCGTGTGGGCGCGCTGCGAGATCTGGGAGTTGACCCGGGCGGTCTGTGACCTCGCCCGGCAGGTAGCGCCCACGAAGCCCCTGCACACGCTCGATGCGCTGCATCTCGCGACGTTCCTGCTCGCCCGTCGCCGGCTCGAAGGCCTCGAGCTCGTGAGCGCCGACACTCGGCTCCTCGAAGCCGCGCGCGTCACGTAGGAATCTCCGCCGAGGCGTCCCTAGGGCGTCGCGAGCGGCGTGGGCGTCGGCAGGCTCGGATCGAGGAGCTTGAAGGTATTGCCGAGAAAGACCTGCGGCTGCGAATTGCCGTTGCCGGTCAAGTCCGAGCTGCTGGTGAAGACGAAGAAGTTGAGCTCGGTCGAAGACTCGTCGATCGCGTCCGGCACGCTCGTCAGGCGAGTGAGGTGGTTGCCGTCGAGCTCGAGCAGGTAGAGTTGGTTCATGCCGTTCGCGCCCGCGGTGAGCGTCGCGGTCGACGAGAAGACGATGCGGTCGGCCTTGGCGTTGACGGACGGTGCGGTCGAGTCGCCGTCGGTGCCGAACGTGAGCTGGTGGGTCACCGGCAGGGGCTGCGCGATGTCCGCCTCGAAGATGTTGAAGCGAGCGTTGCCGTTCCCGATCAGGTTGGCCGCCGACTCGAAGACGACCTTCGTGCCGTTGCGTATCATGACCGCGTTTCTGCTGTCGGCGAGCCCGTTCGTCATCCTTCGCATGAGGTTCAAATTGAAGTCGTAGACGTAGACCTGCGAGAAGCCGTTCGAGGTTCCCGGGCCGAGTACGTCGCCCGCGGACTCGAACGCGACCAATAATCCCAGCTTGTCGATCGAAGGACGCCCCGCGACCTCGCGCGTGAGGAGATCGAGACCGGGGTTGAGGTTGCAGGGATAGGCGGGGCACGTCGGCTCGCCGAGATGCGCCTTCTTCAGATCGGACCGATACAGATGAGTGCCTGCCGGCAACCCCTCGTTCCGGAGATCGGCGGTCGAGGTGAACACGAGGAAGCGACCGTTCTCGCTCAGGTGCGCGTCGAAGCTGCTGCTCGACGCTTTCGTCACCTGGAACAACGGGACCTTTGGGCCTTTGTGGGACACCACGTGGTCCGCGGCGAAGACCTGCAGGCCGGTGCTGCCGTTGTTGAGAAGGTCCGCCTCCGACTCGAACGCCAACGTGCGGCCGCGGCGCGCTGCGCTGGGTCGACGGCTCGGCTGCGCGCCGAACGTCATCTGGAAGATGCCTTCGAGATGGTTCTTCGAGCGCAGCTTGAGGTCGAAGATGAAGATGTTCGGGATCGTGTTCCCGTTGCCGAGGAGATCCGCGTCGGAATGAAAGACCACCAGGTTCGAGCCGCCGATGAACTTCGCGCCGCCGACGTCCTGCGACGGGATGGTCGTGACCTGGAGCAGCGACGGCGTCTGTCGATGCAGCGCCTCCGACACCGGCACGATTGCGAGGAGCGTAAGGGCGGCTACCGCGAGGAGTATGAGTTGGCGTCGGTGGGTTCGCATGGGAGCGCGCGACGCTATCGGGTGTACCGGAAACCCGTCAAGGAAAAAGAACGCCGCGCCATTCCGACGCAGGTCGTCCGCCAGCCGTGACGCCTGCCGTCAGACGGCGGCGCGCGCGGGGCGAATCGCCCCGAGCGCGAAGACGCGGATCGGCGTCGAGCGGCCGCGGACGCGCACCTCGTCGTGCAGGCTGAGCTCGTCGCCGGCACCGCCGGCGTGGGCGAGCTCGTAGGTGCGCTCGGTGACGAGCAGCGTGCAACCCTCCTCCTTGCAGAGATGTTGCAGGCGGGCCGCGACGTTGACGGTGTCGCCGATCACGGTGAACTCGTGGCGATCGGCGGCGCCGATCGTCCCCGCGAGCACCTCACCGGTGTGGATCGCCGCTGTCAGCTCGAGCGGCTCGCGCCCCGCCGCCACCCGTCGCACGTTGAGCTCGTCGAGCCGCGCCCCCATGCCGACCGCGCAGCGCACCGCGGCCGCCGCGCCGGCTGCGTCGGGGGTGGTGCCGTCGCGGCCGAAGAGGCCGAAGACGACGAGCATCGCGTCGCCGATGAACTTGTCGACGAAGCCGCCGCACTCGCGCACCCACGCGGTCATCACGGTGAAGAACTCGTTCAACGTCGCGACCACCTCCGTCGGCGGCGTGCGTTCGGCCATCGCGGTGAAATCACGCAGGTCGCAGAAGAGGACCGAGGCCGTCCGCACCTCGCCGCCGAGGCCGACCGCCCCCGAGAGCAGGTGGTCGCGCACCGAGGGCTCGACCACGCGGCCGAACGTCTGGAGGATGCGCTCGCGATCGCGGAGCGCCGTGACCATCGCGTTGACGCCGTCCTCGAGGACGCCGACCTCGTCCGCCGAGCCAACTTGTAGATGCACGTCGAGATCGCCGCGCTGCACGCGCCTGAGCGCACTCGCGACCTCGCCGAGCGGTCGCGTCAGCGAGCGCGCGAGAATCAACGTCAGCACCACGCCGAGCGCGACGTAGAGGAAGAAGACGATCGTGCCCGCGTCGCGCGTCGATGCGACCACCTCGGCGGCGGAGAGGCCCTCGTCCACCCGCATCGCCGCCGCGCGGATCAGGCCGAGCATCGAGAAGAGCGGCACGAACACGATCGCGACCAGGAAGATCAGGAAACGCGCGCGCACGCCGGGCGCCATCGCGCCCGGCACCTCGGCGAGCCGGCCCGACGGGAAGACACGCGGAAAGATGGTGCCGCGGAAGACCCACTCGAGCAGCAGATACGACGTCGCGGCCGCGAGGAAGCCGTTCACGACCGGGCCGAGGACCTGCTGCGACATCAGATCCGCCGACCAGTGCCCGAAATGCCGGTAGGTCATGAGCGGAAAGGCGACCGCGCCGACGCACCACGGCACGAAGCTCATCACCGCGACCACCGCCGGCGCCCGCACCACCCGGCGCTGCACGCACTCCGGGATCGCCGTCTCCTGCCCGCGCCAGAAGTAGAACGCGATCGGCGAGAGGTAGACGATGATCACCGCCGTCGCGATCAGGTACATCGCCGGCCGCCAGTACGGCAGCAGCGTCTCCTCGAACGCGCGCACTTCCTGCGCGAACGGGCTCAGGCTCCGCATCTGGCTGATCGTGAGGTTGGTCGTCACGGTCGCCAGCATGTGGACGCCGAGGACGACGAGGATGATGAGGGTGAACCACAAGACGACGCGTGCGCGCTTGGCTCTCAAAGGAACGTTGCCCACGCGGCGAAGATTACACGCGGCGCCCACCAAAGCCCACGCCAAAGATCGCGGCCGAGCGGTCTCCAACGTGGCGAGCGGCGCGATGATCGCAGCGGGGCGCGCTTCGCTAGAGGCAGTGCGCGTGCTACCTTTGCGGCATGAAGGCGACTACTATCAAGGTAGAGGGAGAACTACTCGCCGAGCTCGAGCGTACCAAGCCGGCCGCGCAAAGCCTCACCGCTTACGTCCGGTCGATCCTCCGGCAGGAAGTCCGCCGCCAACAGATGATTGCGGCGGCCGAGCGCTACACGGACTTCCTGCAGCAACACGCCGACGAGCGTACTTGGCTGGAAGAGTGGGATCGCGCCGACCTCGCACGCCCACCAAAGCGGAGCCGCCGATGACGCGCGGCAGCGTCTACTGGATCAACCTCGAGCCGGCGAGCCCTCCCGAGATGGGCAAGGTGCGCCCTGCCATCGTCGTTTCGAACTCGGTCTACAACGAGCGGCTCGAATCCGTGGTGGTGGTGCCGCTTTCCACTCGCGCGCCAGAGATTTGGCCCCTCCGGCTTCGTGTCGCAGCGCCCGGGCTGAAAACGTCTTTCGCGGTCATTCCCGGCATCCGCCAAGTCAGCACCGCGCGTTTGCACGAGATGATCGGGCAATCAACGGACGCCGTGATGGCGCGAGTGAACGAAGCGATCGCGCTGTACCTGGGAGAGTGAAGCGGTAGGCGCCCGCCGTGAGCTTCAGCCGATCACCTCGCCGGCGCGGAGCGCATCGAGGAACGCTTCGATCGGGAGGACGGAAACGTCGGCAGTAAGCACCGCGAGCGTTCGGCCTGAGAGCCGGCGCCAAGCAGGTCGCCGCTGGTGAGCCGTGACGAGCCCAGCTCGAATGCGGGTGCAATGTTTGACGAATACACACCGGGGTGTGTATTCTGCGCGCATGGCCACAAAAGCAACCGCCCGTACCTACGAGCGCATCAACATCACCCTCCCTCGCTCGACGCTGGGGCTTCTTAATCGCGTTGCGAGCAAGGGCAACCGGAGCCGCTTCATCAACGAGGCGATTCAACGTCTCGCGAAAGGTCGCTCCCGCACGGAGTTGCGAAAGCTGCTCGAAGAAGATGGGCGCGTGAACAGAGAGCGCGACCTGGCCGTACATGCGGAGTGGGCAGCGGTGGATGCGGAAACATGGCCCGGTCACCGAAGGCGATAGCGCATCCTCGGCGCGGCGACGTCTGGCTGGTCGCCCTCGATCCCACGATCGGTCACGAGATTCAGAAGACCCGGCCGGCCGTTGTAGTTCAGAACGACCACTCGAACCGCACGGCACAGACGACCGTTGTCGCGCCGCTTACTTCCAGCGTCGGGTCTCGCATCTACCCCACCGAGGTACTGGTCGCCGCGGGCGAAGGTGGGTGTCGCGTCGATTCTTTGGTCCTTCTTCGGCAGCTCCGATGCGTGGATAGAGCTCGGCTGGTCAAGCGCCTCGGTGCCGTGCGTGGGCACACGCTCGACTCCATCGACCAAGCGCTCCTCATTACCTTGGGCCTTGTCGACCTGTGAAGCGTCGCGCCCGTGTCGATCGGACCCACTAGGTCGCTGGTTCAGCCGCTGCGAAACACCGGAGCCACGTCGTCTTCCCTGTGCCGCGCGGCCCGAACAGAAAGAAGGACCGCTCCGGGAGTAACAACTCGCGTGAATACACCACCAGCAGAATGGCGGTTAAGAATGCTGGCGGTCTATGCACGCCTCGAAGGCGGCGGGCGAAGCGCCGTTCCGTGGCTCCGGGGGGTCAGCCAATGGGCAAGCGGTAAAGGTTTCTTTACTGATTCCCTACGCCGGTAGGAAGTCTTCGTCGAGGATTTGCTCGACGGAGAAGGGGCATTCGCGCGGAAATTGCTCCGGTCGGAGGCCCGTCTCCGCCACGGCGCGCTTCACCGCCGTCGCGTAGTTCCACGCGAGCTCACTCGCGATCTTCGGACGGAGGCTCGGGCTCTGTCGCAGCACCGCCTCGATCTCGGTGCGCTGGGTGATGATCGTGCTTTGCCGCGAGCGTGAGCGCTCGTTGGGCGGGAGCATCCACTTCAAGAGGTGGATGAGCAGCACTTGCGTGCGGCCGTTCAGCTCCTTCAAGTCGCGCTTGCCCATATCCTCGATCTCTTCGGCGGTGTGCTCGAGATCCACTTCTGCGAACCGCCGCGATCGCAGGAGCGCGGCCGTCTGCTGGGTCCACGCGAAGAAGTCCTCGTCGTAGAGGACCTCGTTCGCCGCGTGGTCGGCAGTGGCGGTGACGTCGGGCTTCACGGAGAGAAGTGTAGGAGGCGCCAAAGTGCGCGGCAAGCAGAAGTGGCAGCTACTCGGAGCGGTCGACCTATTTCCTGCGGCGGTTACCGACGACCGCGGGATTGATGCCGTGCCACAACGGCAGCCAGGCGGCGGAGAGCAGCGCACGATGGACGCGCCGGGCGAGTGGTTCCGCGCCCGCGAGATCGCCGTGGCCCGCGAGAGCCAACCAGTTCACGGTGCGCGATCGAGGATGGACCTCTCCCAGCCCGCTCCGCGCGATCTCGCGTACGAGATACCCGTGCTCACGCAGGCGCGTGTGCAGCATCTCCGGGGGTACGTGGGCGATCGCGAGCAGCTCGGGATCCACCTCCAGCACGAGATGGGGATGCGCGTCGCGAATGAGCCGGTCGGCGCCCTGCAAGACGTCGGGTTCGGTGCCCTCGGCATCGATGATGATCAAGCGCGGCGGTGTGAGGCGGCCAGCCTGATAGAGGTCGTCCAGCGCGACGACGTCGACCTCGATCGCGCGCGCGGTCCTTGCCGTGCCCGCCAGGAGCGTTCCGAGTGCTTGCTCCTGCTCGTCGCGCGGCTCGTAGAACGCGAGTCGACCGGACGACGTCGCGACCGCGGCCTGGTGCAGCGTAACCTGATTGAGATGGTTTCGTTCCACGCCGGCACGGAGCGTGGCGAAGTTGGCGGGCAAAGGCTCGAAGGCGACGACACGGCCGCGGTCGCCCACGATCAGCGCATACAGAAGAGTCTCCGTGCCGAGGTGAGCACCGACCTCGACAATCGTGTCACCGGAACGGCAGAGGACGTTGGCGATGACGACGTTTCGCCATTCGCTGAATCCGCGGATCGCGAACCCACTCGCGACGCCCTCCGCGCGCGGAAACGCGAAGTCGACGTCGCCGAGCGCGCTGCGTACGACAAAGCCGGCGTTCTCGCGCCGTGCGAGCGACCACGGATACAGTCGGCGGACGAACCTGCCAGACACCGCGATCGGAAAGAGCCGCGCGATGCGAGTCGCCAACCGCAGTCGTCGTGATGTCGTGTCTATCAACAACGAAGCGATGTCCTAGCCGAACCGACGACGCTCGCGAAGGAGCAGCACGCGCGCCAATCAGCCGCGATCGGCGCTGAGCCAGAACAGGCGCTCGGTCGGCAAAGCCAGACGCGCCGGGAGAACGTTCAGCGCGTCGCGCAGATGTTCCCGCAGGAAGAGCCGCGTCGCGACTGCCCACAGAACCCCGAACGTGGTGGCGCAGACGATGGCGGTGACGAAGCTCGGCAGCTCTTTCGGCAAGAGCGTTTGCAGCAAGAGGCAGAGCAGCGCCAGCGCCGTGCAGAGTGACCACGACGGAAGGACGGCACCGAGCACTCGCCGCGACGGCACACCCCAGCGACCGAGCACGAGGACGAGCAGCACGAGGCTGACGGCACCATAGAAGGGTCCCACGACCCATGCGACGCCGGTCGGCGAGTCGTACAGGGCCGCGCCCATGCAGGCCGCCGCCAGCATGCCGATCGCGACCGCGAGCTCGAGCAAGCACAGCACTCGGAAACGTCCGCGAGCGCGAAGCGCCGAGGTGTAGACGACCGAGGCGCCACGGAAGGGAAAGAAGATCGACAGGACGAGCACTGCCGCGACCGCGGAGTGCCAGCGCCCGTGCCAGAGAAACCGCTCGACGGGATCGAAGGCCGCGACGAGAAGAAGGCTGAGCGGCGCCATCGTCAGCATCGCCGTCCGGAGGGCGCGCACCAGCGCCTCGCGCTGGCGCTCCGGCTCGGCGTTGAGGCGCTGGAGGGCCGGAAACAGCACCGCGTCGAAGTTCACGGCCAGCATCAACAGGAGTTGCAACGCCAGCTGGGTGGCGAAGACGTAGACGCCGACCTGGCTGGTCGAGAGCAACAAGGCGAGGATCGGAAACACACCGTAGTTGATCACGCCCGAGGCCAGCCCATTCATCAGCAGCCACTTGGTTTGATCCAAAAAAGAGAGCCAACGACGGACCGCGGCGGGATCGCGCCAAGGCTGCTCGCGCACGGCGGCGAGCCCGTACACGCCTTCGAAGAGCGTCGTGACGAGCACCGGCAGGACGAAGCTCAGCGGCCCCATTCCTACCGCGGCGAGCGCCAGCATCCCGCCGTAGCGGATCATCGCGGAAAAGAACTGGAGGCGTGCGATCTGCTCGAAGCGGAGGTCGATCGTGAGCCGTGCCAGGCAGATCGACGCGAACGTACTGAAAGGGAAGGACACGGCGAGTACCCACAGCAAACGCGCGACCTGTGGGTCGTTCGCATGAGCTAAGGCTCCAACCACGAAGAGCGCCAATGCGACTACGCAATTGGCGGTGAACGCCAGCCAGAAGACGGGACCGCGCAGGCGGAGATACTCGGCGGCGCCGCGCTGAATCAGGAACTGCGTCGCGCCGCCATCGCGCAGGCACTGCACGAAGACCGCGAGACCGATCGCCTTACCGTAGATGCCGAAGTCCTGCTCGCTCAGCAGCCAACCGAGGCCGAGCTGTGAGGCGAGCAGCGCGGCGCGCCCGCCCGCCGTGTTGAGCACCATCCAGGTCGCGCCGCGGCCGACGGTCCGCCCGATCGCGGCCGGCGGCGCGTCCGTGGCGATCGTGACGTCGGGGGCGTGCGTCACGTCGGCCGTCACCTCGTGCCGTTCGCCGTGGTCGTGCCGTCGAGGACCCACTCCCACGTCCGTATCGGCCCTGTCGGTGCGAGGTCCAGGCGCTCGCGCAGGCGCTGCGTCCACGTCGCGGCATAGTTCGACGGCGAGTGGAACTCGAGCAGGCGCTCTGCCGCGTGCGACCGTCGAAAGTCCGACGACTCGTCGAGACAGCGCCGAATCGCCGCCGCGAACGCGTCGACGTCCGTGACCGTGCACGTCGCGCCGAGACCACAGTGCTGCACGGCGAATCCCACCCAGCCGCGGTCGCTGCCGAGGATCATGCGACCCAAGCGCACTCCCTGCAGGGCGACGCTCGAGAGGCCGCGATCGTCGGGGTACGGCGTGCAGACGACGTCCATCGCGGCGAGCGCAAGCCTCAGCTCACGCTCGTCGAGGTAGCGGTCGAGGAGCATGAGACGACCGTCGCGCAGGAGACCGGTGTGATCATGCTCGATCTCCGCACGGATATCCGGGTGCAACCGGCCGGCGAGCAGAAGGCGGTCATCTTTGGTCACGTCGGCACGCGCGAACGCCCGAACCAGTAGGTCGGTTCCCTTCCGCGCATCGAGCGCGCCGGCGCAACCGATGTAGCGCCCTTCCTCCGGAATCCCGAGCTCGCGGCGCGCGACGTCGCGATCGCACGGCTGGTATTCGTCGCAGGGGTCGGGCAGCACTCGCGTACGTGTCGCGAGTGCGCCGCCGCGGCGCTGCACGGCTTCGTAGGCGAGCGGATCGACGTAGAGGAGATCGTTCCACGGTGCTGCGCGAATCGACTGATAGACGATCTCGCGCTTGATGCGGTCCGGTACCGAGCGCGCCGCGTGCGCGAAGATCCCCGCGTGCATCGCCGCCTCGGAGTGCATGCCGCTCGGCAGAAAGGAGCGCCCGATCGCGCGCATCGCGCCGAGTGCTTGCGTCAATCCGTCCGCCGACGGCACCAGCAGGTGGTCGGGACGAAACCGCGTCGCCACGTCGCGGATCTGATCGAGGTGGCGCCGCGCGATCGCCAGCGGCGAGCCGCGAGGCCGTACCAGCACCGGCTCGAAGCGCACGGTATCGCGGAGAGCGCCGAGCTGATCGCGAAACTCGGATGACGCGAGCCCCTCACCGCTGATCGCGACGGTGAGATCCACGTCGAGGCGCGCGAGTGAGGGCAGGAGATGCCGGAGGTATGGAAACTTGTGACCCTCGTGGTCGGGCTCGAAGACCAGAACTCGCATGCGATGTGAGATGGCGCACGCGCCCGCTCGCGCCTGCCGCCGCCGTCGCGTCGATGATCGGTGCCGAAGGTCGAGGTGTCAACAAAGTATCCGCACGCGACGACGCGAAGAGTCGGTTAACACCGGCGCGGCTGGACGATACGCTGGGCGCCGCAGCGCGCCGCGAGCACCAAGCGACGTCTTCGCCGCGTCGGGAGCTGCCGTGGATCAACGCTGGGAGGAGAGGATGTCGAGCGAGCTCTACACCCGGGGTGGTTACCTCCAGAGCCACCCGACCTGGCACGCCGAGCACTCGGAGTGGAAGGCGGACCGCGTCCTCGCCATGCTCCGCAAGCATGGCCTCGCACCGAGCACCGTCTGCGAGGTCGGCTGCGGTGCGGGCGAAATCCTCAAGCAACTGCACGATCGCATGGATCCCCACGTCCACTTCGTCGGCTACGACATCTCGCCGCAAGCGGCGACGTTGAGCGCGATCCGCGCGAGCGAGCGCCTCAGCTTCAAGCTCGGCGATTTTCTCGCGACACGCGAGCACTACGACGTTCTCCTGCTCCTCGACGTGTTCGAGCACGTCGAAGACTACTTCGCGTTTCTGCGGGCAGCGAGAGAGCGTGCGCACTACAAGCTGTTCCACATCCCGCTCGAACTGTCGGCGCAGGCGGTGTTGCGCGGGAAGCCCCTGATCGCGGCGCGCGACTCGGTTGGTCATCTGCATTTCTTCACCAAGGACCTCGCGTTGCGCGTCCTACGCGACCTCGGCTACGAGGTCGTCGACCATTTCTACACGCCGGGCGGGATCGACTTCGTGTATCGGTGGCGCACGCGGCTTGCGCGGCTGCCGCGCAAGTGGCTCTTCACTCTCAGCCCCGACCTCGCCGCACGGACGCTCGGAGGCTATTCGCTTCTCGTCCTCACGACGTAGCCTTGGTAGGACGCCTCGTGGGCCAACGCGTTCTCGTTCTCGACACGACGCCCGGCGCGGGCCTGGGGGTGGTGCGGTCGCTCGGTGCGGCGGGTGTCGACGTCGACGTGGCGCGGATCGGCGGCCGTTCGGCGGCGGAGCACTCGCGCTTCTGTCGCCGCTCGTTCGATCTCGGCGATCCGACGGTCGACGTGCACGCTGTGGCCCGTGGCCTCGTCGACGCCGTGACACGCGAGCATTACGACTTGCTCATTCCCATCACCGACGCGGCGAGTGAGGTGAGCGCGCTCGTCCGCGCGACGCTCGAGTCGAAGGTGGCGCTCGCGCTGCCGCCGCCCGCCGCGCATGAGTATGCACACGACAAGGCGCGCGTCCTCGCGCTCGGCGCGACGCTCGACATTCCCGTTCCCGAGCACGTCACGCTTCGTGGCGTCGAAGACCTCGCGCGCGCGGCCGACATCGACGTCGGATGGCCGTGCTTCGTCAAGCCCACTCACAGCGCGCTCGTGTCGGGCGATCGGCTGATTCGCTTTCAGGTGACGCGGGTGTCGAGCCGCGACGAGCTTCTCGACGTGGCGCGCTTCCATCTCGGTCGCGTGCCGATCATGGTGCAACGGTTTTGTCCGGGCGTCGGCGTCGGCATCCACCTGCTGGCGTGGCGGGGTCGCGTCCTTTCGATCGTGCAACAGCGCCGGCTCCACGAGCCTTTCCACGGCGGCGGCGGCAGCTATCGCACGACCGAGCCCGTCGATCCGTTTCTCGCCGCGTGCGCGGACCGCTTCGTCGCGGCGACCGGATGGAGCGGCGTCGCGATGCTCGAATTCAAGAAGGACCTCGAGTCGAATCGCACCTGGCTGATGGAGGTGAACGGTCGGTTCTGGGGCTCGCTGCCGCTCACGATCAGCGCCGGGCTCGATTTTCCGCTCTGGCTGCTGCGCCTCCATCGCGAAGGTCCACACGCGCTGCCATCCCCTCTGCCGGAGCCGCGCCTGGGCGTTCGTCAGCGCCATCTGCGGCACGACGCCGTGTGGGCGGCGCGCAGCGTGCTGCGCGCGGGTGATCGCCTCGCCACGTTCCGTGATTGGACACGCGCGTACCGCCGCGACGAGCGTTGGGACGTGGAGCGGCTCGATGATCCGATGCCGGCGATCGCGGAGTGGTGCCAGGACACGCTCCGTCTCTTCGCGCCGGTGGGTTGCCGTGCGCGGCGCCTAGCGGCGCGTGTCGCCCACGCGGCGCGAGGCCGGCGCCGCGCATTCCGCGCGCTCGAACGCGCCACCGGCCGATCGCCGCGGGTGCTCTTCGTGTGCGCCGGGAACATCTGTCGTTCGCCGTTCGCGGAACGCTATATGCGGGAGCGGTTCGCGTACGCCGACGTCCGTTCCGCGGGCACGCTACCGTCCTCCAATCGGCTCGTGCCGACCGCGGTGGAGCAGGTGGCGCGCGAGCATTTCGGCATCGATCTCGCCGCGCATCGATCGATGACGCTGTCGCGGGCGGCGGTCGAATGGGCCGACATGATCGTGGCGATGGACTACATCAATCTCGCGGAGCTCCACGCCCATCGCGCTTCGGCTCCCACGATCTTGCTCGGCGACCTCGATCGCGGCCGCGTCGTCCGCGATCCCTATGGCGGCGACACGGCG
This sequence comes from Binatia bacterium, assembly GCA_041485125.1. Taxonomy (GTDB): domain Bacteria; phylum Desulfobacterota; class Binatia; order UTPRO1; family UTPRO1; genus JBGPIT01. The sequence continues at coordinate 240 of JBGPIT010000104.1, read as the reverse complement.
ACGATCGAGCGGACGTTCGCTACGATCGCCGCGCTGCTCGATCGCCTGCACGAGCGCCTGGTCGGTGCGACCGCTCCGAAGCGCGCCGGCGTCGTCACTCCTGACCCGACGATGATGCTGCATGGGTAGTGCGCTGCGGTCGCGCGCGCGACAGAGCGTCCTCGACACCGTCACCGCGCTGAATCTCGACCGGGTCGCACGACGCGTGGAGAAGAAGGGCTACGTGCGGGTGCTGAACCT
>JBGPIT010000103.1:0-13231 GCA_041485125.1 Binatia bacterium | reverse complement strand
GCGGGCGCGGGCAGCCCAGGGACGCGCGACCTGTGCACGACCGATACCGATTGTCCGAATCCACCGAACCACTGCGTGACCGACGCCGTCTGCAGCTGGGGACCGAACCAGGACAAGCCCTGCCGTCCCAATCCACCGTTCGGCGGCACGAGCCCCGACTTCGGCACGACCAGTGTCGACTGTCTGCCTGTCGCCGGCGCGAACATCTCGGGCAACGGTCTCGACGTCATCTACGATCCGCTCACGACCGAGGACGTGACGCTCGTGCCGACCTACACGTGCTCGTACCCGACCTTCACCAGCAGCAAATGCGTTGGCGGGCTGAACGAGGGACTCACCTGCACCGGTCCGAGCGACTGCCCGAGCGGCAGCTGCAACGGACAATGCTTCTGCCCGCTCAGTCCGATGGAGAACGTGCAACAGCGTCCGAACCAGTGCAACAACGCCTGCGTCGGCGGCGGCAACGATCTGATGCCGTGCTCGAACGACGGGGAGTGCCCCGGCGGCTTCTGTCAGGTCGGCAGCTGCCGTGTGAATGTCACCGATACCGACTCGTGCCAGGAGGGCATCTGCCCGACCGGCCCCAACAACACCAGCTGCTCCGTGCACGATTTCAAGAACTGCCTGACCAACAACGACTGCCATCCGCCGGTCTGCTCGTTCTGCGATGCCGGCGAGACCTGCGTCTCCCGGCTCTCGCAATGCTTCGTGAACAGCGGCATCGAGCGCTGCGGCTCGGCTGGCCCGACCGACCGCACCACCGTCGCGGCCTTCTGTCTGCCGCAGACCAACAACTCGACGATCAACATCACCGCCGGCGTCGCCGGTCCGGGCGCGATCACGCAGCCGACGACGCTCTACTACACCGGCTTCTGACGCTGCCGTGGCGTGGGCGGCAGGTCTGACGATCTGCCGCCCGTTGCCGCGCGTGATCGGGCGCCGATGAGCGACGACACCGCGGTCATGCGCGGGCGCAAGCAGTCCCAAGCAAACGCCACCACGCGGCTCGGAAAACAATCGCCATAGACCGCGCGCAGCGGCCGCTCCGCAAGCGCGGAAGAACATTCAGGTCGTCAATCCTGCGTCGCCGTCGCGACGACATGCGTCGGCGTGGCACTCCGGTTGCTGAACCGTCCCGCATGCGCAACCAACGCGGCTACACGCTCATCGAGATTCTCGTCGTCCTCGCGATCATCGGCATCCTCGCCGGCATCGCCATACAGAGCTACGCCGGCGACCGGCAAACCGCCCAAGACGCGAAGGTCGTCTCCGCGCTCCGTAATCTGGCGCTCCGCCAGGAAGCGTATTTCGCAACCCATCGCGAGTACGCCGCCGATCTCGGCAGTCTCGGCGATCTCGGCGAGGCGATGCTCGACGACTTCGTGATCGCGCTCAGCGCCGGCAACACCGGCTCGATCTTCACCTCGTTCCACATCACGATCACCAGCACCGAAGCGGCGCACACCTACACCTGGGTGAGCGATCCGGTGCCCGGTGAGCCGAATCTCACCGCACGTGCCAACGGCGCGGCGGAAGTCTCGAGTCAGTAAGCACCGCCCCAAGCTGCTCCACGCCGGCGACCTCCACGGTCGCCCGGCAGCCGACGCGCGCTCGCCGGACACCTGACCGGGACCCCTCCTCGTCTCCGTCACCCGCCTGTCCGTCGAGCGCGCGCGGCTTGATCCTCCCACGGTCCACCGGCTCATCATGCACGCCGCCGCGCGGAACGACCGAGTCGCTCTCGTCGCAGCTATTGATCGTCTGATCGTCGTCGACGCCATATTGCGTACGTTACGACATCAGAGGCCGACGCGTATTTCGCTCCGAAATAGCGACAGACGTATTGTCGAACCTTGACAGCGTCGCGATTCACGTGCGAGCGTCGATGACGTTCGAACGACGCTACGGCCGAGCTCGGGCCGTGAGAGGATCTGCCAATGCGCCAGCCAGACGGTCTGCGGTACGCGCTACTCGGTGTCGTGTCGCGCAGTCCTCACGGCATCCACGGCTATGCGCTCCGGCGCCAATGCGAGCGGATCCTCGGTGGGTTCTGGCAGGTCAACTTCGGCGAGGTCTATCGCCTTCTCGATCGTCTCTGTACGGAAGATCTCATCGAGCAGGTCGCCCGTGGAAGCGGAGCGAGCCTAACGACGCGCAAGGTCTACTGCATCACGGACAAGGGTCGGCAGAGCCTCGACGCATTCATCCTCGAAACGCCCGCAGATGCACCGCGTCCGCTGCGGCATGAGCTCGCCGTCAAGCTGCTCTTCGCGACTCCCCAACAGCTGCCGGAGGTGCTCGCGCTCATTCATTACCAGCGCGAGGTGTACGCGAAGCAGCTCCAGCTCGTCGGCTATCAGCGCCGCAAGCTCCAGCGCCTGGCGGGGGACACGTTCGTCACGGGTCTCCTCATCGATGGCGCCGAGCTCACCGTCCGATCGGAATTGGCGTGGCTCGAGGAGGTCGCTGCGAAGCTGAAGGCGCGCTACGGTCCGCCAGCGCGATGATCGAGTTTCAGAGCGTCACGAAAGTCTTCGGCGCCGGCGCCACTCGAGTCGCTGCGATCAACAACCTCTCCTTCGTCTGCCCGAAGGGTTCGTTCTTCGCCCTCACGGGCCCCAGCGGATCCGGTAAGAGCACGGTTCTGCACCTCGTCGCCGGCCTGACGCCGCCGACGAGCGGCACGGTGCGCGTCGATGGCAACGACGTGGCGAAGATGACGTCCGCCCAGGCCGCCGTGCTCCGGCGCCGGCGTGTCGGGTACGTCCTCCAGACCTTCGACCTGATGCCGTTCCTCACCGCACGGGCGAACATCGCCATGCCGCTCGTGCTGGACGGCGTCCCACGACGCGAGGTCGCCGAGCGCGTGGACGAGGCGCTCGCGCTCGTCAACATGAGTCATCGAGCGACGCATGAGCCGACCGAGCTCTCGGGCGGCGAGCAGCAGCGCGTCGCGATCGCACGCGCGCTCGTGATCCGGCCGATCATCATCCTCGCCGACGAGCCGACCGGCAATCTCGATCGTGCCGCCGGGCGGGCGATCATGGATCTCTTCCAGGACATCAACGAGCGAACCGGCGTGACCGTGCTTCTGGTCACCCACGACCCGGTGTTCGCGTCGTGCGGCGATCGCATCCTGCACTTGGTCGACGGAGCGCTCGACCAGGACATCGATCTCGCGCGGCCCAAAGGTGCGACCAGCTCTCTGAACGTCGCGACGTAGCCGATCCGCGTGCTGCGTCTGCTCACGCTGGTCTCCGTGCCGCAACTCCGTGCGAGTTGGGGTCGGACGATGCTCGTCATCGCGGGCACGCTCACGGGCGTCGCCCTGATCGCCGGCATCAACATCATCAACACGAGCGTCCTCGCCAGCGTTCGCGACACGGTCCTCCTCATCGCCGGTCCCGCCGATCTGGAAGTCACCCTCGGCGTCGGGGAAGTCGGCTTCGCGGAGGACACCGTCGATACGGTGCGCACGGACCCGGACGTGCGTGTCGCGGTGCCCCTCGTTCGGGGAACCGTCGCCCTCGCCGATCGACCCGGGGAGGTGCTGCAGCTCTTCGGCGCGGACTTGGTGGCCGAGGAGGATCTTCAGCGCTACGCGGTCACCGCGGTGACCAATCGACGGGAACTGCTGCGGGCGCTGGAAAGCCCGCGATCGATCCTTCTCACCGAGGTGTTCGCGCGCCAGCAAAACCTCCAAGTCGGCGACCGTGTGCGCTTCGCGTTGCCGATGGGCGCGGAGGAGCTGGTCGTCCAAGGGCTCCTCCGGGCCGAAGGACTGGCGACCGCGTTCGGCGGTCGCCTCGCCGTCATGGATCTCGCGGCGGCGCAACGCTGGCTGGGAAAGGACGGTCGCATCGACCAGATCGACGTCGTCCTGCGCGACGGAGCCGACGCCAACGTCGTGGAGCGGCGGCTGCAAGCGACGCTCCCGCCGACCCTGACGGTCGCACACCCCGCCAGTCGCGGCCTGCAGTATGAAGGTATCCTGGCGTCGTTTCAGGCGATGCTCACGGGTCTCAGCATGCTGTGCATGGTGGCCGGCATCTTCATCACCTACAACACCACGTCGACCGGCGCGCTGCATCGCGCGTTCGTGATGGCGCGGTTGCGACGCCTCGGCGCGACCTCCGGCCAGGTGTTCCGCCTGTTCATGATCGAGGCGCTGATCCTGGGCATCATCGGCACCGCGATCGGCGTCGCCGCGGGCATGCTGCTCGCGCGTCTTCTCACCGGCATGGTGACCGAGTCGATGGGCGTGATCTTTCAACTGCGCTTCCCGACCAACGCCGGCACCGCCGACCCGCGGCAATTGGCGCTCATTGCCGTGGTCGGCGTCGGCGCCACCTTGTTCGCGTCATGGTTCGCGGCGCGCCGCGTGGCGGCGATGGATCCGCTGCAAGTGATGCGCGTGACCACCAGCGATCCGGAAGCACCGCGATCGATGTGGAGCCTGATCGCGTGGCCGATCGTTCTCATCATCGTGAGCGCGGCCGCGCTCGTCGCCGAGAAACATTTCCAGTCGATCGCGTGGGGGAATTTCGGCGCAACGCTTTGGAACGCCTCCATCATCGTCATATCGATTCCATTGGTTCGTGCGCTTGCGCCGTTGTGCTCGGCATTTCTCGAGCGCGTGTTCGGCGCCGCGGGACAAATCGCGGCGACGAGCGTCTTTCGCACGACGACCCGCACCGGAGTCACCGTCGCCGCGATCGCGCTCGTGCTCACCGTGGGCATCACGATCTCCTCGCTGGTGACGAGCTGTCGTGATTCACTCCGGCGCTATTTTGCCGGCTTTCTCGCCGGAGATTTGACCGTGAGCGCGGTCAGTACCGAGGGAGGTTGGCTCGAAACCCCGCTTCCCGGGCGCATTGCGGAGGAGCTCCGTGCGATCGCCGGCGTCCGCAACGTCGAGTTGGGACGCGTGATCTCCGGGCAGCCCTACCACGGGCAACGGATCGGTCTTCTCGGACTCAGCGACACGGCCTTCGAGCCGTCACGGTATCCCGCCGGGTGGTTTCAGGAAGGCGACCCGGCAACCGCGGCGGAGGCGTTGCGGCGCGGCGCGGGGGCAATGGTCTCCGTGAGTCTCTCCGACCGTGCGCGGCTCCACCTCGGCGATGCCATCGAGCTCGACACGCCGACCGGCACACTCGCGTTGCCGATCGTCGGGGTGGTCACCGACTACATCTCCGACCGCGGCAGCGTCATCCTGAACCGGCGCCTGCTGGTCGAGCGATGGCTCGATCCAACCGTGAACCGGTTCACCGTGTTTCTGGAGCCCGCAGCCTCGCTGGAAGACGTGCGTGCCGCGATCGGACGAACGCTCGGAGAGCGTTTCCGGGTGAAGATCCTGTCGCTCCGGGAGCTCCTCGCATACCACACGCAGCAAATCGACCGCGCGTTCGCGTTCACCGACGCCATTCAGCTGCTCGTCATCATCGTCACGATCGCCGGCATTCTCGATCTGATGCTGTCGTCGATCGCGGAACGGCGCCGACAGCTCGCCGTCTGGCGCCTGGTCGGCGCCGACGATCAAGCGGTGCTGAAGGCGATCGTGCTGGAGTCCGTGACCGTCGCGATGCTCAGCATCTTCCTCGGCGCCGCGGTCGGCTTGGTGACCGCCTGGATCTGGATCACCATCAACTTCCGTTACTTGCTCGGCTACTACGTCGACTTCCGGCTCGCGACGGCAGCGATGGCATGGTACGCGGCGCTGGTACTGCTCATGACCATCGCGGCAGGGTATTCCGCCGCGCGCCGAGCGATCGGTCAGCCCGTTCTGGAAGGCATCCGGTACGAGTAGCACGCGCTGGTCGCGCGGCAACGACACGGTGTACGATCCCCCGCGATGGGCATCAGAATCGCCGGCACCGGCAGCTACCTGCCCGGCCCTCCGCTCGACCAGAGCCGGGTGCGGGCGTTCTTGCGCCGCTACCCCGACGGCCTCAGCGAGGCCGAGCAAGAGCGCTTGCTGCAGGAGACCGGCATCACGACGCGGCACCTCGCCGTCGACACCGAAAGCGGAGCTCCGCGCGAGTCGAACACGTCGATGGCAGCGGAAGCCGGCCGCCGTGCGCTCGCGATGGCAGGCTGGAAACCATCCGATGTCGAGCTGCTCGTCGTCACGACGGTCGTTCCCGATCGGCTGATGCCGCCGACCAGCACGCTCGTGCAAGAGGCGCTCGAGATCCCACGCTGCGCCGAGCTGGAGATCTCCGCGAACTGCACCGCGCCGACGAAAGGCATCATGGTCGCGCTGAACCAGCTGCGTCTCGGCGACTGCACGCGCGCCCTGGTGTGCTCATCCCACTACGTGAGCTTTCTCGGCCTTCCGCCCTGGAGCAATCCGGCGCACATGCGGCCGAACCAAGGCCATCTGCGGTGGGTGCTCTCGGATGGTGCGGCCGCGCTGGCGCTCGAACGCGCCGACCCCGACACCGGGTTGCGTACCTGGCAGGAATCGGTCGGGACCGGAATGCGATCGGGCATGTCCCTGGCGTTCGGTGCGGTCGAGCCCGATTTCGCAGCGGCGTTCGCCCGCGGCGACCAGCATGTGACGCAAGACCCCCTCTACGTGTTGCGCCAAGCGATCCCGCTCGCGACCACCGGCTTCGAGCGGATGTTGGACGAGCTCGGCATCAGCGCGGATCAGATCGATCACTTCATCCCGTCGGTCTCGTCGCTGCAGATCGCGACGAGACTGCAACGGCGCTTGGCGGAACGGCTCGGCCTCCGTCCCGAAGCGTGGCGGATGAACTTCACCGACGTCGGCTACGTCGGGAGCGTCGCCGTGCCCCTCATCCTGGACGAGATGAACCGCGCCGGCACGCTCCGGCCCGGCGATCTGGTGTGCGCCGTGGCGGAAGAGTCGAGCAAGTGGATGTGCGCCGGTCTCGCTCTGCGCTGGAATCCGTGAGTCCGAAGGATGCGCGCGATCGTTTCAACCTGATCGAGTAACGGTGTGACGCTACTCCGCCTGGTTGGGCTCGTGTCTTGGCCTCAGCTCCGCGCGAGCTGGAGCCGGACGATACTCGTAGTCGCCGGCACGCTGACGGGCGTCGCACTGATCGCCGGCATCAACATCATCAACACCAGCGTGCTCGCGAACGTCCGCGAGACGATCCGGCTGATCGCCGGTCCCGCCGATCTCGAAGTGACGCTCGGAGTAGGCGAAATCGGGTTTGCGGAGTCGACGGTCGACGTCGTCCGCGCCGACCCGAGTGTGCGTGTTGCCGTGCCTCTCGTGCGAGGCACCATCTCGCTCGCGAGCAACCCCGAGGAAACGCTCCAACTGTTCGGCGTCGATCTCACCACGGAAGAGGAATTGCGACGCTACCAGATCGAGGCCGTCACGCGGCGGGACATTCTCGTTCAGGCGCTCGAGGATCTCCACTCGATCTTGTTGACGGAGACCTTCGCCTCGCGACGTGGCTTGCACGTCGGCGATAGCGTCGATCTCTCGACCCCACGAGGCGTCGAGCCCTTCACGGTGCGGGGCCTTCTACGACCCGAGGGTCTCGCCGTCGCGTTCGGCGGGCAGCTCGCGGTCATGGACATCGCCGCGGCCCAGCGCTGGCTCGGCAAAGAAGGCCTCGTCGACCAGATCGACGTCGTGCTCAGCGCCGGCGCCGACGTCCTCGATGTCGAGCGGCGTCTCACGACAGCGCTTCCGTCGACACTGACCGTCGGACGCCCCGAATATCGGAGCATCCAGTACGAGAACATTCTCGCCTCTTTTCAAGCGATGCTGACCGGCTTGAGCTTGCTCTGCCTCGTGGCGGGTATCTTCATCATCTACAACACCACCTCGACCGGCGCGGTGAACCGCGCAATGACCATCGGCGGGCTGCGACGAATCGGTGCCACGCCGCGCCAAGTCTTCTGGCTGTTCATGCTCGAGGCGATCGTCCTCGGTACGCTGGGGACCGCGCTCGGGATCGCGGCGGGAATGGTCTTGGCGCATGTTCTCGTCGGCATGGTGACGAAGTCGATGGGCGTCATCTTCCAGCTGCGGTTCAGCGGCGGGAGCCAAACCATCAATCCGCGCGACCTGGTGCTCATCGCTTTCGGCGGTATCACCTCGACGCTCTTCGCATCCTGGTTTGCTGCCCGGCAAATCGCGTCGTTGGACCCGCTGGACGCGATGCGAGCGTCGAGACGACGTCGGATCGTTTCAACGCCGTCACGCGGACTCTTGCTGTGGTGGGTCGTTCTCGTCGCCGTCAGCGTCGCTGCGCTTGTCGGCGAGCAGCACTTCAAGTCGATTGCATGGGGCAACTTCGGCGCGACGCTGTGGAACGCGTCGGTGATCGTGATTGCCATTCCGCTCGTCACGTCCATGGCCGGCCTCCTTTCCCGCCTGCTCTCGCGGGTGTTCGGCGCCGAAGGCGAGGTCGCAGCGACGAGCCTTTTTCGGTCCGCCGTGCGTACGGGCGTCACGGTCGCGGCGGTCGCGCTGGTGTTGACGGTCGGCATCACGCTTTCGTCGGTGGAGCACAGCTTCCACCTCACGACCGAGACGTACGTGCGAGGGTTTCTCGGCGGCGATCTCATCGTCAGCGCGGTTTCGACAGAGGGTGGCTGGCTGGAGACGCCGATTCCCGAGGGGGTGGCAACGGAGCTGCGCGAGGTGCGGGGCGTCCGCACCGTGGAGACCGTTCGAGCATTTCCTGGCGTCATCTATCGCGGTGAGCGAATCGCCATCGGAGCGGCCAGCGACGGATTCCTCGAGCCAAGCCGCCTTCCCGCTCACTGGTATCGCGAGGGCGACGCTGCCGTTGCCGCAGAAGCCGTGCGCGCGAGTCGCGCCGCGAACATTTCGACCGGATTGGCTGACAGGTTCGACCTCCACGTCGGCGACACGATCGAGCTCGACACGCCAACCGGCGAGCTCAGCCTTCCCGTCGTTGGCGTCGTACCTGACCTCATCTCCGATCGCGGCAGCGTGCTCATGAGCCGCCGGCTTTTCGCTGAACGGTGGCAGGATACGGGCGTCAGCCGCATCATGCTGTCACTCGATCCAGGAGAGTCACTCGACGCGATCCGAGCCCGCATCACAGATCGCATGGGCCAGCGCTACCGACTCAAGATGCTGTCGATGCGCGATGTCCTGGCCTACCACCATGAGAAAGTGAGCAGCGCGTTTGCCTTCACGCAGGCGATTCAGTTGTTGATCATCATCGTCACCGTCGCCGGCATCTTCGATCTCCTACTCTCCGCGATCTTCGAGCGTCGGCGCGAGCTCGCCGTCTGGCGGCTGATCGGCGCCGACGATCGAGCCGTGCGGCGCTCAGTCGTGATCGAGTCGGCGACGGTCGGCGCGATCGGTGCTGCGCTCGGCGTGGTAGTCGGTGCGGTCACGGCGTGGATCTGGATCGCGTTCAACTTCCGCCACCTGCTCGGGTACCATCTCGAACACCACCTCGCGGTTGCTCCGACCGTCTGGTACGTGGTGCTCGTCATGGTGATGACCATCCTTGCCGGCTACGCCGCGGCACGGCGCGCGACGCGCCAGTCGATCCTCGACGACATCCGGACCGAGTAGCACTGGCAATTCGCGTTGGGGGTTTGGGGCCGCGCGAGCGTTGCGCAAGTCGTGGATCAGAAAATGGGCCGGCGGAGAATCGAACTCCGAACCCGCTGATTATTATAAGAGTCGGCCCGAGAGCGAAACCAGCGCGCCCCAGCACGTACCAAGCTCCATCAATCTCGACGAACTCGAGTGATGCGACTTTCGCCTGGTGCTGGGTCATCCGGGGTGAAGTGGTAGCAGCGTGGCAGCAGGCGAAAGTCTCCGCATCCGCGTCAGGAGCTGTACGAGTCCTCGTCCAGCTGGACGACTGCCGATACGGAGATCAGCGTCACGCGCGAAGCGCCGTGGGCGGCACCCCGAGGATCTCCGCCGCCTTTCCGGGCGTCGCGACGGCGCGGCCGGAGCAGCGCGCCATCTCGACCACCTCTGCCACGAGCTGCTCATTGCGAGGCTGGCGGGGACCCGCGTAGTCCTCGAGACCAACCCGCACGTGCCCACCGCGATCGATGGCGAGCTGCGCGAGCGACTCGGTGACGTCGCCACCCAAGACCCCTACCATCCACGGAAGTCCGCTGCCTGCCATCATGGCGAGATAGGCATCCAAGCTCACCGCGGTGGGCGGCAATCCGAAGGGTAACACTGGACCGCCGAAGTAGAGCTGAATCTTCGCGGGAGGTAGTCGCCCAGCGGCCTGATAGGCCAGCGCCACACGCAGGAAGCCGGGCTCGAAGATCGAGACGTGGGCAGCGACACCGCGGGCACGACAGACGTCCACCATGTAGCGCACGTCGGCGAAGGTATTCTGGTAGACGAGGTCGATGGCCGCCGGCAAGCCGTCAGCGTCGAGCGGCCCGAGGCTCACTGAGCCGGGATCGATGATCGCGAGGCGGAGCAAACCGACATCCGCCAGCTCCTCGACGTGCGCGTAGCGCTCGCGGATGTGCGTCCGCGGGCCGCCGCCACCCATCGTCGGGTAAAGGAGAGCCTCGGGGTATCGTGCGTAGATCGCGGCCCAGGCCTCGCGATAGGGCTCAGCTGCATGACGCCCCTCGAGCAACCCGTCGTCGTTGTGATGATGCACGATCGCGGCGCCGGCCTCGATGCAGGCGCAGGCACAGGAGACGATCTCAGGAACCGTGCGGGGCACGTGCGGGTTCATCGCCTTCGGGGTTGCGCCGTTGATTGCCGCCTCGATGATGAGCGGCTGTCTCGTCGTCACGGCGCCCCTCGGAATCCGCCCATCATCGCTCACCCACAATGGCTCTCAGTAGCCCGGAACCGGGCCGTCCTTCAAATCTGGGGAACTCGGATCGGCGGGAATCCAACGCCCGTCCGAACCGCGAGACTGAGGACACCTGCGGTGGTCAGGAGTGGTCAGGCATCCGAAATCCCGACGTTGCGCTCGGTCCCGCTGATGCTGAGTCACCTCGCATCGCCCTCCGACCTGGAACGTTCCGGAACGTTTCGGATCCCCGGAAGCTCTCACGGCGGTTCGGCGTGATGCGCCAGGTGCACCGTGTCGGCGAGAAGAGCTTCGTCGACTACGCCGGGAAGCCGCCGAGGCTCACCGATCCCGCGACCGGCGAATGGCGACCCGTCGAGCTCTTCGTGCTGGTATTCCGCGCCTCGAGCGACACCTACGCCGAGGCGACGCTCACCCAGCAGCTCCCCGATTAGATCGCGAGTCACACCCGGGCCTTCGCCTTCTTCGGCGGCGTGCCGACGGCGGTCGTCCCCGATCAGCTGCGGATCGGCGTCACGATTCCCTGTCGCTACGAGCCGGGCGTTCAGCGCGTGTATGCCGCGCTCGCCACGCACTACGGGACGACGATTCTCCCCTCCTAACCGTCAATCAGCGCCGTCCAAGTTGAATCGAACGTCTACGCGGGAGATGATTCTCCGTGGCCGACGTTGTCGACGTACCGTACAACGTCCTGTCGCCTGATGCGTTACGTCGCCTCGTCGAGGAATTCGTGACGCGCGTCGGGACCGACTACGGCGTCCGCGAGCGGACGCTCGACGAGAAGGTGGCAGACGTTATGCGCCAGCTCGAGCGCGGCGAGGCACGGATCGTGTACGACCCGGCGGCGCAGACAGCGAACATCGTCCCCATCGCGCTGTAGCGGCACGCAGAGCGACCGCAGAAGCTGGTCGGCCACCGCCTTTTCGTGCCTTCGTTTGATCTCCAGGCGCCGCGTCAACGTTGGATCACCGAGCTTCGGTTGCAAGCCGCAGTCATCACGAGGGGCGCCGCGCGGTCGAGCCGCCGGCCCACATGGCCCTGCCCGCCGTGCCTCATCTGTCTGCCCCGATTCATCCCGCCGAATCACATCCCGCGTTATCCAGATCCGCAACATCCTCACGGGCGACCGCGCTGCTTCCGACGGACCGCGCGAAGCTCGATGCGGTAGCCCAGAACGGCCGCAAGGCGGAAGAGCGCGTCGAGGACATTGGTGTCCGGGCCGCGACGCCGTCGCCGGACTTTGATGGTGCCGACGGGATGACGGCGGGTTGATTCGCGAATGGCTCGGCGAGGGATGGCGGTGGACCGAGCGCGTGGGCGAAGCACTTTGGCGCGGGTGCGTGTCGGCCTCGGAGTTGCTGACTTCGCCGGCGCGGCACCTTTCCGCCTACGCCGCGTGCGGTGCTTCGTCACTTTGGGGGGCGATGGCTCCTCCCCTGCGTTCTCTGCTCCTGAGATTGGAGGGCTCTCGCCGTCCGCCGCACGCTCCTCATCGGATCCCGCCTGAGCTTTCGCGATCATCCTATCCTCCCCGACCGATCCTGGAGACCAAGTCCAGCTGGTCTTTGTCGTTGCCCATCCTCAAAAACTGCGCCCGCACACCGAGAGTATCAACTGCTCTCTCGTGAGCACACTTGATCGCGTGCCGATGTACGGGCGTACGTGTCCCACATTTCGCAGGGGAGGCTCAACGTCCTACAGTGGGAGAGGAGGTTGCGCTGTGCCTCATCACGATACCGGTTCCATAGGAACTACTGGCCGCGATCGCATAGGGGACGGTAGAGGAAGCGCTGCTCGCCGAATGTCCACCGTTTGACGGGACACAACCCTCTCTCCGCCGTCTTGAACCTCTATCTCCCCCGCCAGCTCGCCGGGACGGCGCGGTTGCTACTCGATCAGGAGCGTACGCTCGCCCGAACCGCAGCAGAGTTCGACAACTGCCTCCGCGAGAGCCAGTTATTGTTCGAGCGCTTTGTCGAGGGCTTCCATCTCTCGGCCGAAGCCGGACCAGTCGCCAGCGCGGAGCGCGTCGAGCGCGGCGCGGTAGTGTGCGCGCGCGGTCTTGGCCGCGGCCACCTCCGGGGGGGCTGCGGTTGCCGGTCGCTCGATCACCCGCGGTGGCACTGCACCAGGCTTGAACACCGCCGCGAGGGCCGCCTCGAGCGTTGGCTCCATCGCCAGCCGATCGCCGTAGGCGACGATCACGCGCTTCAGCTCCGGGATCTGCCCCTGCTCCGAGCGCAGGTAGAGCGGCTCCACGTACACCAGCGAATCCTCGACCGGGATCACCAGCAGGTTCCCGCGGATCACCTTCGAGCCCATCTGGTTCCAGAGCGAGAGCTGCTGCGAGATGATGGTGTCCTGGTCGATACGCGCCTCGATCTGCTGCGGTCCGTAGATGAGCCGCTCCTTCGGGAACTCGTACTCCACCAGTTCGCCGTACTCGGGCG
>JBGPIT010000102.1:0-13395 GCA_041485125.1 Binatia bacterium | reverse complement strand
TGGCGCTGTCGCGGATCATCGCGCGCACGCCCTCGCCGCGCTCGACGAGCATGCGGCAGATGTTGTTACCGAGGTGGCCGTTCGCGCCCGTCACCAAAGTCGGTTTCATCGTGAGCTCCTTTCGTCTCGCACAGATTGAACGCCGTTCGTACTATTCGGTGGCCGTGGCGGATCGCTCAGCCGGCCTGCTTCTCTTCGTCGCGCTCGATCGTGTCGCGGACCCTGCGCAGGATGGTGATGAGGGCGCGCTGGTCGCGCTCGGGGATGGCCTCGAGCATGCCGCGGGCGATCGCCTCGACGCCGCGGTCGTGCTCGCGGAGCGCGAGCGTGCCCGCGGGCGTCGCCTCGAGCTCGATCGCGCGGCGGTCCTGGAGGCCGCGAACACGGCGGACCAGGCCCTTTTTCTCCATGCGGTCGACCAGGCCCGTCATCGTGCTGACCGGCACCTTGAAACGGGCGCCGAGCCGCTTGGTGATCATGGCGCCTTCGGCGGCGAGCGTGCGCAGCAGGGCGAGCTCGCGCTCGGAGACCTCGAGCTTGGTCGCGAACAGCGCCTCGGTCTGCTTGAAGCGCGCCGACAGGAACTCGATGAAGCGCGAGAGCTCGTCGACCCGCCCGACCATTTCGTTCGATTGCCGGATAGTTCGACTTACGTGCCATTCGTGAAGATCCGAGTCAAGCCGCCGGCCCCGCGGCGCGGCTGCGGCCGTCAGCGCGCGACGATCCACGCGGCGGCCGTCTTGATCCGTCGCCCCGTGGCGCGATAGCCAAGCGTAGCCACTCGTGCGCGCGGCGACGGCGCGGCAGGGCGGCCACGCACCCCGCATGCCGCGCGTCTCGATCATCATCGTCAACTACAACGGAGGCCTGCTCCTGCGGGACTGCCTCGGGAGCATCGCGGCGCAGAGCTTCCGCGACTTCGAGACCATCGTGGTCGACAACGGCTCGACCGACGAGTCGCTCGCCGCCGCAGCGGGCACGCTCGACGACGTCTGCGTGATCGCCCTCGGCGAGAACTCGGGCTTCGCGCGCGGCAACAACACCGGCATCGAGGCGTCGCGAGGCGAGCTCGTGGTGACGCTCAACAACGACGCGACCCTGACGCCGACGTTCCTCGCCGAGATCGTGGCCGCCGCCGACCGCCTGCCGCAGGCGGGGATGCTCGCGCCGAAGACGCTGATCTCGACCGAGCCCGACCGCATCGACTCCGCGGGGCTCCTCATCTACGTGGATGGCGTCTATCGGCCGCGCGGCTGGCAGGAGCGGGACGGACCGGCGTACGAGCGCGAGGAGGAGGTCGTCTTTCCTTGCGCCTCGGCGGCACTCTACCGGCGGACGATGCTCGACGACGTCGGTCTCTTCGACGAGGAGTATTTCCTCTATCTCGAGGACGCCGATCTCGGCATGCGGGCGCGTCTACGCGGCTGGCGCTGCTATTACGTGCCGCGCGCGGTCGCCTTTCATCTGAAGAGCTCGACCGCGGGCAAGCACTCGAAGGTGAAGGCGTACCACGTCGAGCGCAACCGGATCTTCAATCTCGTCAAGCACGCGCCGCTGCCGATCATCCTCCTGAGTCCCCTCGCCACCGCGTATCGGTACGGGCTGCAAGCGTACGCGGCGCTCTCCAAACGGGGCGCGTCGGGCGGCTTCGTGCGCGACTATTCGCACCGCGAGCTGCTTGCGATTCTGGTGCGAAGCTACGCCGGAGCGCTGCGCGGCCTGCCGTCGATGTGGCGCAAACGGCGGGCGATCTACCGCCGCCGGCGCATCTCGCGCAGGGAGATCTACGGGCTCTTCCACCGCTTCCGGCTCCCCGCGCGCGATCTCGCGTTCAAGGACTGATTGTGGGGTCCGGCGCATGTTGCGCCGGGGTCGGGTGCTCCGCTACGTTTGCACGCTGCGGACATCACCTCGGCCGCACGGCTGCGCACCGGGGCGCAGCCCGGACGTATGGCCGAGTGGAGGCGGGGGGCTTTTATGAACGAGCACGCCTTTGCCGACGGCAACAACCGCCTACTCGCCGCGCTCGGCGACGAGTACGCGTCGATCGCCCCGCATCTCGAGGAGGTCGAGGTGCCGAGCGGGCGCTGCCTCTTCGACGTGGGAGAGGTGCTGACGCACGCGTATTTCCCGCGCACCGGCGTCGTGTCGATGGTCATGCTGACCGACGAAGGTCGGAAGGCGGTCGAGATCGTCAACGTCGGCAAGGAAGGCATGGTCGGGTTGCCGGCCGTCTTGGCGACGGGATCGCTGCCCGCGCGCGCCTTCGGTCAGATCGCCGGTCGCGCGATGCGCATCTCGGCCGCGGCGCTGCGCCGGGAGTACGCGCGCGGCACCGCGTTGAACGTCATGCAGCACCGCTACTGTCAGGCGCTCTTCACGCACGCCGCACGGGGAGCGGTTTGCAACGCGCTGCACTCGATCGAGGAGCGTTGCGCGCGCTGGATCTTGACGACGCAGGACCGCCTCGAGCGCGACGAGCTGCCGCTCACGCAGGAGTTCCTGGCGCAGATGCTGGCGGTCCGTCGCGCGAGCGTCACCGTGGCCGCCGGCGCGCTGCAACGCGCCGACCTCATCCGCTACCGCCGCGGCAAGGTGACGGTGCTCGACCGCGCCGGGCTCGAGGCGTCGGTGTGCGATTGCTACGGGATCGTGCGGGACGAGTATGCGCGCGTGATCGAGCCGCGGACGGGGCGGGCGCGCGCGCGGGAGTGACGCGACGGTCGCGGGTGCGGCCGTCGCTGACGCCAGCGCTCTCGATTACTGCAGCGGCAGCGCGCTGCGCGGCGCGGTGCGCGTGTCGGAGAGGATGCCGAGCTTCCGATAGCGGTCTTCCGTGCGCTCTGTGACGAGGCCGAGACGGATCAGGTTCGGCATGACCGTGTGCATGTAGATCTCGCTGTTGAGCGCGGCCCAGTTCGGCAGACCGTGGGTCACGCGGACGACCGCTTCGGGGTCGAGGCCGTACTTCGGCGCCAGGTCGTGCAGCATGTCGAGCTGCTGGTTCGCGTTCAGCGCCTCGAGGATCTCGAAGGCGAACTCCTCGAACTCGACCATCTCCTCGGGGGTGGCGTCGGTGACGAGGCGGCGCATGCTGAGAATGCCGAACGCGGCATGACGGGACTCGTCGAGCTCGACGCGACGGAGCATCTCCTTGAGCAGCGGGTTCGGGGTCATCGACTTGATGATGTCCAAGATGCCGACCGCGACGCCCTCGAAGAGGCATTGCATGCCGAGCGTCTTCAGCTTCCAGGTGCGCGCGGCGAGCAGCTTGTCGAGCAGGAACTTGATGGTCGGGCTCACCGGATAGACGACGCCCATCTTGCGCGACAGGAACTTCGAGATCACCTCGACGTGGCGGACCTCGTCGATCACCTGCGAGCCGGCGTACCACTTCTGGTCCATCGTCGGGCAGGCGTTGGTGAGCTGGCCGCAGAGCTGGAGCGCCGCCTGCTCGCCGTGGAGCAGCTGCGACATGGTGTGCGCGAAGTCGTCCCACGCCGCCTCGCGGCAGGTCTTGTCGTCGGCGCCGACGGTGTCGAGCACGCTCGCGAGCAGCGAGCCGCCTTGCTTTGGCAGGAACCACTCCTCGCGCGGAAACGGGATCGACCAGTCGAGGTCGGTCTCGGCGTTCCATTGCGCGCGCTTGCCGCGCTCGTAGAGCTGGCGCAGCTCCTCGACCTCGCTGCCGTACT
The DNA here is from genome assembly GCA_041485125.1 of Binatia bacterium. Taxonomy (GTDB): domain Bacteria; phylum Desulfobacterota; class Binatia; order UTPRO1; family UTPRO1; genus JBGPIT01. Next base: position 9,700 of record JBGPIT010000102.1, on the reverse strand, counting down.
CCCAGGTCCAGTGCAGCTCGAGCGGGACGGCGACGTCAACGCGCTCGCGCAGCGCGGTGATCCGCTGCTCGTCGACGTGCTCGATCACCTCGAACTCGTCGAGCATCCGGCGCGCTTCTGGCATCAGCTTTTCCATGGGGCTCTCCTCGGTAACGTGACACCAGCTCGGCGGCCATGCGGCGCAGCCGGCGCGGGTCGATGACGTGTGGATCGAACAACAGATTGCTGTCGGCGCCGACGAACAGGCACGAGATCACCGTCGCGAGATCGGCGTTGGCGACATCGTGGCCGTGACGGTCGGGCAGACGATCGAGCAGCGCGCACAGCTCGGCGACGACCTCGGCGTTGAGCGCGGCGATCCGGCGGCGGAGCTGCGGGCGGCGTAGCGCCGCGGTGCCGATCTCCGCGAAGAGGACGCTCCGCATCCGCTCGGTCGGCACCTCGAGAAAGAGGAAGTCGAGCGCGCGCGCGAGGGCGCGTTCCGGGTCGAGAACGTCGAGCTCGGCTTTGAGCGGCGTCTTCAAGTCGTCGACGATCTGATCGACGGTCGCGATCAGCAGCGCTTCCTTCGACGCGAAGTAGTGGTGGATGAGTCCCGCCGGCACGCCGGCGGCCTTCGCGATGCGCTGGACGGAGGCGCCCGCCAGGCCGTGCTTCACGATCGTCGCGCGGAGCGCGTCGACGATCTGCCGGCGCCGCGGCCCTGCCAGACTCGGCCGTCCCATAGATAGGTTGGTTAGCAAACCAATCTATAAGTCGTCAAGGCACGATCCGTCGGGCGCGTCTTTGCGGCCTGTACGATTTTCGCGCGCTGCTCGGGCTTGCTAACGTACTCCGTGATGCACCCCGCGCACGACGATCGACTGCGGATCGCCGAGACCTTCTACTCGTTGCAGGGCGAGGGCGGGCTCGTCGGGGTGCCGTCGTACTTCATCCGCACGACCGGCTGTAACTTGCGATGTGAGTGGTGCGACACGCCGTACACGTCGTGGGAGCCGGAAGGCGAGTGGCGGGCGATCGCGGACCTCGTCGAGGCGGTGCCGGTGCAGGCCCGCCACGTCGTCGTGACCGGCGGCGAGCCGATGCTGTGGCCGAACCTGCCGCGGTTGACGGCCGCCCTGCGCGCGGCGGGCCGGCACGTGACGATCGAGACGGCGGGGACGCTCTACCAGGACCTCGCGTGCGATCTCATGTCGATCAGCCCGAAGCTCTCGAGCTCCGACCCCGCCGCTGCGCGCGGCGACGAGGTGCGAGCGTCGCACCAGGCGCGGCGGCTCGACCCGGTGGTGCTGACGCGCCTCATCGCGACGTATCCGTTTCAGCTGAAGCTCGTGATCGCGCGGCCCGAGGATCTCGAGGAGGTCGACGCGCTTCTCGCGACGCTACCGGCGATCGATCCGGGCGCGATCGTCCTGATGCCGCTCGGGACGAGCGTCGACGCGCTTGCCGAGCGCAGTCGCTGGCTCGCGGAGATCTGCATGGCGCGCGGGTATCGCTTTACGCCGCGGTTGCACATAGATCTGTTCGGCAACACGCGCGGCACCTGAGCCGCGCTTCCCCACGTACGGGAAGGTCCAGCATGAAACGCGTCGAGTTCTTCTACGACTACACCAGCACCTACAGCTACATCGCGCACCGCGAGATCGAGCGGATCGCGGCGGCGACCGGCGCCGAGCTGGTCTACCGGCCGATGGTGCTCGGGTTCGTCTTCAAAGAGACCGGTAACTCCATGCCTGCGGCGGTGCCGGCGAAGGGCGCCTACATGATGCGCGACGTCGCGCGCTGGGCGAGGCGTTACGACCTGCCGTTCCAGGTCCCGTCGGTTTTCCCGGTGAACTCGATCCGAGCGCTCCGTGGCGCGATCGCGGCGCTCGAGGACGGCGTCTTCGTCGCCTACCAGCACGCGGTGATGAAGGCGTACTGGGGTGACGGCAAGGACATCGGCGATCGCGAGGTGCTGACCGCGGTCGCCAAGGGTGCCGGGCTCGACGGGGAGGCGCTCATCGCCCGCACCGACGATCCCGCCGTGAAGGATCGGCTCAAGACGAACACCGACGAGGCGGTACGCCGCGGCATCTTCGGGGCCCCGACCTGCTTCGTCGGCGAGGAGATGTTCTGGGGCAACGACCGCCTCGACTTCGTCGAGGAGGCCCTGCGCCGCTGAGTCCCGCGCGAAGGCGGTGCCGACCCCACCGCCGCAACCGCATATGCGCGGTAGCGCGCCGCCGAGCATTGCAATTGACCCGTTTGACCACACCGATCACCGACCGTGGCGATGCGGTAGCGGTCGGCGCTGCCGGCGCCGGACGTCTACGTGGCGCCTCGTGCTTCTCCTAGCCCCCTGATAGTAGCGCGTGATAGGAGTGAATCGGTTGGGACGGGTTGGGGAGGGGCAGAGCCCACCTATGTCGAAGATCATGTTGATCAACGTCACCCACGCGGAAGAGAGCCGCGTCGGGATCGTTGAGGACGGCCAGCTCGAGTCTTTCGAGATCGAGTCTCTCAGCCGAGAGCATCTAAAGGGCAATATCTACAAGGGTATTGTCCGGCGGATTCATCCGGCGATCGAGGCTGCGTTCGTGGACATCGGCGCCGAGCGCGACGCGTTTCTCCCACTGGACGAGATCTGCTTCCGCAATCTCCCGTCGGGGCGCAACGGCTCCTCCGGCGGCGAGAAGGGCCGCCGTCGCATCAAAGAGGTCCTCAAGTCCGGCGACGAGGTCCTGGTCCAGATCGTCAAGGAGCAGTTCACCAACAAGCCGCCGACACTCTCGACCTTCTATTCGTTGCCGGGCCGGTATCTGGTGCTGTTGCCGGGCTCGGAGGACGCGGGGATCTCGCGCAAGATCGAAGGCGAGGAACGCGTTCGTGTGCGCGAGATGATCCAGGCGCTCGATCCGCCGCCCGGTTGCGGGATCATCGTCCGTACGGCGGCCGGCTTCGACGAGCAGAGCGGCGAGCTCGAGCGCGACCTCAACTACCTGCAGCGGCTCTGGGGCAGCATCAAGAAGCACGCCGAGACCAAGCGCGCGCCGACGCTGGTCTACCGCGAGCACGATCTCGTGCTGCGTACCATCCGCGACTACTTCACGCCCGACATCAACGAGATCTTCATCGACAACGAGGAAGTCTACGAGCGCGCCAAGGACTTCCTCATGAACGTGATGCCCGGGAAAGAGCACATCCTGAAGCTCTACCAGGGCGAGCGGCCGATTTTCTCGCGCTTCGGCCTCGAGGCGCAGATCGAGTCGATCTACAAACGCCGGGTCCAGCTGAAGTCGGGCGGCTCGATCGTGATCGACGGTACCGAGGCGCTCACCGCGATCGACGTCAACTCGGGCGGCTCGATGCGCGGCGGCAGTCAGGAAGAGACCGCGTACAAGACGAACCTCGAGGCGGCGACGGAGATCGCGCGCCAGCTCCGCCTGCGCGACCTGGGCGGCATCATCGTCGTCGACTTCATCGACATGCGGACGCCGAGCAACATCAACGACGTCGAGCGGACGCTGCGCGAGGCGATGCGCGCCGACAAAGCGCGCCACGACATCGGACGCATCTCGCGTCTCGGCTTGCTCGAGGTGTCGCGCCAGCGGCTGCGTCCCGCCGCGGCGGCGAGCTCCTACACCGCGTGCCCGATGTGCGAGGGCCACGGGGCCGTCCGCACCACCGAGTCGGCGGCGCTGGTCGCGCTGCGCAAGGTCCACGTCCGCATCGCCGAAGGTGACATCGAGCAGATGCGCGTCGCCCTCCCGCGCGAGGTCGCGATGTATCTCCTCAACCAGAAGCGCGACGATCTCGCGGTGCTGGAGGCGCGCTACGCGGCGCGCATCCAGGTCGTCGTCGACGACAAGCTGATGCCGCACCAATCGGAGATCGACACGCGCACGCGCGACCCGCGCGAGGTGATGGAGCGACCGCTCTCGATCGTGCGGCCCGGCGACGTCGCGGTTGCCGCCCCGGTCGAGGCGGCTGCCAACGGCCCCACGCGCCGCGCGGCGACGCCGCGTGCGGCGCACCCGCGCACCGCCGAGAAGACGGCGTCGGCGAGCCGAAGTGCTGCCCGTCCTGCGGCCGACGGCCAGACCGACGAGTCGAAGCATCGCCGCCGCCGTCGCGGTGGACGCGATCGGAAGCCGTCGACTGCTGCCGGCGCGGAGGGAACGTCGGCGTCGATGTCCGACGAGCACGAGAATGCGGTCGTCGGGGAGCCGGCGGCACGTGCCGGCGGAGACGCCGGTCACCACGAGCCCGCCGCCGCGGATGCCGGCGCGTCAGCGCCCCAATCCTCGGCGTTTCATGAGCGTGACACCGCCGCCGAAGTGTTCTCTGCCTCCGCGGCCGATACGGTCGTGACGACGGAGAGCGCGCCAGCGACTCGTTGGACCAGTGAGGCGAGCTCCGAGCGGCACAGATCCGACCATCACGCGGGCGAGGACGTGAAGCCGCACGCCGCGGACGCCGCGGCGGAAACGACGTTGCGCGGCGTCGAGGACGTCACCGACCAGGACGACGCGCCGCTCTCGATCGCCCGTGCGCTCGAAACGCGGTGGCGTGACGACGAGTCGGAGGCGTGGACACGGCAGTCGTCGGACGCGCCGGAGAGTCAGGCTCCGCGAGCCGATACGTCGGAGAGCGCCGGACGGACGGATGCCGACGAGTCCGCGGCCGAGTCAGTATCCGAACCATCGCCCGATGCGCCACATCGCTGGGACCGTCCCGATCTCGATGACTTCGTCGCGACCATGCCTTCGGACCGCGGTGATCGCGCCGGCGCGAAGCCGGCGGCGAGCCTCTCCGTCGAGCCGGCCGCAGACTCTTCCGCAGCCGACGATGCGTCCGTCGATCTCGACGAAGCGCAGGCCGACCCCGATGTCGCACACACCATAGCGGCGCCCGAGGGACAAGAGGGTGCCGCTATGCCACGACGCCGGCGCCGTCGCGGTGGTCGCCGCGGCGGAAGGGGACGGCGCTCGCAACGTGGCGCCAACGCAGGCGGCGCCGCGGAGGGCTCCGGCGACTCCGCGAGCGGCGAGCAGGAGCAATCGGCCGCCGCCGGGCTCGACGATCATCCCAGCGGACGCGGCTCCCGCCGCCGGCGTGGGACCGCCCCGCTCGATGACGAGCCGTCGGCTCACGACGGCGATCGCAATCCCGCCGAGCCGCCCGTCGAGTCCTGAGACCGGGTCGGTTGTCATTCGCGAGGCCATTCCGCTATGACGAACCCAGCCTTCGGATTCATCACCCCAGAATAGAAAGGAGTCGTTATTTCTAACAAGATCTTCATCGGGAATTTGAGCTTCGACACTACTCAGCAGGACCTATCGAAATTGCTCTCGGATGCTGCTCCGGTGGTCCGCGTTCACATCGGCACCGATCGCGAGACCGGCCGCTCGCGAGGATTTGCATTCGCCGAGTACGCCACGGACGCGGAGGCCGCGGACGCGATTCGGCGTTTCGACGGATTCGAGTTTTCGGGCAGACGATTGCGCGTGAACGACGCGGAGGACCGTCCGCCCGCGCGTGCCAGCGCCGGACCCCGACCCACGGTCGCCCCGCAAGCGTTCTCTCCGTCGCGCGACATGTATGCCCCGGCAGACCCGTTTGCGTCGGAGCTCTCGGCGGGTGGTGGCGGCCGCACCTTCAAGAACAAGGGGAGCCGGCGCGGTCTCCGTGCGCGGAAGCGAAGCCTCGGGTACTGACGTCCGCCCTCAGCGATGAGGGTTCGTTCCCGTCTTGGAGCGTCGCGCTCTCCCCCTCGATTGCGGTCGTCGCGTGGGCCGTCCTATGCTCGCGAGCGATGACGTTCGCACCACGTTGCCCGACCTGCCGCCAGCCGATCGCGTGGGAAGGCAATCCGCACCGTCCGTTCTGCTCGGAGCGCTGCCGGCTGATCGATCTCGGTGCCTGGGCCGCGGAACGCTACCGCGTCCCCGGCGAGCCGACCGACGATCCCGCCGAGGCCGACGGCGACGATGGAAGCGACGACGAATGATCCACCCGACGGCCGTCGTCAGCGCCGATGCCGAGATCGACCCGGCGGCCGAGATCGGTCCCTACGTCGTCGTCGAGGGCCCGGTGAGGATCGGTACGGCGACCCGTCTGATGGCCCACGCAGTCGTGCGCGGCTGGACGGAGATCGGCGAGCGCAACACGATCCATCCCGGTGTCGTACTCGGCGGCGAGCCGCAGGATCTCGCGTATGACGGCGCCGAGACCTACCTCCGCATCGGCAACGACAACGTCTTCCGCGAGCATGCGCAAGCGCATCGCGGTACCGTCGCCGGCAGTGCGACGGTGATCGGCGACGGCAACTACTTCATGCACAACGCGCACGTCGCGCACAATTGCCGAATCGGCAACCACACCGTGATCGCCGGCGGTGCGCTGCTTGCGGGGCACGTCGTCCTCGAGGACCGCGCGTTCGTCTCCGGCAACTGCGTCGTCCACCAGCACGTCCGCATCGGCACGCTCGCGCTCTTGCGCGGCCTGTCGCGCACGAGCCGCGACGTGCCGCCCTTCTGCCTCATGGACGGCACGCACACGATCCGCGGCGTCAACGTCGTCGGTCTACGGCGCGCGGGCTACGAGGCCGGGCGCATTCGCGACATCCGCCGCGCGGTCGGCGCGCTCTTCGGGCATCCCGTGCATCTCGGCAACGCGCTCGCGCACCTCGAAACGGAGGAGCACGGGCCCGACGTCCAGCGCTTGATCGACTTCATCCGGGCCTCGCGCCGCGGCGTCTGCGTCGCGCCGCGCCGCCACCGCGACGACCTGGACGACGCGTCGTGACCGAGTTGCATCCCCATCCAGAACGACGGTACAGTCGGTCGAGTCCCCACCCGTGAGCAAGAACAGACGTTTCATCATCGGGGCGTGCATCATCACCGCCGCCGTCGCCTATCTCGTCTACACCGGCATCCGCGAGACTTCGGTCTACTACCTCACGATCGACGAGTTCCTGGTGCGGCGTGAGGCGGTCGCGAACGAGGGCATCCGCGTCGCCGGCCGCGTCGGCGTCGAGAGCGTCGCGTGGAACCCGAGCACGCTCGATCTCCGCTTCCGTCTCGCCAGCTTCGACAAGCCGGGCGAGGGCGTCGACGTCGTCTACAACGGCATCCTTCCCGACATGTTCGCGGAAGGGCGCGACGTGATCGTCGAGGGCACCTACACGCCGGCGGGAGCGCTGCACGCGCGGACGCTCCTCACCAGCTGCCCGTCGAAATACGAGGCGGAAGTTCCGCAGAACGCGGCCGAGGCTCCGCCCGCTGGGGCGGAAGCGCCGCCGAGCTGACGGCATGATCGGCCGCGGAGTGGCTCTGCCGTGATCGATCTCGGCACGCTCGCGCTGCGCTTGGCGTTGCTGGTCGCGCTCTACGCGATCGGCGCGGCACTCGCCGGCGCCTGGACGCGTCGCAGCGACCTCGTCGCGTCGAGCCGTCACGCCGCCTTCACGGTGCACGCACTGATCGCGACCGCGGCGGCGGTGCTGCTGCACGCGCTGCTGACGCACGACTTCTCGCTCGAGTACGTCGCCGCGTACTCGTCGTCGACGCTCCCGACGCCCTACACGATCGCCGCGCTCTGGGGCGGCCAGCAGGGCTCGCTGCTCTTCTGGGTGCTGATCCTCACCAGCATGAGCACGGTCGTCCATCTGCAAAACCGCCGGCGCAATCAGGCGCTGATGCCCTACGTCACCGCGACGATGATGACGATCGCGCTCTTCTTCGTCTGCCTGATGGTCTTCATCGCCGACCCGTTCGAGCGCTTGGCGGTGCCGGCGCGCGAAGGGGCGGATCTCAACCCGCTCTTGCAGAACTACTGGATGATGATCCACCCGCCGTCGCTCTATCTCGGCTACGTCGGCTGCTCGGTGCCGTTCGCGTTCGCGATGGCCGCGCTCGCGACCGGTCGTCTCGGCGACGTCTGGATCCGCACCACCCGGCGCTGGACGCTCTTCGCGTGGTTCTTTCTCACCGTCGGTAACATCCTCGGCGCGCGCTGGGCGTACGAGGAGCTCGGCTGGGGCGGCTACTGGGCGTGGGACCCGGTCGAGAACGCCGCGTTCATGCCGTGGCTCGCCTGTACCGCCTTCCTGCACTCGGTCATGATCCAAGAGAAGAAGAACATGCTGAAGATGTGGAACATGGTGCTCGTGCTCCTCACCTTCTGCCTGACGATCTTCGGCACCTTCCTCACCCGTAGCGGCGTGGTCTCGTCGGTGCACTCGTTCACCCAGTCCGGGCTCGGGCCGTTCTTCATCGGCTTCCTGCTCGCGGTGATCGCGATCTCGATCGGCCTCCTCATCGCGCGTCGCGCCCTCTTGCGGAGCGAGAACGAGATCGACTCGTTCTTGTCGCGCGAGGCCGCGTTCCTCTTCAACAATCTCCTGCTGGTCGGCATCGCCTTCGCGACCTTCTGGGGCACGGTCTTTCCGGTGATCTCGGAGGCGGTGCGCGGCATCAAGATCACCGTCGGCCCGCCCTTCTTCAACAAGGTGAACGCGCCGCTCGGCCTGGCGCTCCTCTTCATGACCGGCGTCGGCCCGGTGATCGCATGGCGCCGCGCCAGCGCCCGCAACTTGCGCCGCAGCTTCGTGGCACCGCTCGCGATCGGCTTTCTCACCGGCGTCCTCGTGTTCGCGGCCGGCTTCCGGCACTACTACGCGGTCGTCTGCTTCTCGCTCGCGGCGTTCGTGATGACGACGATCGTCCTCGAGTTTTACCGCGGCACCCGCGCCCGCCAGGCGCTCATGGCCGAGACGCCGGCGCGTGCGCTCGCGAACCTGATCGGCAAGAACCGCCGGCGCTACGGCGGCTACGTCGTCCACATCGGGGTGGTGATGGCGTTCGTCGGGGTCGCGGCCTCGTCGGCGTTCCGCCTGGAGGAGCAGCAGACGATGAAGCCGGGCGACTCGGTCCAGGTCGGCCGCTTCACGATCACCTACAAGGGCATCCACACCACCGACGATCCGCACATGTCGTCGATCCTCGCCGATGTCGAGGTCGCGAGCGGCGGCAAGGTGCTGGCGACGATGTATCCCGAGAAGCGCCTCTACAAGCGCCAGCAGCAGCCGACGACCGAGGTCGCGATGCGTACCACGGCGCGCGAGGACCTCTACCTCGTTCTCGGCAGCTACGACGGTGCGACCGGCCTCGCGACCTTGCAGATCTTCGTGAACCCGCTCGTCGTCTGGCTCTGGATCGGCGGCATCGTGATGGCGCTCGGCACCGTGATCGTGATGTCGCCGACCGCCGCCGAGCGGCGCGCGCTCGCCGCCGCGCTCGCGGTCGACGAGCGCGGCCTCGAGCCGGCGCTGCGATGAAGGACGCGACCCAGACCGAGATCGAGGAGGCGCTCACCTGTCAGTGCGGTTGCGGTCTCACGGTCCACGCCTGCAACCATCTGAACTGTCCCTCCGGCATCCCGCTGAAGGAAGAGATCGCGGGCCAGCTGCAGCAAGGCCTGACGGGCGCCCAGGTGCTCGACCACTTCCGCCTGAAGTACGGCGAGAAGATCCTCTCCGCGCCGACCACGACCGGCTTCAACATCGTTGCGTGGGTGACGCCCTTCGCCGCGGTGCTGATCGCGGCGCTGGTGATCATCCTCGTCAGCCGGCGCTGGCGGCGGCCCGCGCCCGCGAGCGTCGCTCCGACCCGGGCTCCGGACGAGGCCGATGCGGCGCGACGGGCCGTGCTCGAGG
>JBGPIT010000101.1:0-13447 GCA_041485125.1 Binatia bacterium | reverse complement strand
GGAAACACCGGCACGGAGGACGCGGCGGGTCGTGATCGGCAAGGTCGCGGTAGGCGGGGGCGAGGCGGTGGTGGTGCAGAGCATGTGCGCGACCAAGACCCGCGACATCGATGCGACGGTCGCGCAAACGCATCAGCTCGCCGCGGCCGGCGCCGGCGTCGTGCGCATCGCCGTCGACAACGAGAAGGACGCCACCGCGCTGCGCGAGATCCGCCGCCAGACGCCGGGCGTGACGTTGTCGGTCGATCTACAAGAAAACTATCGGGTCGCGGCCTCGGTCGCGCCGAGCGTCGACAAGATCCGCTACAACCCCGGCCACCTGCACCACATCGAGCGCGACAAGCCGGTCGCGGCGAAAGTCGGCTGGCTCGCCGCCGTCGCGCGCGAGCACGATTGCGCGCTGCGGGTCGGGGTCAATTGCGGCTCGGTCGCGCCGGAGTTCCTCGAGCGCTACCCCGGCGACCAGCTCGAGGCGATCGTGCAGTCGGCGCTCTACCACTGCGACCTCATGGAGGAGATCGGCTTCGACCGCTACGTCGTCTCGCTCAAGGACTCGGATCCGGGCAAGGTGCTGGCGGCGAACACCCGCTTCGCCGAACTCCGTCCCGACGTGCCGCTGCACCTCGGGGTCACCGAGGCCGGGCTGCCGCCCGATGGGATCATCAAGAGCCGACTCGCGTTCGAGAAGCTCCTCGCGCGCGGCATCGGCGACACCATCCGGGTGTCGTTGACGTTGCCGAACGAGCGCAAGCACGAGGAGGTCGAGGTCGGCCACCAGATCATCGAGGACGTCGCCAACGGCCGGTTCATCTCGGTGCCGGACTTCGGTACCGGCATCAACATCATCTCGTGCCCGAGCTGCTCGCGCGTCGAGAACGAGAGCTTCGTCGATCTCGCGCAGCAGGTGAAGGAGCTCGCCGCCTACGCCGCGTCGCACCGGATCACGATCGCGGTGATGGGCTGCCGCGTGAACGGTCCCGGCGAGACCGACGACGCCGACCTCGGTCTGTGGTGCGGCCCCTCGACGGTGAACCTCAAGAAGAAGGACGTGAAGGTCGGCACCTACAGCTACACCGACGTCCTGCCCCGGCTGCGCGAAGAGCTCGACCGCCTGATCGGCGAGCGCTCCCCCGCGGCGTAGTCTCAGTCCATCCGCCGGTAGTCGTCGCGCTCGAGCACGATCGCGGGCCGGTGCTGCGGCCGCTCGCCGGCGGCGCCCCCCTCGGCACGGCCGCGACGACGCAGCAAGCGCGGCGCGGTCAGCAGGCCCGCCATGCCCGCGGCGAAGAGCCCGATCGTCGCGACGCCGACCGCGAGCAGGATCGGGACGATGACGATGAGCGCGAGCGCGCCCGGCAGCGGCATCGTCCGCGACGTGTGCCAGACGTGCACGCGCGGTCCGCGCCGCTGCGCGTCGCCCGCCCGACCGGCGTCGTCCTGACGGTCACCGCCGGCGGCGTCTCCGTGCGCGGACCCGGCGCGGTCGAACGGAACGGATCGTCGGTCCGGCAGCCGGCGCACGTCGTTCACTCTTGCGACTCCCGCCGGTAGAAGCGCCCCTCCGACTCGGTGACGGCCGCGCCTTCCCCCACGGTGTGGATGGCGGCGCGGATCACCAGGTAGCGGCCCTCGTCGCGGGCGATGACCGCGCGCACGCCGAGCCGCTCGCCGGTGGGACACGCCCGGCGATAGCGGAGATCGAGGCTACCGGTCATGACCCGCGTACCAGTGAGGAAGAACGCCGCCGCGCACGAGATCTCGTCGAGGAGGACGGCCTGCATGCCGCCGTGTACGACACCCGGCGCGCCCTGATACTCGGGTGCCATCGTCGTCTCGGCGCGGACCCCGTCGCCGTCACGGAAGAAGCGCAGGCGGAGCCCCGCGGCGTTCAGCGGCGAGCACCCGAAGCAGAGGCCCGACTCGGGAAAGACGAGCTCGTCGCGATCCGGCAGCGAGCTCGCGAGCGGCGGTGCCGTCATCGACTCAGATGCGCTCGATGATCGTCGTGATCCCCATGCCGCCGCCGATGCACATGGTGATGAGACCCGTCGACTTGTCGCGCCGCTCGAGCTCGTCGAGGATCGTGCCGATCAGCATGGCGCCGGTGCCGCCGAGCGGATGGCCGAGGGCGATGGCGCCGCCGTTCACGTTGACGGTGTCCGGATCCATGTTGCAGTCGCGGATGACCTTGAGAGGCACCGCCGCGAACGCCTCGTTGATCTCGACCAGGTCGATGTCCTTGATCGTCATGCCGGCGCGCTTGAGGCAGCGTTCGGTCGCCGGCACCGGCGCGGTCAGCATGATGACGGGCTCGGCGCCGTGGGTCGCCATCGCGCGCACCCGGGCGCGGGGTGTGAGGCCGTGCGCGCGCGCGTACTGCGGCGACGCGATCAACACCGCGGCGGCGCCGTCGACGATGCCGCTCGAGTTCCCCGCGGTGTGGACGTGATCGATGCGCTGGGCTTGCGGATAGACCTTCTGCGCCTTCTGGTCGAAGGTGAGCTCGTCGCCCTTCTGCACGTACCCGCCGAGCTGGACGAACGAGGGATCGAGCTTGGCGAGCGTCTCGACGGTGGTCTGCGGGCGTGGGTGCTCGTCCTTCTCCAGCACGACGTGGCCGTCGGGGCTGCGTACCGGAATCAGGCTCTTCGCGAAGCGCCCCTCCGCCATCGCCACCTTGGCGCGCAGCTGGCTCGCGGCGGCGAAGCGGTCGCAGTCCTCGCGCGTGAAGCCTTCGAGCGTCGCGATGAGATCGGCCGAGATGCCCTGCGGCACGAGCGGATAGAGCTCACGCAGGTGGCGGTTGTGCCCGTCGATGCCGGCGCCGTCGGAGCCCATCGGCTGGCGCGACATGCTCTCGACGCCGCCGCCGACCACGAGCTCTTGCTGGCCGGCCATGACGCCCATGAGCGCGAAGTTCACCGCCTGCTGGCCCGAGCCGCAGAAGCGGTTCAGCGACACGCCCGTCACCTCGATCGGCCATCCCGCCGCGAGCACGGCCATGCGCGCGATGCAGCCGCCCTGCTCGCCGGCCTCCGAGACGCAGCCCGCGACCATGTCTTCGACGTCGCGGGCATCGAAGTCGTTGCGGGCGCTCAGCGCCTGCAGCGTCTGGGCGAGCAGCTCCTGCGGATGAACCTGCGACAGCGCTCCGGTGTCCTTCTTACCGCGGCCTCGCGGCGTGCGGACGGCATCGATGATCCAAGCGTCGCCCATGAACGGCTCCTTTCGAACGGGAATGGGCCACTTAACCGCGCCCGGATCGCCATTGCAACTCGCCCCGCGCGCGGCAGGCCCGCGCCCCGTCCGATCGCACGGCCCGTTGCAAACGGCAGGGTCGCCGCGGTATCGATCGACGGGTAGACTGAAGATCCTTCAGTTCTGAACGTCCGTCAGTTTCCCCACGGAGGCGCCATGGCCGACCCACGGAACGATGCGTACAACACGGTCGCGCGCGAGGATTTTCCGGCGATGATGTCGGCCGAGCGCTACGGCTCGCGCTCGACTCACTTCGAGGAGATCATCGCCCGCACCGAAGAGCACTTCTGGAACCCGGAGGATCCCGACTACATCGACTTCGCGACGCCGTGGCGCGCCGGCGAGCCGATCCTGCCGCTCGACTTCATTCCGGAGCTGCAATCCGCGGTCGCCGACCGTCTCGACGAAGGTCAGCGCATCGGGCTCGCCAACGCCAGCACGCAGTGGACGCTCTCGAATCTCCTCCACGGCGAGCAGGGCGCGCTCAGCCTCTCGGCGAGCCTGGTCGAGATCTTCGTCGATCCCGGCGCGCAAGAGTACGCCGCGAACCAAGCGCGCGAGGAGGCGCGTCACGTGCACGGCTTCACCAAGTACATGCGCGCGCGCTACGGCGGGCACGTCCTGCCCGCGGGGGACACGCTCGGGAATCTCCTCACCGCCTTGGTTGCGAGCGAGGTCGTCTACGAGAAGATCGTCGGCATGCAGATGCTCGTCGAGGGGCTCGCGATGGGCGCGTTCGCGACCTTGCACGCCAAGGCGAACGACCCGCTCCTCCGCCGCCTCTGCCAGCTGACGATGACCGACGAGGCCTTCCACCACAAGTTCGGCAAGATCTGGGCGCACGCGACCCTGCCGCAGCTCAAGCCCGCGGAGCACGACGCCGTCGAGGATTGGGCGGCGGCCTGTTTCGATACCCTGCTCGTCAACCTGGTGAACGCCAAGCAGAAGCGCGTGATTTATCCCCAGTTCGGCCTCGATCCCGTGTGGGTGCAAAGCGCGATGGTCGAGGCCTTCACCGACGCCCATCGCCGCCGCTTGATGACGCGCTCCACCGACGCGTTCCGGACGCTCGTGAAGACGCTCCACCGCGCCGGCATCATCACGGAACGGACGCGCGCCCGGTACGCTGCCTGGGTCGACATGGACCAGATCGCCGGCGAGGGCGACACGATGGTCGGCGACGCGATCGCGGAAGAAGGGATCGCGTTCCTGAAAGAGGTGAACGCGACCAAGCGGAAAGTGGTGCGGAAGCTCCGCGGCACCGGTGCTGGCGCGGGTGGCGTGCCTCCGACCGGGCGTGACGACGGCGGGACCGGTGGCGTCGAAGCGTAGCCTGGCGGCGCGCCGGCCGAGCGTGCTCCGCGCCGTCGTGCCGCGCGCGGCTCCGGCCCGCGCGGCGCGGCCGCGGCTCCTCGTCGATGGCACCGCCGCGACGCGGAGCGCCCGGCGCAAAGGACGGACGCGCGAGCGGCTGCTCGACGCCGCGCTCGCGGTCTTCGTGCGACGCGGCTACGACGGCGCGACCACGACCGAGATGGCGACCGTCGCCGACCTCGGCGTCGGCACGTTCTACTGCCACTTCCGTGACAAGCGCGCGGCGTTCGAGGGGCTCGCGCAGCGCGCGTCGCGCACCATGCTCGATCGCTGGCTGGACGCGATCGAGCCGGGCACGCCGGTCGAAGACGGCGTCGCGGCGGGGCTCGAGACCACGGCGGCGTTCTGGCGCGAGGACCTCGGTCGCGCGCGCCTCCTCCTCGAGGACGGACCCTCGTTCGGCACGCACGCGCACGTGCGCTTGCTCGACGAGGTCGCGACGACGTTGCGCGAGCGGTTCCGCGGCCGCTCGGGTGCGCCGCTCCGCCGGCCCGCCGCGCGCGCGTTGGCGACGCTCGTGGTCGGTCTCGGCGTCGAGCTCGGCCGCGTCGTGCTCGGCAGCAGCGAGCGGGATGCGAGCGCCGTGATCTCGAGCACGGTCGCGCTCGCGCGCGCGGCCACCGCGAGCCTCCGCGCCGACTAGCGACGCCGGCCGGTGCGTCCGCCGGTGTGACCTTCCGCTTGACCGCGCCGTGAGGCGCGTCGCATGATCCCCATTCATCCCACCGAGCGAAGGAGGGGCACCGCGATGCCGGAGCTCTCGCAAACATTCTCCCTGTTCGAGCGCGCGATGAAGGTCGTGCCGGGCGGCATCTACGGGCATCAGACGCCGGCGTTGCTGGTGCCGGGATCGTATCCCTACTTCTTCGCACGTGGCGAAGGCAGCCACGTCTGGGACGTCGATGGCAACGAGTACATCGATTACATGTGCTCGTACGGACCGATCGTCGTCGGCCACCGCCATCCCGCGGTGGAAGAAGCGGCGCTCGCCCAGATGCGCCTCGGCAACTGCTTCAACTCGCCGTCGCCGCTCTGGGTGGAGCTCGCCGAGTACCTGGTCGAGAAAACGCCCTTCGCCGACTGGGCGGTGTTCGCGAAGAACGGCTCCGACGTCTGCACCTGGGCGGTCGAGGTAGCGCGCGCCGCGACCGGCCGCAAGCGCGTCGTGAAGGCCGAGGGCGCGTATCACGGCACGCACGCGTGGTGCTCGCCGCTCCCCGGCGGGATCACGCCGGAGGACCGCGCCAACGTGCTGGAGGTGCCGTGGGACGACCTTGCGGCGCTCGAGCGGCTCGTCGTCGCGGAGCGCGAGACGATCGCGGCGCTCATCCTCACCCCCTTCCGCCACGACGCCTTCCACGACTCCGAGATGGCGAGCGACGGCTACTTCGCGGGGGTGCGCCGCCTCTGCGACGCCAACGGGATCGTCTTCATCCTCGACGACGTGCGGGCCGGATTCCGCATGCACATGGGCGGCTCGGGCGAGGTGATCGGCGTGCGGCCCGATCTCGCCTGCTACTGCAAGGCGATCGCCAACGGCTATCCGCTCGCGGCCTGCGTCGGCCGCGACGCGCTGCGCGCAGCGGCGCAGGACGTCTTCTTCACCGGCTCCTACTTCACCAGCGCGGTGCCGATGGCCGCAGCGCTCGCGTGCCTGCGCGAGCTCGAGGCGAGTGACGGCATCGCCCGCATGGAGCGACTCGGCACGCGGCTCTGCCGCGGGCTCGAAGAGACGGCGCGGCGTCACGGCCTCGAGGTCGTCACCTCGGGGCACCCTGCCCTGCCGTTCATGAGCTTCCGCGACGATCCGGGGCAATCGCTCAACCGGCCGTTCTGTGGTGCGGCGGCGGAGCGCGGCGTCTATTTCCACCCGCACCACAACTGGTTTCTTTCCGCGGCGCACACCGACGCCGACATCGACCGTACGCTCGACGTCGCCGACGCGGCGTTCGCGGTCGTCGCCGCCGGTCGCTGAGCGGGAACGGCGCGGCGGCGCAGCGGAACTTCGTACCGGAACGGGACGAGCGGCGGGGTCGTCCGCGCTCCGCCGCGGAGCACTCTCGACGTTCGCGGCGGACTCGTGCAATGGTGAATCGCCATGGTGTCTCCCCGGCCCCGGCATGCAGTTCCGCTTCCGACCCAGGCGTTGCACCCGATGCTCCGCCGCGTCTTGGCGGCGAAGATCGTGATCACCGTCCTCGTGTGGGCGGCGCCGGCGCTGCTGCTGCCGCCGCGGTGGTTCCCGCTCTTCGGAATTCCGGAGCCGCCGCTCTCGCACCTGGTGTTCGTGCGCTTGCTCGGCGCGGCGTACGTCGCGCTCGTCACCGGCTATACGCTGGCGTGGCGGGCGCCCGCGCGTCATCCGAGCGCGATCCTGGTCGGCATCGTCTCGAACGGGCTCGCCGCCGTCGTGATCCTGAGCGTCGGTGCGAGCGGCGGCTACGAGACGTGGGGCGTGCTCGGCGTGCTCTACATCTGGATCAGCGCGGCGCTCGCGGCGGCGCTCGCGGTCGCGCTCGCGCTCACGGGTCGGCCGCTCCTCAAGAAGATCGCCGCCGACCGGCCGCGCTCAATGAAAGTCGTGTGACGGCGGCACGCTCGCCGGCAGCGGCACCTCGCGGAACCGCCGACCTTTGACGTGCACCACCCCGTCGATGCTCTGCACCGGGCCTTCGACGAAGAGCAGCGGCGCGGTCTGCAGCACGCGACGATGGCGCTGAAAGACCGGCGGGCTCACCACCACGTTGCAGGTGCCGGTCTCGTCCTCCAGGGTGAGAAAGAGCATCCCTTTCGCCGTCCCCGGTCGCTGGCGCACGATGACGGTGGCGACGACGCGCGCCTGGCGGCCGTGCGGCACCTGCCGCACCTCGGCGCAGCTCATCATCCCGGCGGTGCGGAGTCTCTCGCGCAGATGGGTCACCACGTGCGGCCCGCTGGTGAGGCCGCTGCTCGCGTAGTCGGCGAGCGTCTCCTCGAGCGGCGTCATCGGCGGCAACGGTGAAGGCGCGCCGGGCGTGACCGCGGCGAAGAGACCCTCGGGGTCGCGCTCGAGCGCCGCGAGCTGCCACAGCACGTCGCGGCGGCCGCCGCCGAACGCCGCGCACGCCCCCGCCCGCGCGAGCGCGCTGCGCTCGTCGGCGCGCAGACGGCTGCGCGTGACCAGGTCGCCGAGGGCGGTGAACGGCCGCTGGTCGCGCGCCGCTTCGATACGGCGGCCGGTCTCCTCGCGCAGCCCGCCGACGTAGCGCAAGCCGAGGCGCAGGGCGCCCTCTTCGATCGTGCACTTCCAGGCCGAGCGCGTGACGTCGATCGGACGCACCGTGACGCCGTGCCGCTCGGCGTCCTTCACCAACGTCGACGGGTGGTAGAACCCCATCGGCCAGTTGTTCAACAACGCGCAGGTGAACGCCGCCGGATGGTGCCTCTTGAGATACGCCGAGGCGTAGGCGAGGAGCGCGAAGCTCGCGCTGTGCGACTCGGGGAAGCCGTAGAGCGCGAAGGACGTGATGCCGAGGACGATCGCGTCGGCGGTGGCACCGGTGATGCCGTTCGCCGCCATGCCGGCACGGAGCCGTACCTCGATCTGCGCCATCCGCTCGGCGGAGCGCTTGAAGCTCATGGCGCGGCGGAGCTCCTCGGCCTCGCCGCCGGTGAAGCCGGCGACCGTCATCGCGATGCGCAGGATCTGCTCTTGAAAGAGCGGTACGCCGAGCGTGCGCGCGAGGATCGGCTCGAGCGCCGGGTGCGGGTACGTCACCGGTTCGCGGCCGGCGCGCCGGCGCAGATACGGGTGCACCATCTGTCCGACGATCGGTCCCGGCCGGATGATCGCGACCTCGATGACGAGATCGTAGAACTGCCGCGGCTGCAGCCGCGGCAAGGTCGCCATCTGCGCCCGGCTTTCGACTTGAAAGACGCCGATCGTGTCGGCGCGGCAGAGCATGTCGTACACCTCGGGATCGTTCGGCGGCAGGTGCGCCAGGTCGAGCGCGACCCCGTCGTGCACGCGAATCAACGGAATCGCGTCCTCGAGCACCGCCATCATGCCGAGGCCGAGGAGGTCGACCTTGATGATGCCGAGGTCGGCGCAGTCGTCCTTGTCCCATTGCACCACCACCCGCCCCGGCATCGACGCCGGCTCGAGCGGCACGACGTCGTCGAGGCGGCCGGCGGCGAGCACCATGCCGCCGGAATGCTGCCCGAGGTGGCGCGGGAGGCCCTGCAGGCGTTGCACGAGCTGCACCAGGAGGCGGACCCGCGGTGCGGTCGGATCGAGGCCGCCCGCGCGCAGCTGCTGCGGCACGTCGTCGTGCCGATCGTGGAACTCGAAGGCGCTCAGCAGCTTCGCCAGCCGGTCGACCTGCTCGAGGCTGAAGCCGAGGGCCTTCCCCACCTCGCGTACCGCGCTGCGCGAGCGGTAGGTGATGACGTTCGCGGTCATCGCGGCGCCGCGCGTGCCGTAGCGCTCGTAGACGTGCTGGATCACCGCCTCGCGCTGGTCTCCGCTCGGGAGATCGAGGTCGATGTCCGGCCACTCGCCGCGCTCCTCGGAGAGGAAGCGCTCGAACAGGAGCTCCATGCCGATCGGATCGACCGCGGTGATCCCGAGCGCGTAGCACACGGCGCTGTTGGCGGCGGAGCCGCGTCCCTGCACCAAGATCCCGCGCCGACGGCAGAAGTCGACGATCTCCCAGACGATCAGGAAGTAGCCGGCGAGATCGAGCTTGGCGATCACCGCGAGCTCGCGCTCGAGCTGGGCGCGGATGCGCGGCGTCGGCACCGGATAGCGCCCGCGCGCGCCGCGCTCGACGAGCATGTGCAGGTGACCGATCGGGGTCTCGCCTGACGGGAGCGGGTACGCGGGGAAGCGATAACCGAGGTTGGCGAGCGTGAAGGTGCACCGTTCCGCGATGCATCGCGTGCTCGCGATTGCCTCGGGCAGATCGCGAAAGAGCTCCCGCATCTCGGCGGGCGCCTTCAGGTGCCGCTCGGCATTCTTCAACAGCCGTCGTCCGGCGTCGTCGAGCGTGGTCTTCTCGCGGATGCAGGTGAGGACGTCGAGGACGCAGCGCCCCTGGGGCGTGGCATGGCGAACGTCGTTGGTGGCGACGATCGGCAGGTGCGACGCCACGGCGAGGTCGACGAGACGGCGGGTCAGACGCTCCTCGTCGCGATCGAGGTGGCGGTGCACCTCGACGTAGAGACGCGTGTCGTCGAAGACGCGCCGCAAGCGGCCGAGCGACTCCCGTGCACGCGCGTCGTCGGCGCCGCCGAGCAGGCTGCCGGGTCCGCCGCCGGTGAGGGCGATCAATCCCTCGGCGTGCGCCTCGAGGTCGTCCCAGGCGAGCGCGCAGGAGCCTTTCGGCGCGCGCAGCTTGCCGGTCGTGATCAGGCGGCAGAGGTTGCGGTAGCCGCCGTGATCGATCGCGAGGACGTAGAGGCGGCTGTCGCCGAGCGTGAGCTCGGCACCCACCAGGGCGCGGACGCCGGCGGCGCGTGCCGCGGCGAACGTCCGCGGCGCACCGTAGACACCGTCGCGGTCGCCGACCGCGATCGTGTCGTACTCCAGCACGGCGGCGCGGTCGACGAGGTCTTCCGGCAACGACGCGCCGTCGAGGAAGCTGAACGCGGTCCGGCACCGCAGCTCGACGTAGGGAGACTCCGCGCCCACGCCGTGGCCACTCAGTCGTAGGCGCCGTCGGCGAGCCAGCGCTCGCGCCGCAGGTCACGGTAGATCCGGTAGACCCCGCCGTCGCTGAGCTCGACGTCGTAGTACTCGCGCGCGCAGGGATCGGCGGTCCACCACTCGCCGCGCAAACGCCACGGTCCGGCGAGATGCACGACGCGTCCGCCGAGGCCGGGACCGCGCACGTAGTCGAGGCGTCCGCGGCTCTGGAAGACCTCGAGCGTGAGCGGCGGCCGGAAGGCGCGGAGCGCGATGCGAGTCGTGAGCGTCGGGACCGCGCCGTTGCCGGCGCCGGTCGACGTCGCTGTGGGCGCGACGGCGGCGGTGGTGGGGAGTGTCGGCGGCGTCGCGGCGTCGCGACCGGCATCGTCGGGCGCGACGGGGAATGGTGTGCCTGCGAACGGCGAGAGAGTGAAGGCCTCAGGGCGGTGCGACACCGGTCGCACCGGCGCGCCGACCCGATCCGGTCCGCAGAGCGCCGCGAGCCGCGCGATCGTCGCGGCGAGCGCCGCCGGCGCGGGGCCGCTCGGCTGGAAGAAATCGAGCTGCGTCGACCGCACACGCGTGGCGATGCCGCGGATCGCGATCGCGACGATGCCCTGCGACGGCGGGCGCTGCTCGATCGCGGTGCGGATCAAGGTGAGCAGGACTTTGCTTTCCGCAGTCGGCGCGGCCGGGACGATCGCGCGCAGGTCCTCCCCGCCGCCGTCGAGGTCGAGCCCGAGCTCGCAGCGCTGGCAGACGAGCCCATGCAGCGCGAACCGGCCGACCATCCGGTCCAAGAGCCGCCGCATGACGAACAGCAGCGGCTCGAGCTGCGCAACCGCGTAGTCGAGCTCGGTCGCCTCGTCGAAGGTCACGGGCGTGGCGCGGCAGCTCAACAGCTCATCATCCTCTCCGCGTGCACGGCGTACCAGCTCGGCGCCGGCGGGGCCGAGTCGATGCGCGACGGCGCCGCCCGGCAGCGTCGCGAGCTGGCCGATGCGCGTGATGCCCCAGGTCTGCAGCGTCGTGGCGGTCGCGCCGTCGGGCCCGAGCATCATGACCGGCAACGAGGCGAGGAAGCGGCGGGTCTCCGCGGACGGCACGATGCGCACACCGTCGCTCTCGCGCGCCGCGATCCGTGCCGCGAGCTTCGATCCGCCGATGCCGACGTGGGCCGCCAACCCCTGGCGCTCGGCGCGCGCGGAGAGGATCGTGGCCAGCTCACTCTCGGAGGCGCACAAGGCCGCCGTGCCGGTGCAGTCGAGAAAGACCGTGCCGTCGGTCTCCACCTCGACGCGAGGGCTGATGGTGGTCGCGACGTCGGCGAGCGCCTCCGCGGCGGCCGCGACGGCCATCGCCGACGTCGGACGGACGGTGACGTCGGGGCAGACGGCACGTGCTTGCGTTGCCGTCATGCCGACGCGGACACCCGCGGTCAGCGCGGGTGCGGACACCGCTTCGACGGGACTACGCGGCGCGCGGCCGGCGGTGATCGCGACGGGACGGCCGTGCAAATCGGGCTCGATGCGCAGCAGCGCGGCGACCGGCAGCCCGGGGACCCAGAGGCAGGCGATCCGCGGCATCGATCATGCCGTCGCCGCCCGAAACGGCGTGGTCGACGGTGACGGTGGTCCGAGCTTGTTCTTCCGGCACAAGAGCGCCGTGGTGATGCCGTCGAAGAGGACACCGCGGCCGTCGCCACCGCTGAACGACACGGCGCCTGCCGTCGTCTCGAGGCAGACTGATGCCGACGAGCCGGCGATGGGCTGTGGGGCGATGGTGACCACCGCGGCGGCGCTCGCGGCGACGGTGCGCGCCAGACGGAGCCAGGCGGCAGTGGGTGTGGCGCGGGGAGTGGCGAGCGGATGGTCGACGTCGATCACCACCAGCGCGAAGCCGCCGGCTTCGAGGACGTACTCCGCTCCGCGCAGTGCCGCGCGCACGCTCGGTGGGCGGATCCACAAGACGCGCGGCAGGCGGATGCCGGCGGCCGCCGCCTGCTCGGGATCGAATGCGTCAGGGAAATCGATGTAGGCGGTGAAGGCGCCGCTGCCCGTCACGCCGGCCGTGAGGGCGCAGCTGAGTGCGGTCTTCCCGGAGCTGCGCGGCCCGACGAGCTCGGTGATGGCCCCGACCGGAAGGCCGCCCGACAAGAGCGCGTCCAGCGGCGGAATCCCACTCGCGAGGCGTCGCGACGGACGGACCACCAGACCGCGATGAATGCCGGCGGTGAGAAGGAGCGACTGCAATGCCGCCGTGCGGTCGGGGAACGGCACGGCAGCATATTCGCCTTATCTTCGCCATATTGTCAATCGCGGACGATCGGCGGTCGTGGTGCGCGCTTCAATCCGCGCTCGGACAGTCGTCGTGCGGCTGCATGTCGACGCCGCGGACTACCCAGTCATCGTCGTCTTCCGGGTCGTTGCGGGCGAAGTCGACCGCGAACCCGATCAACACCACGCCGCCTTCATCGTAGCCGAAGAGCCAGCGCTTGCGCAGCGGCGACGTCGCCATACTGCAGAGCCACCCGTCGATGAGCTTTCGCCGCGGCGCGGTCTTCTCCTGCTCCGGATCGTCGCGATGCTCGGCAACGACGGTGGCATCGAGCGCGGACTCGACCTCCTCGACGGATTGGCCGCGCTTGAGCGTGGTCACGCGTTGGCGCACGCGCTCGTAGGCGTCCTTGGTCCGGGCGCGGTCCTCGGCCTGTTGCACCTGACCCACGGTGCGGTGCTCGAGCTGGCCGCGCGGATCGAGCGGGTCACGGTGCACACAGCCGACGAGCATCGCGATTGCCCCGACAGCGACCCACGCTGAGCTTGATCGCTCGCTTCGACCCATCATCAACAACCCCTCCCTCTTCGCCGCACCTCGCGTTCGGCGGTCACGCGGCGCACTGAACTTTGCACGACCGGAGCCGACCCGCCAACCGCATCAGTCGAGCGAAAAAAAGGCCCGAGCTCGTTCGAGCTCGGGCCTTCGAGAAGATCCGGCGGCGTCCTACTCTCCCACGTCGCGACGACGCAGTACCATCGGCGCTGGAGGGCTTAACGGCCGTGTTCGGGATGGGAACGGGTGTGACACCTCCGCCATTGCCACCGGAAGCTGCCCACGTCGAGCCCAGCCCGCGCGGCGGCTTCGGGT
>JBGPIT010000100.1:0-13658 GCA_041485125.1 Binatia bacterium | reverse complement strand
GGGTCAGGCGAGAATGCCGGCTTGCCCGGTCACGTGCTCGGCGATCCGCGTGCGTGCGTCGATCGTCCCGACGGGACGATACGGCGTGAGCCTCTCGATGACCGCGAAGCTCCGCTCGAGCTCGTCGCCGGTGGTGTCGTTCCCGAACAGCTGGCGTGCATGGGCGGCGAGCCGCTCGCTCGCTTCGCCGACGAACACCGCGGTCAGATCGCGCTCGAACTTGACCTTCTCTTCGCCACGGCGGGCGATGAGCTTCTGCGTCCGCGCGACGGCGCTCTCCATCGCGTAGAGGTCGATGATCATGTCGGCGAGCTGCTCGAGGTGCTGCTGCTTCCGCCCGACCTCGGCCGGCTCGCGCTGCAAGAGCAGCTGCGTCGTATAGGCGACGAGCTTCTTCGCCTGGTTCACCGCGTCGATCTCGCGCCCGAGCGGTCCATCGCACGGCATCACGTCCCCGTTCCCCTGCGCGAGCTCACGCTCGACGTCCTGCATGAACTCGAGCACGGGCAGCCCCTGCGTCATGACCCGTTTCATGACGGTCGCCGGGATCAGCAGCCGGTTGATCTCGTTGGTGCCCTCGAAGATCCGGTTGATGCGCGAGTCGCGGTACTGTCGCTCGAGCGGATAGTCGGCGACGAAGCCGTAGCCGCCGAAGATCTGCAGACCCTCGTCGACGACGAAGTCGAGCGTCTCGGTCCCGAACACTTTTACGATCGACTGCTCGATCGTGTACTCCTCGATCGCCTTGATGACTTGCGCGTCGTAGTCGGGGTCCGCCGGCTCGAGCCGCGCGAGCAGCGCGTCGATCAAGCCGGCGGTGCGATAGCTGAGCGAGTCGGCGACGTAGATCCGCACCGCCATGTCGGCGATCTTCCGCTGGATCGCGCCGAACTCGACGATCGGGGTCTGGAACTGCCGGCGGTCGCTCGCATACTTGACCGCCGCCTCCAGGCACTCGCGCGCCGCCCCGAGCGCGCCGGCGCCGAGCTTCAACCGCCCGATGTTGAGGATGTTGAACGCGATCTTGTGGCCCCTGCCGAGCTCGCCGAGCAGGTTCTCGACGGGGACGAAGACGTCCTCGAGGATCAGCTGGCAGGTCGACGAGCCCTTGATGCCGAGCTTGTCCTCCTCGGGACCGATGCTCACGCCCGGTGTGTCACGCTCGACGAGGAACGCGGTGAACTTCTCGCCGTCGACCTTGGCGAACACGGTGAAGAGATCCGCGAAACCGCCGTTGGTGATGAACTGCTTGACGCCCGTCAAGTGGTATCCGTCGCCAGCGGTCGTCGGGACGGCCTTCGTTCGCGCGCCGAGCGCGTCGCTTCCCGAGCCCGGCTCGGTCAGCGCGTACGCCGCGATCCGCTCGCCGGTCATGAGGCTAGGAAGGTAGCGCTCCTTCTGCTCGGCGGTCCCGTAGAAGAGGAGGGGGAGGGTGCCGATCCCCGTATGCGCGCCCCACGCGACGGAGAACGACGCCAGCTTGAAGGCGCGCTCGCCGATTAACATCGACGCCGCCTTGCTGACGCCGAGGCCGCCGTGCTTCTCCGGGATGTCGAACATCAGGAGGCCGAGCTCGCCGGCTTTCTCGAGGAGCGATCGCATCAACCCGGGGGTTTGGCTTTCGATCGCATCGACCCGCGGCAGGATCTCGCGCCGCACGAAGCTCTCGGCGATCTCGGCGATCACCCGATCCTCGTTCGACAGGTCCTCGCAGGTGAAGAGATCGCGGACGGTCGTACCGATCAGGAAGTTGCCGCCGGGAACGGTGCCGTTCTCGATCATCATCACACCGCCATTCAGCAACGGCTGTGCCATGTGTCATTCCTCGGAGCGGCGTTAAGCCGGCAGACTCGCTCGCTTCTTCGCGCTCAGGCGGAACATCGCCCGTTGCAACGGTGCACGAGGCTCAGCTGCGCGGCGCGGGCGTTTCAGCGCCGTCCCGGCGCGACGCTCGTCCGCAGCGCGACGACCTTGCCGCTGGTCGTGATGCCCGCGCCCTCGCTCGCGGCCGCCGTCGCTTGTGCGACCTCGGCGGTCTTGAGTCGCTGGCGCGTGCTCTTCGCGTGCGCCTCGAGCCGCTTGCGGACCGCGAGGACGCGCTTGGCGTCGCGGTAGCCGGCCTCGATCAGCACGCGATTCTTCCGCGGATAGGCGTTGAACACGTGCAGCGGACCGAAGCCGCTGAACTGCTCGCCGGGCTCGATCACGGTGACGGGCACGCCGTTGAAGCGTCCGTCGTCCATGCGGGCGTAGAGGTAGCCCATGTTGCCGATCGTCCGCCACATGACGTCGACGAAGCGCTGCATGAAGTCGACGATCGAACGGAAGCGGGCCTTGTAGGGCAGCTGGCTCGCGATCGGCGCCAAGAGATACACCTCGGTCGCACCGAGGCCGAGCGCGTGCTCGAGCGGGATGTTCCACGCGAAGCCGCCGTCGACGAACCAATCGCCGCGGAATTGGATCGGCGGGAACAGCATTGGAATCGAGTAGCCCGCGCGCGAGATGGTGCGGAGCTCGCGCCAGTTGGAGCAGTCGCGCCGCGAGTACACCTCGCCGCGGCCGCGCGAGAGATTCAGCAAAATGAACTCGAGGTCGAGGCGGCTCTCGTAGATTTTCGGGAAGTCGATGTACTCCTCGATCGCGCTCGCCAGCCGGTCGAGCGAGAAGAGCGAGCGGCCGACGAGCGGGTTGTGCCGGAAGCTCGGCGAGAAGATGCGCGGCATCGAGCGGAAGTTCTTCCACGCCTCCTCGAGCTGCGGCACACCGCCCGACGCGTACACGCACGCGTTGATCACGCCGATCGAGCTGGCGACGATCGTGTCGGGCTTGATGCCCTCCTCGTCGAGGTACTTGAGCGCGCCGACGTGATGCGCACCGAGCGCCGCGCCGCCGCCGAGGATGAAGACGCGCTTCTGCTTCTTCGCCACGACTAGACGAACAGGCCCCGGCGCTGCCGGAGCCCCCGCTGAATCATCTCGTTGATCCGGTCCTTCACCTGGTTCACCTTCTTCACGATGACCTCGTCCTCGTCGTTGTGATTCCCACGGAACTCCATCGGCTCACCGAAGTAGATGTGGTACCGCACCGGCAGCGGGAAGGGCGTCAGAAGCATCGGAAACGCCGGCATGTTGAGGAGCCGCGCCAGCGGCGCGATGCTGCCGAGCGACGGCGCCTGCTCCTCCGAGCCGACCACCGCGACCGGCACGATCGGCGTGTTGGTCTCCAGCGCGAGGCGCATGAAGCCGTTGCCGAACTCCTGCAGCTGGTAGCGCTTGCTGAAAGGCTTGTTCATGCCGCGCACGCCCTCGGGAAACGCGATCACCGCCTCGCCGTGCTCGAGGATGTCGACGGCGTTCTTGGGCGTGCCGACGACGCCGCCGACGCGCGCCATGAAGACGTTGACGAAGGGCAGGGTCGGCAGCCAGTACTCGCCCATGCCGCGCAGCGGACGCGGCGGGTCGGCCTCGAGCACGGTCGCGGTGCCGATCATGCAGGCGTCGATCGCGATCTGCCCGGCGTGGTTCGCGATCACCAGCATGCGCCCGCGCGGCAGGTTCTCGATGCCGCGGGTCTGGACCCGGAAGTAGTACTTGTAGAACAGCGCGAACACGACGAGCGTCCGCCGCGCGACGTCGACGTTCAGCCCCCACGGATCGTAGCCGTAGCTGTTGAGCTCGAGCGGCGCCTTGGCGATGCGCGCGCCGATCTCGCGATTCAGGTCGCGGATCACCTGCGGCGCCAAGCTCTCGAGGATCCCGCCCGCGAGCCCGTGGAGCGCGTCGAGCGAGTCGTTCAGGACGTTCGGCGTCCGCTCGTCGTCGAAGGGATCGACGATCCGGCTGCGCGACGGCGCCGGCGCGCCGGGCGGCGGCGCCGCGGGCAGCGTCGCGGCGGGCGACTTCTCGCGCGCCGCCTTCCGCGTGCTCGCGCGCCGCGCCGCCTTGACGTTGCCCGCCGTCGCGCGCGCCGGCGGAACGTCGGCGGACATACGGGGCGGGGCCACGTCGCCCGCTTCGCGCGGCGGTGCGACTTCTACGGGCGCCGTGCGCGCCGTCGCGACGTCCGCGTTCGGATCCGCGAGCTCTCCTCCACCATCACGTTCCTCGCGCAGAGGACGCGCCACCCCGACCGGGAAGCCTCCGTCTCGCGTCGCGCCGGTGCGACTGCGGGGACGCCCCTCGGAGGTGCTCTTGATGTTCTTCGCCACGGCCCGCCTCGCTGCGCGGCTCAGTGCCGCACGCTGCTGAACGTTTCCGGGAGCGAGAAGAGCGGCTTGAACCGCGTCGCCTGCTGGAAGCGCTTCCCGTCAATCGTACAGGGATACTTCACGAAGTCGATCGCCGCGCCGGGGAGATGGTAGAGCCCGACGCGGAACAGGCGATCGATCGAGATCCGCGCCGCCGTCTCCGGAAGCGGCAGCACCCTCCCGCCGGTCTCGCGGATCGCGACCTTGAGCGGCACCGCTCCCGGTCCCACCACGTTGAAGACGCCGCGCGCGCCGGTCTCGAGCGTGGACGCGATCGCCTCGGCGACGTCCTCCTCGTGGATGAACTGCATCATGGGATTGAAGCCCATGATGGTCGGCACGTAACGCAGCTTCAGATATGCGCCGATCGCGCTGTGCACGTAGTAGCCGAGCGTGTTGACCGGCCGCAAGATCGCGGTCGCGATCTCGGGATACTTCCAGAGGAACGTGGTGCAGAGCGTATCGACCTCGCCGAGGTCGCGGATCTCGGGATAGTGGCGGCTGAGGTTCAGCGCCGTATCCTCGTCCATGTAGTACGGGTTCTCCGGCAGCGCCCCGTACACGTACGAGCTCGACAGCACGACGAGCTTCTTCACGCCGTAGCGCGCACAGCACTCGAGCAGGCGCTTGGTCCCGGCGACGTTGATCTCGTGGCGGAGCTGCGGGCTGCCGCGCAGGTGGCGGATGAACGCCAGGTGGACGACCGCGGTCGGACGCTCGCGCCGGAAGATGTCCTCGAACTTCTTCTTGCGGAGATCCATGGTGTGGACGTGGATCTGATGCGGGTGGCCTTCCCAGGGCACTCGATCGACGCCGCTCACCTCGAACTCGTCGGCGACTCGCTTGGCGACGAGGCGGCCCTGGCCGCCCGCGATACCGGTGATGAGAAGGCGTTCCATGCGGGATGCGGCCGACAGTCTATAGGGAGATCATGCGCGCCGCGCAACGTCGCCCGTCGTCCTCGCCGCGGTGCGAGCCGGCCGCCGTGGGCCGCACAACGTGGCCAAATTCCTCGCTCCGCTCCGGCCTCTCAAGTCCGTGCCGGCGCCGTCCGATACTCCCCGTGGCGATCACCGACCGGCGACGATCGGCACGCCATGCGCGCAACCGGCATGCGCAGTGATGGAGGCACCCCCGTGGCCAGCAGCGACAGCAGCCAACTCGCCCGTCTCAGAGCCGAGATCATCAACGCCAAAGAGCTGCCGACGATCCCGGTGCTCTTGGCGCGCATCCTCACCGTCGTCGACGGCGACCGCTCGTCGGTGCGGGACCTGGTCGAGGTCATGCAGCGTGACCAGTCGCTCACGGCGCGCGTCCTGCGGCTCGCGAACAGCGGCTTCTTCGGCTACTCGCGCCAGGTCGCGAGCGTTTCGCGTGCGGTGATGCTGCTCGGCTTCTCGACGGTGCGGAACCTCGCCCTCGGCGTGAAGATCTGGGAGACGCTGGCCGTGGAGCGCGGGCCCTCGCTCGCGGACCTGTGGGCACATTCGGCGTTGGTCGGCGCGGCGGCGCGGCTGATCGCGCAGCGCACGCGTGCCGCCGACCCGGAGGAGGTCTTCACCGCCGGACTGCTGCACGACGTCGGCCGCGTGATCCTCACCCTGCGCTTCAAGGAGCGCTACGGCGCGGTCTCGGCCGGGCCCGCCGCAGAGCTGGTCGCGCGCGAGCGCGAGGCCTTCGGCGTCGATCACGCGCAAGCGGGTGCCTGGCTCGCGGAGGCCTGGCAGCTGCCGTTCGCGATCGCGAGCACGGCGGCGCACCACCACGACCGGCTGGAGCCGGCGGCGACGCTCGCGACGCCCGCGATGGTCAACCTCGCCAACCGGCTGGTGCATTGGACGGATCTCGACGGCGGCGGCATCGACCCCCAAGCGGAGCAGCTCCTCACCGGCGGCACCGCGGGGCTGACGTTCTCGACTTGGGTGGAGATCGCCGCCGCTCTGCAAGGTCAGAAAGACGAGCTGCGCTCGTTCTTCGGAGGCGAGGCATGACCCAGAGCCTGCGACATGCGCTGGGGGACGCCCAGCACGAAGTCGGTGCGCTGCTCACGCATCTGTCGCTCATCCGCGACCTGGTGCACTCGGCGCACAGCGCCGCCTCGCTCGACGACCTCTGCCACAGCGTCGCGGAGCGCATCGTGACCGCCCTCGGCTACGAGCGTGTGGTGGTGGTGATCACGCGCGGCGAGGAGGTGGTGCTGGTCGAGAGCTACAGCCAGGCGACGCGCTTCGGCGTCGAGAGCGACGATTGTCCGGCGTCGATGCTGCCGCTGGTGTGGGACGTGATCGGCGAGCGCGCCATGGTGCGCTGGGGCGGCGAGGGCGTCGGGTCGCGGCGCCCGCCGGTTCCCGAGATCGACGGGACCGTGATCGGCCTGCCGCTGGTGATCGGCGGCGAGTGCGTCGGCGCGGTGCTGTGCGCGCGGGTGGACGTCTGCGACTGGGATCTCGCTTCGCAGCGCGCGCACGAGCTCATCGGCGAGACCATCGACCAGATCATCACGCTCGCGCAGGTGCGGATCTCGATGGGCGACATCCAACGCGACCTCGAGTGCGAGCTCGGCGAGACCCGCACCACGATCTCGCGCCAGGAGGAGACCCTGCGCGAGCAGTCGGACGGCATCAGCCGGCTCGCCGCCTCGCTCATCACCGCCAATCGCGCCAAGAACCATTTCCTCGGGCTGATGTCGCACGAGCTGCGGACGCCGCTCAGCGTGATCCTCGGCTTCGGCTCGATCCTGCAGGACGGTCTCGCCGGCCCGGTGAGCGACGAGCAGTCGCAGTATCTCGAGCGGGTGCTCTCGAACGGCCGCCATCTGAACCAGCTCGTCGACGACATGCTGTTCTTCGTCGACGCCGAGACGACGCGGATCGCGCCCTCCTGGTCGCAGGTCGACCTGGCGCAGCTGGTGCGTGAGATCGTCACCGCGATTCCGGACAAGTGGAACCCCGGCGGCGCGAAGCTCCTGATCGGGATCCGCCCCGAGTGCGCGGTCGTCCACACCGACGCGGCGCTCCTCCGTCGCGCGCTTTTTCACCTGCTCGGCAACGCCTTCAAGTTCACCGAGGGCGGCGAGGTGCGGGTCGAGGCGCGGCGGAGCGACGACGGCCTCGGTACCGAGATCACGATCACCGACACCGGGACGGGCATCGCGCCCGAGAAGCTCGAGCGCATCTTCGAGCTCTTCCACCAGGCCGACGACAGCCACACGCGCAAGCGCGAGGGCGCCGGTCTCGGCCTGAATCTCGTGTCCGCCTGCGTCAGCTTGTTGAACGGTCGCTGCACCCTCGCACCGGGACCGAGCGGCGGCACGCGGGTCGCGCTCTGGGTGCCGGACGCGGCCGCGGCGCGCGCGCCGCGCGATGCGGCCGGCACGCGCCTCGACGATCTCGCGAGCGACCGCGGCGCCGGCGCAGCGCTCCGCATGCGATCGGCCGGCTAGGTCAGCCTCCCAGCGCCGCGCGCCCGCTCGCCTGGAGCGTCCGCGGCCGTCCTGCTAGCGCAGGGCGATGGCACGACGACCCTGGATGATCGCGGCGGCCCTCTTGCTCGGCTGGGGCGTCGCCGCGCTCCTCGTCGATCCGCGTGCCGACGTGCCGCTCATCGACGACTGGATCTACGCCACGAGCGTCGAGCGGCTCATCGCCGGCCGCGGCCTTCACGTCAGCGCGTGGAGCTCGACGATTCCCCTGGTGCAGATCTTCTGGGCCGTACCCTTCGCGCTGGCCGCCGGCTTCTCGTACACCGCCCTCCGCGTCTCGACGCTGGTGATCGCGGCCGCCGGTCTGCTCGCGTTCTTCGCGCTGCTGCGCGCGCTCGACGTCGACGCGCGACGGGCCGCCTTCGCGACCGCGACGCTCGCGCTCTATCCGGTCTGGTTCGTCTTGAGCTTCACCTTCATGACCGACGTGCCGTTCGTCGCGCTCGCGCTCGGGAGCCTCTGTGCTTTGACGATCGGCCTGCGCGAGCCGCCGCCGAGCACCGCGCCGTCCGGGCGCGATCGACGTGGGGGCCGGCTGTGGATCGGCCTCGGCCTCGCCCTTGCCGCCGCGTCCTTCATGATTCGTCCGGTCGCGATCGCGATTCCCGCGGCCCTGCTGCTCGTCGCCATGCGGCGCGCGGGCGGCTCGACCGCACGCAACGTCACGATCTCGCCCCGCGACTGGTTGCGTCCGGGGACGGCCGGGGCGGCCGTTGCGACCGTGGCGATCATGGCCGCCGCCGCGCTGGTCGTCGGTCGGCTGTGGCCGCCCGCCGGGGGCGCCGGCGGGCTCGCCTACCGGATCGGGCGGCTCGAGTACGTCTTCCTGGTCTCGCCGCTCGTCTACCTCGAAGCGCTCGCCAGCATGCTGGCGCATCTCGGGATCGCGGCGCTTCCGGCGCTCGTCCTCACCGCGCCACCGCTGCGCCGGTGGCCCTGGCGCGTCGCCGCGGTGGCGCTGGTCGTGGCGGGAATCGCGACCTCTTTCGCGCCGACCCCCGTGCTCGCGCTCAAGCCGCGCGCCACCTGGAGCGTGCAAGAGCTCGGCGCCGCGCGTCCGTTGCTGCAGGCCGCCCTGGAGCCCGGCACCGCGCGCGCGGCGCTGGCGACGGTGATCACGCTCGTCGGCCTCTTCGCTGCCGCCTGTCTCGTCGCGCGTGTCGCGACCTTGTGGCGGAGCGGTGGCTCCGCATCCGCACGCTGGGGGTTGGTCGCCGTCTACGCGTTGGTCTCGATCGCGATCTGCTTCGTGCTCTGGTTCTTCTACGACCGTTACTTCTTGCCGATCGTGCCGGTCGCGATCGCGATCGCGATCGCGACCGGGCGCGCGAGGCCGGGGCGCGTCCAGACCGCTGCCGCGAGCGCGACGCTCGCCGCGCTCGCGCTCCTCGACGTGAGCGGTACGCGCGACATGCTGGCGTATGGCCGTGCGGTCGGTGCCGCCGTCGCGAGTCTTCGCGCGCGCGGCGTCGCCGAGCATCGCATCGACGCCGGCTACGTCGAGAACGGATGGCGGCTCTACGCCCACCCCGAGAATCTCGCCCCCGGCCAGGATCCCGATCGCGACGTGCCGAACCTGAGCGGCACCGCGCGACTGCCGTTCGTGATCGCGAACGGGCCGGTCGCGGGCTACGCGGTCGAGCGGTCGATCAGCGTCCCCACGTGGTGGGCGCAGGGCGATCGGATCTACGTGCTACGGCGCGAGGACGTGCCCGCCGAGTCGGAGCGCGGGGAGTGAGTAAGGGAAGGCGAGTCTGGCGAGTTTGCGAGGTGCGCGCGTAGTCGTGCGCGCGCGCGGGATCAGACCGCTTTCAGATGGCGCTTCGGCGGCGGCGGCGGTGGCGGCGTCGCCTGCGCCGGCGGCAGCGCTCCGCCATGGCGAGCCGTATAGTCGGCGAGCAACGCGTTCTGGGTCTGGATCGGGTCGTCGGTCGCGCGGTAGCGAAAGTAGAGACGACCGTGTCGCAGCAACTGCCCGTTCGCGACGTTCACATGGTGCATCAGCTCTGCCGTGAGACTGTCCGTCGCGGCACCGATGAAGAGCACGGTGCGAACCAACGTGGCGAGCTCGTAGACTCCGGGGCTCTCCGGAACTCTTTCGATCTCCGCGGGCACCAGCGGCCGCCAGGTCGTGAACGCTTCGGACATGAGTCTAAGTTGGTACAAGGAAACGCGCGTTGCAACCACGGTGCCAGCGTGCGCGCGGAAAACTCGTTCGCCTTCCAATACCGCGCGCGCTGGTCGCGACACTTTTGTGGCGAGGCCGGTACAAAGCTGGTCAAAAAACTGCTCGCGAGTCGCGCGGGCGCGAGGCCATCGGGTGAGGCGGTACTCAGCGGCGCTCGATCAGGCTGAGGCGGACGCCGTGGGCGGCCTTCGGATCGATCCGTAGCGCGCCGCCGTCACGCGTGTGGCCGACCCCGGCCGAGGTGAGCGACCGCGCCGCGGACTCGAGGCTCGCCACCTGCAGGCAGAGCTCGGCCATCCCTTCACCGCTCGAGGCGAGGATCTCGGCGAGGGTCGTCCCGGCTGCCGGGGTCACGAACTCGATGCGCGCGTCCCCGATCTGGAGGGCACCCGGCGCCGCCGGCGCGAAGCCGAAGCTCCGTCGGAAGGTCGCCTCGGCCGCGGCCGAATCGGGGGTCGCGACCGTCACGTGGTCGATCCGCTGGGTGTCGATCATCGGTGGCCCCCGTCGGAGCCGTGGCCGGCGTCCTCGGGAAAAGGCTCGGCGTACTCGATCAGGACCCCGTGGGTCGCGGCCGGGTGCAGGAAGCAGATCATGCCCGCGAGACCCGGCCGGGGTTTCTGGTCGATGAGGCGGATGCCCTTCGCCCGCGCCGACTCGAGCTCGGCGCCGACGTCGTCAGTCGCAAAGCAGAGATGATGCAGGCCCTCGCCACGGCGCTCGAGAAACTTGCCGATGCCGCTCTGCGAGGAGAGGGGCTGCAAGAGCTCGATCTCGCTGTCGCCGACGGTGAGTAGCGCCGCGGTGACGTCCTGGTCCTTGACGGTCGCGACCTTGTGCACCGCGAGGCCGAGGACGTCGCGCCAGAAGCCGTACGCCTGCTCGAGGTCGCGGACGACGACGCCGACGTGGTGGATCCGGGAGAGCACGGCTAGGCGGGGTTACCGACCAGCCAATCGTTGGGGGCGGGCGGCGTCTTCGAGTAGTCGTAGAAGCCCTTGCCGCTCTTCCGGCCGAGATAGCCTGCGAGGACGAGCCGCCTCAGCAGCGGCGGCGGCGTGAGACGCGGCTCACGGTACTCCTCGTAGAGGTTGCTCGCCATGTGAAACACGATGTCGAGGCCGATGAAGTCGGCAAGCGCCAACGGTCCCATTGGATGGTTCGCGCCGAGCTGCATCGCCGAGTCGATCGCGCTGATCGAGCCCAGACCCTCTTGGAAGGTCCGCATGGCGTCGACCATGTAGGGCGTGAGGAGCCGGTTCACGACGAAGCCGGTGAAGTCGCGCACGACCACGCCGGTCTTCTTGAGACGCTCGGTGAAGGCTTGCGCGGCGCCCAGGACGGCCGCGTCGGTGCGGAGCGTCGGCACGATCTCGACGAGCTTCATGACCGTGGCCGGATTGAAGAAGTGCATGCCGATCACCCGCGCCGGACGGTTGGTGGACTCGGCGAGGGCGGTCACGGAGAGCGTCGAGGTGTTGGTCGCGAAGATGCCTTGCTCTTTCACGACATCGTCGAGCCGGCTGAGCAGGCGCTTCTTCTCGTCCATGTCCTCGACGATCGACTCGATCACGAGGTCGCACTCGGCGAGGTCGTGGATCGAGTTGGTGCAGGTGAGGCGGCCGAGGGTCTCGTCCATCTCGGCCTCGCTGCAGCGCTGCTTCTCGACTTCGCGCTTCAGGGCCTTGGCGATCTTCTGCTTGCCGGCGTCGACGGCGCCCTCGGTCATCTTGAAGAGCTCCGTCTCGACCCCGGCGCGCGCGGCGACTTGCGCGACCCCGGTGCCCATCTGCCCGCTTCCGATTACCGCGACTCGCCGAATTTCCATGAACGCTTCCTCCTGAAAATGATCGCAACTCGTCTCGAGAACCGAGCGCGTCTCCGGGCTTCAACGACAGACCTTCGCAGCCGGCGCTCCTCTCGGATTCCTCGGGCGGGCGGTACTCGGTGGCGCCGCTGGCGGGCACACGCGCCAGCGCGGCAGCACTGCTGCCAGAAGTCGCGCGATCCTATGGTTTCAGGTAAACGTCGTCAACGATTCCGCCCGCCGGAGGTCCTTTCATGGAGAGCCACGCCAGTTCGAGTCGAGACGCGCGCGCCGCAGCCGACGCGAGCACGACGATCTTTTCATCGTTGGAGCGGACGGTGCGGGAGGTCGTCGCCCGCGCTGCCACGCTGACCGAGCGGGGCAAAGCGATCGACGAGCACCAGCCGCAGTCGGAGCGCGTCGCGTATCTCGCCACCGAGCTCGAGGCCGCCCGCGGCCTTCGCGACTATTGCCGTGAGCTCGCCGAGAACGGGACGCCGGATGCGCAGATGGACGAGCTCGCGCTCGTCTTCGTCGCCGAGGTCGCGAGCCGGGCGGGCGCGCAGCTCGACGCGCACGCCGAAGAGCTCGGCCTCGCGCCGAGCTTCCTCGACGAGACGCTCGGCGCGCCGGCCGTGCGGTCGGCGGTGCGCGAGGCGCTCAAGGACTCGCGTCTGATGGCAATCGGCCGCCAGCAGCTCGCGACTCGCGGAGTCAACAACAGCCGCATCGACGAGATCGCCGGGATGGCGCGCGACTCCGTCCGCCAGTTCGCCGCGACCGAGGTCGCGCCGATGGCCGAGCACCTCCATCGTAGCGACGAGCTCGTCCCCGACGCGCTGATCCGGAAGATGGCCGACCTCGGCTATTTCGGCATGGCGGTGCCGGAGGAGTACGGCGGCGGCGGCATGGGCAATCTGGTCATGATCGTGACCACCGAGGAGCTCTCGGCCGCGTCGCTCGCCGGTGCCGGCAGCCTGATCACGCGACCGGAGATCCTCACCAAGGCGCTCCTCAAGGGCGGGACGCAGGCGCAGAAAGAGAAGTGGCTGCCGCCGATCGCGGCCGGCGACGTCATGGTGGGCGTGTCGGTGACGGAGCCCGATACGGGCTCGGACGTCGCGTCGATCACCTGCCGCGCCGAGCCCGCCGAGCGCGACGGCGCCAAGGGCTACGTGATCAACGGCGCCAAGGCGTGGTGCACCTTCGCGGGCCGCGCCAACGCGCTCGCGCTTCTCGCCCGCACCGATCCCAACCCGAAGCTCGGCGCCAAGGGCCTATCGCTCTTCATCGTTCCGAAGGACACCTTCCCCGGCCACGCGTTCGAGCAGCGCCAGGCGGGCGGGGGTTTGCTGACGGGGAAAGCCGACGCGACACCCGGCTACCGTGGCATGCACTCGTTCACCTTGATGTTCGACAACTTCTTCGTCCCGGCCGAGAACTTGGTCGGCGAGCAGGGCGGTCTCGGCAAGGGCTTCTATCTCCAGATGGCAGGCTTCGCCGCCGGCCGTCTGCAGACCGGCGGCCGCGCGACCGGTCTCGCGCAAGCCGCGCTGCAACGCACGGCGGAGTACGCGAGCGACCGCAAGCAGTTCGGCAAGCCGATCGGCGAGTTCGGTCTCACGCAATACAAGCTCGGCCGCATGGCGACGCACATCGCCGCCGCGCGCCAGCTGACCTACGCCGCCGCCCGCGCCATGGACGAGGACGAGTCGATCGCGCTCCAGCCCGCGATGGCGAAGCTCTTCGCCTCCGACGTCGCGGTCTGGGTGACGCAGGACGGCCAGCTCATCCACGGCGGC
Organism: Binatia bacterium; assembly: GCA_041485125.1. GTDB lineage: Bacteria > Desulfobacterota > Binatia > UTPRO1 > UTPRO1 > JBGPIT01. The sequence continues at coordinate 134 of JBGPIT010000100.1, read as the reverse complement.
TGGGGCTACGCCGAGGAGTTCGCGATCAGCCGCTACGTCGTCGACGCGACGGTGCTGCCGATCTTCGAAGGCGTGAAGCCGATCCTCGAGCTCAAGGTGATCGCCCGTACCTTGTTCGGGCAATGATCGCGTCG
>JBGPIT010000099.1:0-13664 GCA_041485125.1 Binatia bacterium | reverse complement strand
CCTCGACGCGAGCGTCCCGGTGATCAACTTCAGCACCGGCACGGCCGGCTTCATCGAGCTCGTCGCCGCGGCCGGCGGTGACGTCGTCGGTCTCGACTGGCGCATCGCGATCGAGGACGGCTGGCGCCGCATCGGCCACCAGCGCGCCGTGCAGGGCAACCTCGATCCTGGCATCCTGCTGGCACCGCGCACGGTGATCCGCGAGCGCGTGCGCGATCTGCTCGAGCGCGTTGGCGGGCGCGCCGGCCACATCTTCAACATCGGGCACGGGATCCTGCCCGAAACGCCGCCGGACAACGTCCGGGCGCTGGTCGACGCCGTGCACGAGATGAGCGCGCGCGGTTCTGCGTCATGACGACCGGGGCGAATCCTGGGTCCGAAGCGGGCATCGCGCGGCCGTTCGACGCGGTGCTGCTGGTCGCCTTCGGTGGTCCGACCGCTCCGGACGAGATCCGTCCCTTCCTCGCCAATGTGACGCGCGGCCGGCCGATTCCGCCGGCACGGCTCGAGGAGGTGGCGCACCACTACGATCGCATGGGCGGTCGCTCGCCGTTGAACGAGCTCACCTTCCGCCAGCGCGACGCCCTCGCCGCCGAGCTGGCACGCAGCGGAGCGACGCTGCCGGTCTACGTCGGGATGCGCAACTGGTCGCCGTTCATCGACGAGACGTTGCGGCGCATGTGCGACGACGGCATCCGTCGCGCCGTCGGCGTGATTCTCGCCGCACACCGCACCGAGGCGAGCTGGCAACGCTACACCGGCGCGGTCGCTGACGCGCGCGAGGCGCTCGGCGCCGACGCGCCGGCGGTCGAGTATGCGGGGCGCTGGTTCGACCACCCGCTCTTCATCGAGGCGATGGTGCGCCGGACCGAAGAGGCCCTGGCCGCGCTCGCCTCCGACGGCGCCGCGGGTGACGGCGCCCCGCCGCAGCTGGTCTTCACGGCGCACAGCATCCCGTCGGCGATGGCGGAGTCGTCGCCGTACGTCGCCGAGCTCACGACGTCGTGCCGGCTGGTCGCCGCCGCGCTCGGGCGCACGGAGTTCATCCTCGCGTATCAGAGTCGGAGCGGTAGCCCGCGCGATCCCTGGCTCGAGCCCGACGTGAACGACGTGATCCGCGATTGCGCGCGGGCCGGCACGCGCGCGATCGTCCTCGTTCCGATCGGCTTCGTGTGCGACCATGTCGAGGTGCTCTACGATCTCGACGTCGAGGCGCGCGCGACGGCCGTGGCCGCCGGCGTGCGACTAGCGCGCGCCGCGACCGCCAACGATCATCCCGCCTTCGTCCGCATGTTGGCCGACGTGGTGCGTGCCCAAGTCGGCCGCGGGTAGCGGCGTGGCGGGCGGCGTACGGCGCAGCATCGTCGTGGTCGGCGGCGGCATCGCCGGCCTCGCCGCCGCGCACCGCATCGTCGAGCTCGGCGCCGCGACGGGTGAGCCGCCGGTGCTCACGCTGCTGGAGGCGAGCGACAGGCTCGGCGGCTCGATCGGGACCGAGCACGCCGAGGGCTTTCTCATCGAGACGGGCGCCGACTCGATCCTCACCGAGAAGCCCTGGGCGATCGCCTTGTGTCGCCGGCTCGGCATCGAGGACCGGCTGGTCGGGACGCGCGAGGGCGAGCGGCGGACGCTCGTCGTTCATCGTGGCCGTCTGCAGGCGGTGCCCGAGGGCTTTCTCCTGCTCGCGCCGACACTGCTCTGGTCGATCGTCATGTCGCCGCTCTTCAGCTGGCGCGGCAAGCTTCGCATGGCGGCCGATCTCGTGCTGCCGCGGCGGCGCGACGGCGCCGAGGAAAGCCTGGCGGCCTTCGTCGAGCGGCGCCTCGGGCGCGAGGTGCTCGAGCGCGTGGTGCAGCCGCTCGCCGGCGGCATCTACACCGCCGATCCGGCGCGCTTGAGTCTCGCGGCGACGATGCCGCGTTTCCTCGAGATGGAACGCCGGCATCGCAGCCTCATTCTCGCGCTCCGGCGGCAACGCGCCGGTGCGGCGCGAGGCGAGGGCGGCGCCCGCTTCAGCATGTTCGTGAGCTTCGAGGAGGGCATGCAGACCTTGATCGACGCGCTCGCGGCGCGCTTGCCGCGGGACTCGCTCCGGCTCGGGACGCGCGCGCACGCGGTGGTGCCGGACGGGACGGGGCGCTGGCGCGTCGAGCTCGACGGCGGCGCGACGATCGCGAGCGACGCGGTCGTCGTCGCGACGCCGGCGTACGCCGCCGCGACCGTCCTGGCGCGTGCCGACGCCGAGCTCGCGGCGTCGCTCGCCGCCATTTCCTACGCGTCCGCCGCGACGGTGACCCTCGCCTACGATCGCGCCGACGTGCCGCATCCGCTCGACGCTTTCGGCTTCGTCGTGCCGGCGATCGAGCGCCGTGAGCTCATCGCCTGCACCGTCTCGAGCGTGAAGTATCCCGGCCGCGCCCCCGCGGGCGCGGTGCTGCTGCGCGTCTTCTCGGGCGGCGCGCTCGCCGAGCAGATGACCGCGCTCTCCGATGCGGCGCTGATCGCGAGCGCGCGGCGCGAGCTCGGCGATCTCCTTGGCATCGGTGCCGCGCCGCGCCTCACGCGCGTCCATCGCCACCCGCGCGCGATGCCGCAGTACCACGTCGGTCACCTCGCCCGCGTCGAGGAGTTGCGCCGGCGCGTTACGGCATTGCCGGGGCTCGCGCTCGCCGGCAATGCGTACTCGGGCGTCGGCATTCCGGATTGCATCCACAGCGGCGAGGAAGCCGCGGAGGCGGCGATGCAGGCGATCACCTCGAGGCCCGCCGCGCGTACCGCCGGCGCCGAGTCCGACCTTGAGGCAGCTCGACCCCGGTTGTAAGACGGCTGCATGATTCGCACACCGATCTGCGACCAGCTCGGCATCGACTACCCGATCCTGCTCGCCGGCATGGGCGGCGTCTCGTATTTCCAGGTGACCGCCGCCGTGTCCGAGGCGGGCGCCTTCGGCTGCCTCGGCGCCGCCGCGATGCCGCACGACGAAATGCGGCGCGAGATCGATCAGGTGAAGGCGCTTACCGCGAAGCCTTTCGGCGTCGATCTCCTCACCGCGAGCCCGCGCGACATGGTGCCGCTGGTCGAGACGATCTGCCAATCGGGCGCGAAGGCGTTCGTCGCCGGGCTCGGCGTGCCGGCCCAGGTCGTCGAGCTCTGCCACCGCTACGGCGTCCTCGTGATCAACATGTGCGGCAAGGTGAGCCACGCGATCCGTGCCGTCGAGGCCGGCTGCGACATCGTCGTCGCGCAGGGCACGGAGGCGGGCGGGCACACCGGCCAGATCGCGACCATGCCGCTCGTGCCGATGATCGTCGACGCGGTGAAGGTGCCGGTCCTCGCCGCGGGTGGGATCTTCGACGGCCGCGGGCTCGTCGCCGCGCTCGCGCTCGGCGCGCAAGGCATTTGGATGGGTACGCGCTTCATCGCCTCGACCGAAGCGCGCGCGCACCCGAAGTACAAGGACAAGATCGTCGACAGCGACGAGACCGGCACCGTGATCACGCGCGCCTACAGCGGCAAGACGATGCGTGCGATCCGCACCCGCTACACCGACGAGTGGGAGGGGAAGCAGGACGAGCTGCAACGCTTCCCGATGCAAGCCGCGCGCGCGACCCAGGACGGCGTGTGGCACGTCCTCGCCGGACCGGAGACGGGTCTCGACCCGGAACGCGATTGCATGCCGGCCGGGCAGAGCGCCGGCGGCATCGACGCGATCAAGTCGTGTCGCGAGATCGTCACCGACATCATGCGGCAGGCGGAGACGGTCCTCGCGGGCTTGCCGACGCGCGGGACGCCTGGCGATAGTAGTGCCGGAGCGACAAGGAGGTCCGCATGAGCGCATCGATCCCCGAGGCTTTCCGCCCGCTGCTCTCCGATGAGGCGAAGGTGTTCGCCAATCTCGGCACCCTCTTCCGTGACGGCAGTCCGCAAGTGACGCCGATCTGGTTCGACACCGAGGGCGACATGATCCGCATCAACAGCGCCAAGGGCCGCGCCAAGGACCGCAACATGCGGCGCGATCAGCGCGTCTCCCTCGCCATCACCGACCCGTCAAACCCGTACCGCTACATTCAGATCCGCGGCCGGGTCGACGGGATCACGGAAGAGGGTGCCGACGCGCACATCGACCGCCTCGCGAAGAAGTACATGGGGCTCGATACCTACCCCATGCGAACGGCGGGCGAGACGCGCGTCATCTACCGCATCCGTCCGGAACGCGTCACCACGATGGGGTGAGCGTTTCCGGGCGTCGGAGGCGACCCGCATCGATCCGGTCCGGCGCACTTTCTTGTTCCCCTCCCCGATCCCTCTGCGCTATGAGGGGACCCGGAGGACCCCTCCATGAAGGCACTCAGAGACATCATGCGGGAAGGCTTCATCTTCGCGATGCAGCAGAGTGCGCCCGTCGCTGAAGCGGCGAGCACCATGGAGACGAACAACGTCGGCATCGTCGCCGTGCTCCACGGCGAGCGCTTGGTCGGCGTGCTCTCGGAGCGTGACATCGTCCGCCGGGTCGTGAATCGCGGCCTCGATCCTCTCCGCACCGCCGTCGGCGACGTGATGACGCGCAACCTGATCGTCGCGACGCCGGACGAGGACTACGAGACGTCGATGCGCAAGATGGACAGCGCGAACATTCGGCACCTTCCGATCGTCGATGGGGATCGCATGGTGTCGATGCTGTCGATCCGCGATCTGATGCGGGTGGACATGGCGCGCATGACCGAAGAGATTCGCTACCTCCAAGAGTACCTCTACCAAGTCCCGACCTGATCCCGGCGGCCGGCGCAGCATGCGCGGCGCTCCGCCTCATTGCGAACCGTCCCGGCAAAGGCGCGCCGCCCGGACGGCGAGCCGTCGCCGCCGCGGAGGGCCGCCCACTGCTTAAGTCGATTGCACACCGAGCATGAAACGCGGTCCGCACCACATCAGGCGGCCCTAACGCGGCGGCGACGGCTCGCCGTCCGGGCGGCGCGCCTTGGGTGGGCGGTCGAGAAGAGGGCGGCGCATCGCTCGGATCGCGCGTTCGCGCGATCCGTCGCGTCCGCGGCGCCGCGACGGAACTCTTGGAGGGCGACGCGGGTGTTGTGTTCCGAGGCCGTCGCTGGCGCGGGGCTGGAAGCGGGGGGCGTGGCGACGCACGTCAGACCGCCTCCGGCATTGACGGTGCGGCTGGCAATGATTGGCGAACCCATTCGAGGGCGCGGCAGCGCCGTACGGTCTGCGTGCGGCGACGCGGCTCCCGCTTGCAGCCCCGCGCATGGCAATGACCTCTTGAACGGGACGGAGCACATTGCGCCGTGCGTTACGATTGATAGAACGAGGCAAACGTTGATGGCGACGCTACGCGCAGAGCGGCGAGAGGCTCCGGATATGGGACGCGACTCACTGAGCATCACCGACAATCGCACCGGGAAGACGTACGAGCTGCCGATCGAGTCCAACACGATCCGCGCGCTCGATCTGCGGCAGATCAAGACCGCGCCCAACGACTTCGGGCTGATGACGTACGACCCGGCGTTCACCAACACCGCGGCGTGTAAGAGCCGGATCACCTTCATCGACGGGGACTTGGGCATCCTGCGCTATCGCGGCTACCCGATCGAGCAGCTGGCGGAGAAGAGCACCTATCTCGAGACCGCGTACCTGCTGGTGAAGGGTGAGCTGCCGAAGCCCTCGCACCTCGAGGCGTTCGTCAACAACATCACGCACCACACGATCCTGCACGAGAACATCAAGAAGTTCATCGACGGGTTCCATCACGACGCGCACCCGATGGGGATCTTGGTCGGCACCGTCGGTGCGCTCTCCACCTTCTACCCGGACGCGAAGCTCATCTTCGATCCGGAGTCGCGGCGCATCCAGACGCATCGGCTGATCGCGAAGATGCCGACGCTCGCGGCGTTCGCGTACCGGCACTCGATCGGTATGCCGTACGCGTATCCGGACAACGACCTCAGCTACCCCGGCAACTTCTTGAACATGTTGTTCACGATGACCGAGCTCAAGTACAAGCCGAACCCCATCCTCGAGCGCGCGCTCGACGTGCTCTTCATCCTGCACGCCGATCACGAGCAGAACTGCTCGACCAACGCGATGCGGTCGATCGGCAGCTCGCACCCCGATCCGTACTCCGCGATGGCGGGCGCGATCGCGGCGCTCTACGGGCCGCTGCACGGCGGCGCCAACGAGGCCGTGATCCGCATGCTCGAGGAGATCGGCTCGGTGCAGAAGATCCCCGAGTTCATCAAGAAGGTGAAGGCGGGCGAAGGGCGCCTCATGGGCTTCGGCCACCGCATCTACAAGAACTACGATCCGCGGGCCAAGATCGTGAAGCAGGTCGCCGACGAGGTCTTCGAGGTGACGGGACGCAGCCCCTGGCTCGACGTCGCGCTCGAGCTCGAGCGCATCGCGCTGCAGGACGACTACTTCGTCTCGCGCAAGCTCTACCCGAACGTCGACTTCTACTCGGGAATCATCTACCAGGCGATGGGATTTCCGACCGACATGTTCCCGGTGCTGTTCGCGATCCCGCGCGCGTCGGGATGGATCGCGCAGTGGTCGGAGATGCTGCTCGACCCCGATCAGAAGATCGCGCGGCCGAGGCAGATCTATCTCGGCCCCGACGAGCGCGACTACACGCCGTTGGAGAAGCGCGGAGAATGAGACGTGTCAGCGGGCGAGAAGAAACGCGATCGCCACGACCATGACGCCGCCAGCCATCCCCAAGGCAACGAACATGGGATCTGTCATACGCGGCATTATGCGACACTCGGGTGCCGCGCGACAAGAGTTTTGTGAGCACATCCGCTGACCTTCTGACCCGTCCCGGCTACGAGCTCGCCGACGCAGTGCGCCGACGCGAGCTCTCGCCGGTAGCCCTGGTGCAAGCGTCGCTCGACGTGATCGCGGCGAAAAATCCGAGCGTGAACGCCTTCGTCGCGCTCCGCGAGCGGGGCGCGCTTGCCGACGCCGAAACCCTCGAACGGCGTCTCGCCGCCGGAGAGGCCGTCGGACCGCTCGCCGGTCTTCCCCTCGGGGTCAAAGACCTCGAGGACGTCGCGGGCCTGCCGACGACTTTTGGGTCAGTCCCATTTCGGGACTACCGTCCCGCCCGCGACTCGGTGCAAGTCGCGCGACTGAAGGCGGCCGGTGCGATCGTCGTCGGCAAGACCAACACGCCGGAGTTCGGCTACACCGGCCTCACCAAGAACTTGATCTTCGGCGTCACGCGCAATCCGTGGAACCTGGAGCGCACGCCGGGAGGATCGAGCGGCGGATCGGGTGCGGCGATCGCGGCCGGCATGGTGCCGCTCGCGACCGGCTCCGACGGCGGCGGCTCGATCCGGATTCCGGCCTGCTACGTCGGTGCGTTCGGCATCAAGCCCTCGTTCGGCCGCATCCCGATGGGGCCGAAGGCAATGCTGCCGTGGATCGATACGGTCTGCTACGGCCCGATCACGCGCACGGTCCGCGACGCCGCACTGTACCTCGACGCGGTCGTGGGTGCGGATCCCAGCGATCCGGATGCGCTGCCGCACCCGGGTTACTCGTACGCGGCGCGTCTCTCCGAGCTGCCGTCGCGCCTGCGCATCGGGGTCAGTAAGACGCTCGGCTACGCGGTGGTGCAACGCGACGTGTGGCGCGAGGTCGAGCGCGCGGTCGAGGCCTTTCGCGCCATGGGCCACGAGGTCGAGATCATCGACGACGCGCTGCCCGATCTCGGCATCGAGTGGGCGATGCTCTCGTGCGCCGAGACCTACGCGAACCTGGCGCCGATCCTCGACCGGCATCGCGACGAGTGGGGCAGGGCGTTTCTCCACGGCCTCGAGCGCGGCAAGGACGTCACACAAGCGTTCGTCGGCGACGCACAACGCAAGCGCGCGCTCCTGCAGCAGCGGATCGCCGAGATCTTCGCGCGCTACGCGCTCCTCCTGAGTCCGACCCTGCCGACCGAGGCCTTCCCCGCCGCCGGCCCGTTCCCGCGCACGATCGACGGCGAGCGTATCCCGTCCGAGCTCGGCGCCGTCGCGTTCACGTACCCCTTCAACTTCTCCGGTCATCCGGCGGCGACCGTCCGTGCCGGCTTCACCGACGCCGGTCTGCCCGCCGGCCTGCAGATCGTCGCCCCGCATCATCGTGACGACCTGGTCCTGCAGGCGGCGTACGCGTACGAGCAAGCGCGGCCGTGGAACGACCGGTGGCCGGCACTCACGTAGTCGACGGTACGCCCTCCGCCGCGGCACCGCCGCGCGCGATGACGGCGCCGGCGACCGACGCACACGGGTCCGCGACGTTGCCCGACGGGTTCGACGTCCGCGGCGTGCGCATCACCCCGAACGTCGTCCTGGCGCCGATGTCCGGGATCACCGACTCGGCGTTCCGCTCGATCGTGAAGGAACTCAACCCGGGTGCGGTCGGGCTCGTCGTCACCGAGTTCGTCAGCATCGAGGCGCTCGCTCGTCACAATCTCCGCACCCATCAGATGCTGCGCTATCGGCCGGCCGAGCGGCCGCTCTCGATGCAGCTCTTCGGCGCCGAGCCGGCGCGCATGGTGGAGGCGGCGCTGATCGCGCAGGAGCTCGGGGCCGACATCCTCGACGTGAACTGCGGCTGCCCGGTGCCGAAGGTCGTCCGCAAGGGCGGCGGCGCGGAGCTGATGCGCCGGCCGGGTATCTTACAGGAGATTCTGCGCTCGCTCGGGCGCGCGCTGACGATTCCGTACACCGTGAAAATTCGCGCCGGCTGGGACGATCAATCGCGCAACGCCGTCGAGATCGCGCGCATGGCGGAAGGCGAGGGTGCGGCGATGATCGCCGTCCACGCCCGCACGCGCGTCGCGCTCTACACGGGCGAGGCGGACTGGACGCTGACGGCGCGCGTGAAGGAGGCGGTGCGCGTGCCGGTGATCGGCAGCGGCGACGTCGTCAGCGCGGCGCAGGCCGTCGAGCGGCTACGGACAACCGCCGTCGACGGCATCATGATCGGCCGCGGCTCGCTCGGCCACCCGTGGATCTTCCGCGAGATCGCCGCGCTCAAGGCGGGGCGGCCGGTGCCGCCGGTGCACCCGCTCGAGCGTTTCGCCGCGATCGACGCGTTGATGGAGCGGCTCGCGGCGGAGCTGCCGCCGAGGGCGGCGTTCGGTCGCGGCCGCGGTCTCGCGTGTCGGATGCTGAAGACGGTGCGTGGCGGGGCCGCGCTCCGCGAGTCGCTCACCCGCGCTCCGACGCTCGCCGACATGCGGGCGCTTCTCCAGCGCGCCGCCGAGTCCTATGCCGACGGCGGGTTCGAGTCCGTCGCCCTGGCGTCCTGACGGCGGCAGTCCGCCGGCGGCGGCATCGGCCGACGCACGCCTCGGCGTTCGGCTTGTCTACGGCGATACCCCATAGTAAAGCGCCGCACGTTCGGGGACCGCGACCGCTTCCGGTCGGCGGGTTTGGCAGCTCGTCTACACGAATCGGTGCAATCACGCACCGCCCAAAGGAGGTTCGAGCATGCGTAAGACATTGCTGGGGATTGCAGGGACCGCCGTTTTGCTGCTCGCCGGAGCAGGCGCCGGCTTCGCGAGCGACGTCAACTGCGGCATCGTCAACAAGGATCTGAAGATGGGGCGCGACCCCAAAGACATCTCGGAACGGATGATGATCTCCGTCGACGACGTGAAGAAGTGCCAAGCGCAGGCGGGTGCCGCGGCGGGCGGGGCCGGCGCCGGCGAGACCGGCAAGCCGGGTGCGGCCGCGGACAATCCGAAGGGTGCGGGGGAGAAGCCGGCCGGTATGGGCGGTCACTGAGCCGACGCGCGGACCGCGTCGTCGAGCGCGGACTCCGCAGCGACATCAAAGCCGGCGCCATCATCCGATAGCGCCGGCTTTTTTGCGTCCGCGGCTGGCTCCGGGCCGCGGGGCGCGCCGTTAGTCGGTCAGGATGTCGTCGATCCCGTACTCGATCGAGCGCTGATGGACTTGCGCGCGCACCCGCGCGAAGAGCTCGACCTTGTTGATAGGCTTGGTGAGGAACTCGCTCACCCCGAGGCGCATGCCGACGACGCGCGTCTCGAGATCGTCCTTCGCGGTGAGCAAGATCACCGGGATGTCACGGGTGCGCTCCTGCGCGCGTAGCGCGGTGCAAACCTGGAAGCCGTCCACGTCCGGCATCATCACGTCGAGGAGGATCACGTCGACGTTCTCCGACGCGACCACGTCGAGCGCCGGTTGCCCGCCCGGCGCGCGCAGCACGTTGAAGCCTTCTTTCTGCAGCAGCCGCGAGATGATCTCCAGCGCATGCTTATCGTCGTCCACCACTAGGACCGTCGGCTCTCGTTTCTTCTCCACGCCCATGTCCCCCTACAGTAGATAGTTCTGCTGCACCGGCTGGAACGGCACGCCGCCCTTCCGCCGCCGCAGCTTCGCCACCAGTGTCGTCCGCTTCAACCCGAGCAGCCGTGCCGCCGCCTGCTTGTTGCCCTTCGTCCGCCGCAACGCTTCCTCGATGAGACGGTTCTCGAACTCCTCGACGGCGCTGTTCAGGTCGAGGCCGTTCTCGCTGAGCGTCGGTTTCGGGATGCGTTTCTCCGAGATGAACGAGCGGATGTTGCTCGGCAGGTGCTCGACCCGGATGAGCGAGTCCTCGGAGAGGATCACCATCCGCTCGAGCAGGTTCTCGAGCTCGCGCACGTTGCCGGGCCAGTCGTACTCCCAGAGATGCACCATCGTCTCGTCGCTGATCTGCACCGGATGGTCGGGGCGTTTGCGGTTTTGCTTCTCGAGAAAGTGCTCGACCAGGAGCGGGATGTCGGAGCGACGCTCGCGCAGCGGCGGCATGATGATCGGAATCACCTGCAGCCGGTAGAAGAGATCCTCGCGGAAGCCGCCGCGCTCGACCTCCTGCGCCAAGTCCTTGTTGGTCGCGGCGATCACGCGGACGTCGACCTTGGTGGTGCGGTCGGAGCCGACCGGACGGATCTCGCGGTCCTGCAGCACGCGCAGCAGCTTCACCTGCAAGCGTGGGTTCATCTCGCCGACCTCGTCGAGAAAGATGGTCCCGCCATTGGCGAGCTGGAACATCCCGGCGCGCGCGCCGATCGCGCCGGTGAAGGCGCCGCGCTCGTGTCCGAAGATCTCCGACTCCAGCAGCTCGGCCGGAATCGCGCCGCAGTTGACCGGGATGAAGGGACGATCCGCCCGCGGCGACAAGCCATGGACGGCGCGTGCGACCAGCTCCTTGCCGGTTCCGCTCTCGCCCATGATCAGCACGGTGGCATCGGTCGCCGTCACCTTTTTGATCAACGTGTGGATCTTCTGGATTAGAGGGTGCTGACCAATGATGAACGGAGATCCATCCATAGTAGTCCTTCTTCTCGCGAGCGGTCGGAGCGCGTGAAAAACGTAACAGCAGCGTATCGGACGAACAAGACACAATCTTTAAGACGTCTCAGCGAACGTCGCGTGGGAGGTTGGTAGACGATTGTTGACGGTCGCCACCGGACGTGACGTTCGCTCGCGGTATGCGAAGTGTGATGCCAGCTCTCATGAGACCGCCGCGCGCCGGCGACGGTTCGACGCTCCGGGTCGACCGTGATACCGCTCGCGCCATGAGCGAAGAGCACAGCAACGCGGCGGCGAAGGGCGGGGCGGCGAAGCGCGGCAGCCGAGCTGACGGACGGCGCCCGCGCGAGCTCCGACCGGTCCGCATCACGCCGAACTACTTGCGGCACGCCGAAGGCTCGGCCTTGATCGAGCTCGGCGTGACGCGCGTTCTCTGTGCCGCGTCGGTCGAGGAGAGCGTCCCGCCGTTCCTCCGCGGTCGCGGCCGCGGCTGGGTCACGGCGGAGTACGCGATGCTGCCGCGCTCGACGCACACCCGCTCCGAGCGCGAGGCGTCGCGTGGCAAGATCGGCGGTCGCACCCACGAGATCCAACGCCTCATCGGCCGCAGCCTGCGCGGCGTCGTCGACCTCGACGCCCTCGGCGAGCGCAGCATCTGGATCGATTGCGACGTGATCGAGGCCGACGGCGGCACCCGCACCGCCGCGATCACCGGCGCCTACGTCGCGCTCGTCCTCGCGCTCCGCAAGCTCGAGGCGGCGGGCCTCATCGGCGGCGCCATCGTCGCCGATCACGTCGCCGCGGTCAGTGTCGGCATCGTCGGCGGCCGCACCTGCCTCGATCTCGCCTATGAGGAGGACAGCCGCGCCGAGGTCGACATGAACGTGGTCATGACCGGCCGCGGCCGGTTCATCGAGGTGCAAGGCACAGCGGAAGGGAAGCCGTTCACCGCCGGGCAGCTGAGCGCCTTGACGACCCTCGCCGCGGAGGGCATCGCGGAGCTCGTGCAGAAGCAGCGCGAGGTGTTGGTCCGCGCATCAGCGTAGTCCACGCGCGTCGCCGCCGGCGACGCGGCGACCGTCCGCGCCGCCGGCGCGACGCTTCTTCTCATCACCCCGGAACGACCATTCGATGCCGAGACAGCTCCCTTCGACGATCGCCGTCGCCACCAACAACGCCGCGAAGCTCCGCGAAATCGCCGAGGTCCTCGTCCCGCACGGGATCCAGCTCGTCGCGGCGGGTGCGATCGTCGCCGCCTGGACCGTCGACGAGACCGGCGTCACGTTCGCGGAGAACGCCCGCACCAAAGCCCTCGACCTCGCACGGCGCACCGGTGTGCCCGCGCTCGGTGACGACTCGGGACTCGAGGTCGATGCGCTCGACGGCCGCCCGGGCGTGCGCTCCGCGCGCTACGCGGGCGAGGCCGCGAGCGACACTGCCAACGTCCGGAAGCTCCTCGACGAGCTCCGTGACGTCCCGGTCGCGTCCCGTCGAGCCGCATTCCGCTGCGCGCTGGCGCTCGCATGGCCGGACGGCGAGCTCCTCGAGGTCGACGGTCGCTGCGACGGGACGATCGCCTTCGCGCCGCGCGGCTTCCACGGCTTCGGCTACGATTCCGTGTTCCTCGATCCCGCGACCGGCCTCACGTTCGCCGAGCTGGCAGACGACCGCAAGCACGAGCGCAGTCATCGCGGCCAGGCACTCGTCGCGCTCCGACGGGAGCTCGGGGAGCGGTGAGGACATGCCTCGCGACCGCTGGCGTCAACTTGAAAGCCCCGGAGTGCGATGGTACGACCTCAAGATCGGCACGCGCGCCAATTGGGCTCGAAACCAGCGCGAGCCGGCGCGGGACGTGCGAGTTTCTCGACGGGGCGTGGCGCAGCCTGGTAGCGCACCTGCCTTGGGCGCAGGGGGTCGGAGGTTCAAATCCTCTCGCCCCGATCGCTGGCACTCACCCGATCCGGCCCGCGCCAGTAGCTCAGGTGGATAGAGCAACGGCCTTCTAAGCCGTAGGTCATGGGTTCGAATCCCGTCTGGCGCGCTAGTTCACGATGATCAACGAAGCGCGCGTGCCGATCGCGCGCACAGTGTGTGGTGACTGTAGCTCAGTTGGTAGAGCACCGGATTGTGGCTCCGGGGGTCGAGGGTTCGAAACCCTTCAGTCACCCATCGAGCGAGAGCGGCTGGCCGACGCGGTCAGTCGCTCTCGCGCTTTCCGCGCCGCCGATCTACCCCGTCTCGCGTGACAGCGCGCGACGAATCGTCTAGCTTACGCAGCTCTCGTCGACCGAGCACGGGCCGGTAGCTCAATTGGTAGAGCAGCTGACTCTTAATCAGCGGGTT
>JBGPIT010000098.1:0-13678 GCA_041485125.1 Binatia bacterium | reverse complement strand
GCGAGCGTCACCTCCTCACCGGCGTGACGATGCACATGGTCGACGTAGACCCGCATGATGCCTCCGCGGAATGTGGATTGTACGCGTGGGAGCCGGGGACTATAGCTGCGAGAGAGGGGCGATTCCACATTGAGCGCGACCGGGCACGCGATCACGGGAGGCGGATGATGCGGCAAGAGGCTCGTCTGTGCGGCATGCTGATGATGCTCGCAGTGATCGCGAGCGCGTGTGGACCGACGGCGGCACAGCGCGCGCACGAGGGTACAGAGGACGAGATCGTCGGTCCGCGCATTGCCGACGACTGGGACGCGTCGGAAGCGCGCTGGCGCAAGGACATCGCGAGCGAGCGGTGGAGCAATGACGACATGAACTTGCTCACCGACGATCCGCCCGCGAAGCCCGACGACTACGGCAAGGTTGCAAAAGCCGACAGCGCCGAGACCGCGAGCGACGGCGACGCTTTCTTCGGTGACGAGCCACAGGGTCCGCCGCCCTCGGGATTCTGGGGCCACGTGAAAGCGGGCGCCAACTCGTTCGGCAAAGCCAGCTTCGCCGTCCTCACCGTCGCGGTGACGGTCGGGATGGCGGTCGCACCTTACCTCTTGCTCTGACCGATCGTCGCGCTGCGACGATGCGGCGTCATCGCGCGAGCGCCGCGTCGACGAAGCGGCGATAGCGCGCCTGCAGCGCGCGTGTCACCGGACCCGGCGCGCCGTTCCCGATCGGCCGCCGCTCGACGCGCACCACCGGCAGGATCTCGATCGTCGTCGCGGTGAGGAACAACTCGTCGGCCGTGAAGAGCTCGTCGCGCGTGATCGGGAGCTCACTGATCGTGAGGCGCGCCCGCTTCGCGATCGTGGTGAGGACGCGCCGGGTGATGCCGGGGAGAATGCCGTGCAGCGGCGGCGTCACCAGCGCACCGTCGCGCACGATGAACACGTTGCTCGTCGTGCCCTCGAGCACGGTATCGTCGGCGCCGAGGTAGACCGCCTCCCAGGCGCCGCGCCGGCTCGCGATCATCTTGCCGAGCACGGCAGGCAGGTAGTGCAACGTCTTGTGGCTCTGCTCGGTCGCGGTCACCAGGCGGAAAGGGAAGAAGCAGATCGCGACGCCGTTGCGGTGCGCCGCCGCGATCCGCGCGTCGAGCGGCGTCGCGACGAGCAGCGTCGTCGGACGGAGACCGGGCGGAGGCAACATGGCGATCGGGCCGGCGCCCCGGGAGACCGTCAAGCGCAACGCGGCGTCGCGATCGTGTAGCTGGTTGGCGCGTAGCAGGCGGGCGATGCGTGGCTGCCAATGGGCGACGCTGCGCTCGAAGGGAATCCGAAACACGCGAGCGGAGCGCGCCAGCCGGGCGAGGTGTGCGTCGAGCGCGAAGGGCCGGCCGCCGTACGCGCGGATGGTCTCGCAGAGTCCGTCGCCGTAGAGAAAGCCGCGGTCGAGCGCCGCGATCGTCGCGCGCGCCGCGGGAACGAGACGATCGTTCAGCAGCACGATCGGACCACGAGGTGCCGCCCGCGTGCGCGCCTGCCGCGCCGAGCTCACGTCGGACGAACGATCACGCTGTCGTCGGCGCGCGCGGTCGCGTCCGGAGTGCCGTGCAGCGGCGCCGCGCCGTCACGGTCTGCCGCCGCACTGTCATCACCGTTGCCCTGGAGCGCCGCGAGGAACGCCTGCGACTTGAGCAGGCACTCGGCGTACTCGCGCGCGGGCACCGAGTCGGCGACGATGCCGCTGCCGGCGTGATAGGCGAGCCCTCGGTCCGTCGCGACCGCGGTGCGGATGGCGACGTTCAGGTCGCAATCGCCGCTCGCGTCGATCCATCCGAGCGCGCCGGTGTAGAAGCCGCGCGCGCCGCGCTCGACCTCGTCGATGATCTCCATCGCGCGGATCTTGGGCGCCCCGGTGATCGAGCCGCCGGGGAACGTCGCCGCGAGGAGCGCGCCCGTCGGCAGGTCGGCGGGGAGCGTGCCCGTGACGGTCGACACCAGATGTTGGACGGTGCGGAATCTCGCGACCTCCGCGAAGCGCACGACGCGAATGCTGCCGGTGCGGCATACGCGTCCGAGGTCGCTGCGCTCGAGATCGACGATCATCAAATGCTCCGCACCTTCCTTCGCGTCGCTGCCGAGCTCCTCGGCGAGCCGCACGTCTTCGGCGGGGTTCGCGCCGCGCGGGCGCGTGCCCTTGATCGGACAGGTTTCGACGTGGGTGCCGCGCCGGCGCAGAAAGAGCTCGGGAGAGTTCGAAAGCACGCGCTCATGTCCGAGATCGAAGTAGCCGCCGAAGGGCACCGCCTGCAACGCGCGCAGGCGCCCGTAGAGCTCGAGCGCATCGCCCGCGAAGGCCGCCTCGAAGCGCAGGCTGAGGTTCGCCTGGTAGATGTCGCCAGCGGCGATGTATCCGAGGACGCGCTCGGCCGCCGCGCCATAGGAGCGCTCGTCGAGGTTGGCGACGATCGCGCCGGCGAGGCGCTCTGCGACGCCGCGGCTCGCGCCGGTGCGGACCAGCGCGCGCGCGTCCGCGGCCGCGTCCAGCACCTCCTCGGCGTAGCGCGCGAGCGCGGCGGCATCGAGATGCCAGCTCGCCACGACGTACTCACGGCGGCGATGATCGTAGGAGACCACGGCATCGTAGAGCGCCGCGGCGAGATACGCGTCGGATGGATCGAGTCGCTGGCGCGCGGGTAGGCGCTCGATCGTGTTCTTGGCGTCGTACGCCAAGCCGAGGACGACGCCGCCCGCGAACGGTACCGGCCGCGGCCGCGCCCGGTCGAGCGCGGTCGGTCGACACGAGGCCAGCAAGTCGTCGAGCGCCGCCAGCGGTGTCGCGGCGCCGTCGGCCGCGCCGACGCGCAATTGCATCCGTGGGCCGAATCCCATAGACGAAAACCAATCCTCGCCCCACGCTTGCCCAGCATCGATGAAGAACGGTCGCTGTCGTCCCGCCAACGCGCGAAACAGAGCCCACGGCGTGAAATCGAGCGCGAGGCGACGGACGTGCATGAGAGCCTCGTCATAGTGACCGTGCCGAGCGCGTGCAACTACGGCGGCGCGTCGAGCGTGCGTCGATGAACTCGACGGTCCGCCTTCTCGAACAGACGCTGCCCGCGACGGTGCACCTCCAGGTGACCGTGCCCGACGAGCATCCCTCCGCCGCGGTGCTCGGCACCGAGCGCGCCGGCACCGGGACGCTCGTCGACTCCGATGGGCTCGTCGTCACGGTCAACTACGTGGTGCTCGGCGCGCAATCGGTCAGCGTCACCCTGATGGACGGTACGTCGTTCAGCGGCGACGTCATCGCGCGGGATTTCGCGTCCGGCATCGCGCTGGTGAAGATCCCCGGCGACGGGCTGCCGGCGCTGGCGCTGCGCGACGAGCCCGGGATCGCCGTCGGCGACGACGTGTTCATCCTCGCGAGTGCCGGCGACAGCGGACGGCGCGCGAGCTCGGGTGGCGTCACCGCGACCGCGCTCTTCGAGGCCAACTGGGAGTACACGCTCGACGACGCGATCTACACCACCGCGATGAACCCCGGCCTCGGCGGCGGGCCGCTGCTCGACACCCTCGGACGCATGGTCGGCGTGGTCTCGCTCAACCTGAACGAGATCGGCCGGTTCTCGCTCGCGATTCCGATCATGCACTACCGCGACCACCGCGAGGAGCTGCTGCGCTTCGGCCGGCGCCCGAGCCGCCCGTCACGCGCGTGGCTCGGGCTCTACTGCTACACGCTCCGCAATCACGTCGTCGTCGCCGGCCTCTTGCCCGGCGGTCCGGCCGAGCGCGCCGGCGTCAGCCAGGGCGACGTCGTGGTCGCGATCGACGACCGGCCGGTCGCGAGCCGGAAGGAGCTCTACGATCAGCTCTGGAGCCACCGCGCCGGCGAGCGCGTGGTGCTGCAGGTCTACCGCAACAACGAGGTCATGAGCCTCGACGTCTCGTCCGAAAACGTCGAGGAATTCTTCGCGTGATGCGCGCCCGCATGCGTGTCGGCGACTTCCTGGTCGCCTACCTGCGGCGCATCGGGGTGACGCATCTCTTCGGCATCCCCGGCGACCTGGTCATCAATCTCTTCTTCAGGTTCGGCCGCCCGCGCGGACTCGAGGTCGTGACGCTCTCGCACGAGCCGGGGGTGGGCTTCGCGGCCGACGGCTACGCGCGCGCGACCGGACGGATCGGCGTCGTCTGCGTCACCTACGGCGCCGGCGGTCACAACATGGTGAACCCGGTCGCGGGCTCGTTCTCCGAGCGGGTGCCGATCCTCGTCATCAGCGGTGGTCCGGGGGAGGAGGAGCGCAAGCTCGGCCAGCTCATCCATCACCAGGCGAAGGAGATCGAGTCGCAGTTCCGCATCTACGACGAGCTCACCTGCGCCGCGCGCGTCCTCACCGATCCGCGCAGCGTCGCCGACGACATCGACCACGTGGTGCGCGCGATCTGGCGTGAGCAGCGGCCGGGCTACCTCGAGATCCATCGCGACATGGTCGAGCGCGAGATCGAGGTGCCGGCGCGCATCCGCAAGTGGGACGGCGTGCTCGAGTTCGCGCGCTCGGACGAGCGCAAGACCGCGGAAGCCGCGCGCGAAACGGCGACGCGCTTCAACGCCTCCCGCAAGCCCGCCGTGATCGTCGGCATCGAGACCTTCCGCTACAAGCTCGCGCGCGAGGTGGTGCGGCTGGTCGAGCGCATGGGCGCGCCGTGCATGACGACGGTCCTCGGCAAGGGCGCGTTTCCGATGGACCACCGGCAGTACATGGGCGTCCACATCGGCCCGATCAGCCCGCCGACGATCCGCAAGCGCGTCGACGCCGCCGACCTCGTCATCAACCTCGGCACGCTCCTCACCGACATGAATCTCGGCAGCCGGCCGCCGAAGATCATGCGCGACCGGTCGATCTGGGCGGTCGGCAACCAGGTGAACGTCAGCTTCCACACCTACACCGACGTCGGCATCCGCGACTTCGTCCGCGCCCTCGGTCGCGAGAAGCTCCGCCGCCACTCCGAGCGCGTGGTCTACGCCGACAACCTCGGCAACCGTCCCGAGCATCCGCGCGGCGCGATCACCGTCGCCGACATGCTGGCCGAGCTGAACCGCTTCCTCGACGGCAAGCGCGGCTTCTCGGTGGTCGCGGAGTCGGGCGACATGCTCTTCGCGGGACTCGACGTTCGGGTCGGGCGCGGCGGCGGCTATCTCGCGCAAGGCTACTACGCGTCGATGGGATTCGGCGTTCCCGGCGCGCTCGGGTGCGAGATCGGCAGCGGCAAGCGCCCGATCGTTCTCTGCGGCGACGGCGCATTTCAAATGACCGGCCCCGAGCTCGCGCAGGCGCCGCGCCACGGTCTGCGGCCGATCGTCATCCTCATGAACAACGGCGGCTGGGGGATCTTCCGGCCGATTGCCGAGCGCGAGGATCTGTTGACCATCCCGAACTGGCCGTACGCGGAGCTGGCGCGCGCGTGGGGTGGTGCCGGCTACGTCGCGGAGACGCTCGGCGAGTTCCGCGACGCGCTCGCGGCGGCGGAGAAGGCCGACACCTTCGCGCTCATCGAGACCCGCGTCGGCTACCACGACCTCTCGCCGGTCAGCCAGAAGTACATCCGAGCGTCGGCGCGCCACGGCCGTCTGCAGACGCGTTCCGTCACGTGATCGGACGCGGCCGAGCTCTCAGGGTGCGGCTGCGCGGTACCGGCGTGACGCTTGCGGTGTTCCCGTTTCGCGCGCCACTGTGATCTCGATGCCGAAGATCCGTATTCTCTACGAATCGGGCGAGCCGGAACGGGTGATCGAGTTCGAAGGTGAGGGGCCGTTCAGCCACGACGGCGAACCGCGCTCGATCCTCGACGTGCTCCTCGGGCACGGCATCCATCTCGAGCATGCCTGCGGCGGCAAATGCGCCTGCACCACCTGTCACGTCATCGTGAAGGAAGGCGACCGCAATCTCTCCGAGATGCAGGAGAGCGAAGAAGACCGGCTCGACACCGCGCCCGGCCTCACCATGCACTCACGGCTCGGCTGCCAAGCGGTCGTGAACGGCGACGTCACGATTCTCATTCCGAAGTACACGATCAATCAGAGCTAGGACGGCGGCTTGCGGCGCGCGCAGCACCGAGCGACGTTGGATCGCATCAGCGAGTGGAGCCCGGTGACCCGGTCGCTCTTCCTCCGGCTCGAGCCCGAGCGCCCGCTCGTCTTCACCCCCGGGCAGTTCGTCTCGCTCGAGCTGCCGACGGGTGGCGACAGGCCGCTCGTCCGCGCGTACTCGATCGCGTCCAGCACCGCGGAACGTGATCTCCTCGAGCTGTGCGTCGATCGCGTGCCCGGCGGCTTGGGGTCGACGTATCTCTTCGGCCTGGAGCCGGGCGCCGCGGTCGATCTCAACGGACCCTTCGGAACGTTCACGGCCGGCGCGCCACCGGCGGCCGAGATGGTCTTCGTCGCCGATGCGACGTCGATCGCGCCCATCCGGCCGATCGTCGCGCACATCCTGGAGCGGGGCGGCGACCAGCCGATCACGGTCCTCCACGGCGCCCGATCGGCGCGCGAGCTGCTCTTCCGCGACGAATTCCAGGCTTGGATGCGGCGGCACCCACGCCTGCAATGGGAGCCGGTGATGGCAACGTCCGACGTTCCCGCCGGCGAGCACCCCGTCCTCGAGCGTCTCGTGTCCGAGCGTTTCATCGACGGCGACACGGACCGCAGCCGCCACTTCTGGATTTGCGCCGTCGGCGACCTGGTCCACCGCCTGCGAGACTGCCTGCGGGCCGCCGGCTACGAGCGCAAGGCGATCCGCTACGAGAAGTGGTGACGCGTGTGGGCGCGTCCGCGCCGTCGCATCCCCGGCGCGGACGGCGCGCCGGGATCGTCGTATCCCGCGTCAGCTATTCCGCGTCGTGGAAGATGATGCCGAGGGTGAGCCGCTCGCCGGCGAGCAGCGCGCTCACGCCGTGGCGCATCGTCACCCGGTAGTCGCCGCGCGTGCCGCGCACCGGCCGCTCGCGGTTGGTGAAGATGAGACCGTCGCCGCGCGCCAGGCTGAACGCGGTCGCGCGTGACTGTGCACGCGGCCGTTGCTCGACCAGCACCACCTCGCCGCCCTCGTAGTCGCGCCCGCGCTCCGAGAGCACGACCAGGACCTGCAACGGAAACGCGACGGCGCCGTACAAGTCTTGATGGAGCGCGTTCCAGTCGCCGGTCGTGTAGCGCAGCAAGAGCGGCGTCGGCCGGCGCTGGCCGGCGTCGGCGCAGCGCGCGAGGAACCCCTCCAGTGTGGGTGGGAACGTCGCTGGGTCGCGGCCGAGCCGCTCCGCCCAGGCGCGGGCCGTCGGCGCGAGTTCGCCGTAGAGACGCGTCCGCAGCGTCGCGACCAGCGGCGGCAACGGCGTGGCGAAATAGCGGTACTCGCCACGGCCGAAACCGTGTCGCGCCATGTCGACGTGGGATCGAAAGAGCTCCTCCTTCGAGAAGAGCGCGCGCATGCCGGCGCACTCACGCGCCGAGAGCAGGCCGGGAAGACGTGCGGATCCGGTTTCGTCGAGGGCGCTTCGGATTCCGTCCCAGTCGCGTCCGCTGATCGCGGCCACGGTCAGTCGAAGAGCGAGAGCTGCGCGCCCGGTCGCGTCGGGCGGCGGAACGCGGCGGCGCTCAGCGGCGGCACAGGGCGGTCGAGGCCGTGCTTCTTCGCCGACGCCTTGAAGAGCGCCGCGATCTGCTCGGCGTAGACGCCCTGGCCGCGCATGCGGCGGCCGAACTTGCTGTCGCTGATCCGTCCCGACCGCGTCTCGCGGATACGATTCAGGATGCGGTCGCGCCGTTCGGGAAAACGCTCCTCGAGCCAGCGTTCGAAGAGGGCGTCGACCGGCTTCGGCAGCCGCAGCAGCACCCACGAGGCACTGCGCGCGCCGGCTTTGGCGCCGGCCTCGAGGATGCGCGGGATCTCCTCGTCGTTGAGACCGGGGATCACCGGGCCGATCATGACGTTCACCGGCACACCGGCGGTAGCGAGCGCGGCGACCGCGTCGAGACGCCGCTCGGGTCGGGCCGCGCGCGGCTCCATGCGGCGCGCCACGACGGGGTCGAGCGTCGTGATCGACGACGATACGGCCGCCGCGCCGTGCTTCGCGAGCTCGCCGAAGAGATCGGCGTCGCGCGCGACCAGCGCCGACTTGGTGATCACCGCCACGGGGTTGCGAAACTCGACGAAGACCTCGAGGCAGCGGCGGGTGAGCTGGAGCCGTCGCTCGACCGGCTGGTAGCAGTCGGTGTTGCCGGAGAGCGCGACGACCTGCGGCTCCCAGCGCTGCGACGCGAACGTCGCCCGGAGCAGCGCCGGCGCGTCCTCCTTCACCATGATGCGCCGCTCGAAGTCGAGACCGGCGCTGAAGCCGAGGTACTCGTGCGACGGACGCGCGTAGCAGTAGATGCAGCCGTGCTCGCACCCCCGGTAGGGGTTCAGGCTGAAGCGAAATCCGACGTCGGGGCTCGAGTTCTCGGCGAGGACGCTCCGGCTGGTGTCCTTGTAGAAGAGCGTCGGCTCGTCGGCGGCCGTGCCGTCGTCGTCAGCGCCGTCGGGCTCGTCGGCCGAGAGCTCGACGTGCAACGCTTCGTAGCGGTTCGGCGGGTTCGCCTCGGTGCCTCGTCCGGGCGCGTCCTGCTGCGACACGACCGCGATTCTGGTCCGCGCGATGCGCGCCCGCAACTCGGGTCGCAGCCGCGTTGGGAGCAACCCAGTGCTCCTAGATGCCGAGGATGCGGATCGTCGTCGTGGCGTTGTGGATGCGGTTCAGGTTCAGCTCGAGCGCCGTCATCGACTCGAGGAACTCCGCGTTCGGCAGCGGCCCGGCGTCGAGCGGGCGGAGATCGGGAATCTCGCGCACCAGCTCGGCGACCGTCGCTTTCGCCGCAGCGTCGTCCGAGGCGAGCAGAATGTCACCGAGGGCAGGCTTGTCGAGGGCGAGGAGATGCGCCGCCGCGGCGTTCTTGAATCCCGCGACCACGTGCGCGGCGGGCACGAGCCGCGCGACGCGCATGCTGACACTGCCCTCCGGCACGCGCGTCAGGACGAAGCGGCCGTTCTCGAGCGCGAGCGGGTTGGTGACGTCGACGACGATCTTGCCGGCGATCAGCGCGCCGTGGTCATGGAGGAAGGTGTCGAGACAGGCGTAGGGCACGGTCAGGAACACGATGTCCGCCGCCTCGACGGCGGCGTAGTTGCGCATCCCTTCGAGGCGAGGGGGCAGCGGCAGGCCCGCTTGCTCGAGACGCGCGCGGAGCCTCGCGGCGGCGTCGGCCGCGCGCTCGTCGGTGCGCGATCCGATCAGGACGGGATGCCCGGCGGCGGCGAAGCGCAATGCGAGACCTCGCCCCTCCTTGCCGGTGCCACCGACGAACGCGAGCGTTGCGCGTGCCGCGGTCACGAGCGGTGCGTCTCGGCGGCGCGGGTCGCACGAGGGCGACGCTCCCGGTCGTGTCTACTCGCGATGGACGGCGCGGTCGCGTTTTGGTTGGTGCGGTCCTGCATGCGCGCTCCTTGTTCTGCGGGATTGCGGCTCAAGTCCGCGTTCCCTATAGGTGGCGCGTGCTTGCTCGCGGCGCTCCTCCCAGCCGTCGCATATTTCTCGTTCGGCACGGTGAGACGCTCTACGGTGGCCGCCAGGAGGGCGCGCTGCCGGGCGAAGACCTGACTGATCAAGGCTACCGTCAGATCGAGGGCCTCGCCGAGCTGCTGCACGATGTCACGCTGGACGCGGTCTACGCGAGCCCGCTCGGACGCGCGCAAGCCACCGCGCGGACGCTCGCGCGCTTCGGCGGCGCTCGAATCGTCACCGTGCCGGAGCTCTGCGAGATCGTCCCCGGCGACGTGAGCGGCAAGGAGATGGCGCAGATCTTCGCGGCGGTGTGGTCGTTCTTCGTGAACCCGGCGACCGACTGGGACACCCCGTATCTCGGTGGCGAGACCTATCGCGGCCTGCGGTCGCGGGTGTGGCCTTTTTTCGAGACGCTCATGCACGACCAGAGTTGGCGCCGGGTGGCGGTCGTGGCCCACGGCGGGGTGAACAACGCGGTGATCGGCCACGTCCTCGGGACGGCCGGACCTTCCCTCGTCAACGTCGAGCAGGACTTCGGCTGCCTCAACATCATCGATCTGGTCGGCGACCGGCCCGTTCTCCGGCTCGTCAACTTCACCGCCTACGACCCGGTCAAGACTCGGCTCGAAAGCTCGAGCATGGACGTCCTGCGGGACGTCCTCGAACGCGCGCTCGAGATCGATCTCGTGCCCTCGGACGAAACCTGAGCGCTACCCGTCGAAGTATTCGCGGGCTCATACGTCCAAGGAGGTGACACCTTAACCTACGGACCTCTCAATGTTTTTGGTTGACTTTCAGTGAGTGTGTCATTAAGCTGGCGGCCTGAACCGTGTCTTTTTGTCCCACCAGTATTGAGACACCTAGCTCAGTCCCGTTTCGGCGCCACCCCTCTGCCTGCGGTGCCCCAACGGTCGGACTGATCGAAGAGCGCGCATGGTGATCAAGAGCGTATCGCGGCAACGCAAAGAGAAGCCGACCGGCGAGACCGCCCCGGCGAAGTCGAACCGGGTCGTCGAGCTGGGGCGCGAACGAAAGTTCGTGCCCTCAGGCGATCGGGAGTCGTTCGGCCCCGACCCCACGTCGGTCGAGGAGATCAACACCGTGATCTCCATGCTCGGCGACGGCGAAGGCGAGATCGCCGTCGACGTGTCGGAGGAAAGCCCCTTCAACGCCGAGGCCGACGACGAAAAAGACGAAGACTGGGTCCCAGAGGAGAAAGAGGAGAAGGAGGAGCAAGAAGACCGTTCCCTCCTCCGCGACTCGTCCGATCCGGTCCGGATGTACCTGCAGGAGATGGGCGGCGTCGCGCTGCTGTCGCGCGAGGACGAGGTCGTCATCGCCAAGAGCATCGAGTCCGGCGAGGTCGAGGTCCGAAAGGCCGTCTTCGCCCTGCCGCTCGCGCTGCAGTACGTCCTCAATCTCGCCGACCGCCTGCGCGACGGTGAGATCGACGGCCGCCACCTCTTCGGCGACGAGGATGAGGAGCCCGCCAACGCGGAGGGCGCTCCCGAGCGCGAGGACGCCAGGGTCACGGCGTTCCTGAAGCACGTCGCGCGCCTGCGCCGTCTGGTCACGGAGCGCGAGAAGCTCCTCGAACAGAAGTCGGGCAAGAAGCACATCTCCGCCAAGACCCTCAAGAAGATCGAGCAGCGCCTCGAAGGCATCAAGCCCGGCATCCACGGCGTCCTCGCCGAGGTCCCGCTCGGGGCGCGCCAGATCAACGTCATCGTCGAC
Source organism: Binatia bacterium (assembly GCA_041485125.1). Lineage (GTDB taxonomy): Bacteria > Desulfobacterota > Binatia > UTPRO1 > UTPRO1 > JBGPIT01. The sequence continues at coordinate 2,360 of JBGPIT010000098.1, read as the reverse complement.
AAGCTGAAAGAGGCGATCGTCACCCTCGACGCCCAGCACGCGATCTGCCGCCGCTACGAGCACGAGACCAAGAAGGATTCCAAAGAGCTGGTGCAGCTCGGCGAGCGTGTCGTCCGCGGCGACAAGGGGGCGGTACGCACGGTCACCGCGACGCTCAAGAAGAGCATCGAGCAGATCACGCAGATGGTCGGCGACCTCAAAGAGGCTCGCAAGCGCGTGAAGCAGCTCGAGCGCGAGACCCACATGTCCGAGATCGAGCTCAAGCAGTCCTTCGATGCGATCCGGCGCGGTGAGTACAAGGCGCAGGAAGGCAAGCGCCAGCTGATCGAAGCCAACCTCCGCCTCGTCGTCTCGATCGCCAAGCGCTACACCAACCGGGGCCTCGGCTTCCTCGACCTGATCCAGGAAGGCAACATCGGCCTCATGCGCGCGGTCGAGAAGTTCGAGTACCAGCGCGGCTACAAGTTCTCGACCTACGCCACCTGGTGGATCCGGCAGTCGGTGTCGCGCGCGATCGCCGACCAGGCCCGCACCATCCGCATCCCGGTCCACATGATCGAGACCATCAACAAGGTGCTGCGCACCTCGCGCTACCTGGTCCAGCAGCTCGGCCGCGAGCCCTCGCCCGACGAGATCGCGGCACAGATGGAGATGCCGCCGGACAAGATCCGCAAGGTCCTGAAGATCGTGAAGGAGCCGGTCTCCCTCGAGACGCCGATCGGCGACGACGAGGAGAGCTCGCTCGGCGACTTCGTCGAGGACCGGCAGACCCTCTCACCAGCCGACGCCGCCATGGCCCTCTCGCTCGAGGAGCAGACGCGCAAGGTGCTGGCGACGCTCACCCCTCGCGAGGAGCAGATCCTGCGCCTGCGCTTCGGCATCGGCGAGAAGTCCGACTACACGCTCGAGGAGGTCGGTCAGCGTTTCGCGGTGACCCGCGAGCGCATCCGGCAGATCGAGGCGAAGGCGTTGCGCAAGCTTCGCAGCCCCAACCGGGCGCGTACGCTCGAGACCTTCGTGCAGCGGCAGTGAGAGGGCGCGTCCGGCAGTAATTCACGCCGGCCGGCGGGCGGGGGGAGAAGGCCCGGTCGGTTGGAGGAACGATGCTCGAGAACTTGGAGAAGGAGCTGCGCAAGTGGCGGCAGAGCCGAGCCGCCAAGCCGCAGCGCGAGGCGCCGAGCGACCGGCGGACCGTGAAGGTGAACGGTCAAGAGGTCCTCGTCGTCCGCAAGAAGCAGAAGCCCAGGGTGTAAATCTCCCGGGGGCCCGTCCAGTGCTCGGGCGCTTCGCGCCCTGCGGGCCAACGCAAGCGCGGCTGCCCCGGGACCACGTCCCACCTGACGGTTAGCCGCCGCTCCCCGTGACGGTGACGGGCTGGCCGTCGCGCAGGTCGGGCGCCTCGCCGACGACCAGGGTCTCGCCGCCCGCGAGGCCGTCCGTCACCTGGACCTGATCGCCGAACTCCTTGCCGAGCGTCACGGGCGTACGGTGGACGCGTCCGTCGGTCACCGTCCAGGCGAAGGCCGCGGTGGGCTCGCCGCGGACCGCACGCCGGGGCACGAGCACCCCCGACCGCCCGTCGGCCATCGGCAGCGGCTCGAGGAACGTGATGCGCGCGCTCATGTCGGGCCAGAGGAAGTCGTCGGGCTGCTCGATCTGCACCTCGACCCGCAGCGTACCCTTCTGGCGGTCGACCTGCGGGTAGAGCTTCACCACGTGGGCACGGTACCGGCGGTCGGGATGCGCGTCGGGGAGCACCTCGGCACGCTGGCCGATGCGCACCTTGGCGAGCTCGCTCTCGGTGACGTCCACCTGGCCGCGTAGGTCGGCGAGGTTCGCCGTGCGGACCAGGTCGCCGGAGCCCGCGAAGCCACCGGGGACGGCGATCTCCCCCACCTCCTTCAGCTTGGCGAGGATGACGCCGCTGGTCGGCGCGCGCAGCGTCGTGTACTCGAGGGCGACCTTCGCCTGCGTCAGCTCCGCCTCGGCGAGCCCGACCTGCGCCGCCGCGGTCTTCGCCTCGGTGGCGCGGAAGTCGAGGTCGTCGGTCGAGATGACGCCCTGGCGTGCGAGCGGCTCGGCGCGCGCGAGCTGCTTCTCCTTGAGCGCGGTCGTGGCGCGCGCCAGGCGGAGGCTCGCCTCGGCCCGCGCCACCGCCGCCTCGTAGTCGCGCGCGTCGAGCTGCACCAGCGGATCGCCAGCGTGCACGTGATCGCCTTCCTCGACGAGGTAGCGATCGATGCGCCCGGCGACGCGGACGCCGATCGAGATGTAGCGGTCGGCGCTCACCACGTACCCCGCGCCGGAGAGGACGGGGACGCCGTCGCGTCCCTCGCCGCCCGCGCTCGCGAGGCTCGCCG
>JBGPIT010000097.1:0-13692 GCA_041485125.1 Binatia bacterium | reverse complement strand
TCGATCGCTTCCTCTTCAAGGTCCGGCTGCGCTACCCGTCGCAACCCGAGCTCGAGCGCATCGTCGGCGAGACCACGCGTGCCGAGCTGCCGGTGGTGACGGCGGTGCTCGAGCGCGACGGCGCCGCCGCGCGCGTGGAGTCGTTGAAGCGCCTCGTCCGCCAGGTCCTCGTCGGACCGCACATCGAGCGCTACGTCGCGGCGGTGGTGCGGCTCACGGTGCCGCCGGCCGCACGCGACGGCGGCGGGCCGAGCGGCGCACCTCCGACCGCCCGCGAGCAGCGCCGCGACACCGGCGCCGCGGCGCAGAGCAGCGAGGCCGACGACGTCGTGACGCGCTACGTGACGTACGGCTCGAGCCCGCGCGGTGGGCAGGCGCTCGTCCTCGGCGCGAAGGTGATGGCGCTCCTCGACGGCCGGGCGCACGTGACGTTCGAGGACGTCGACCGGGTCGCGTCGGAGGGTCTCGCGCACCGCTTGGTCATGAACTTCGCCGCCGAGGCCGCGGGGATCGATCCCACCGAGATCGTCGAGCGCGTCGTCGCCGCCGCGCGGCGCCTGCGCGCGTGAGGCGCGTCCCGTCGCCACCGGTCGCGCCATCGCGCCGTCGCCCGTGAGCACCAACGCCGCACGCCTGCTCGATCCCACGACGCTCGGTCGCTACGACGGTCTCACCCTCGACGTCCGCCACGGTATGGGCGGGCGCACCGGCGAGCGACGCTTCCCCGGCCACCCGCAGCCGTCCGGCATCGAGCTCGAGGCGTACGGCGCCTACGCACCCGGCGACGATCTGCGCCACCTCGACTGGAACGCCTTCGGTCGCCTCGACGCGCTCTTGGTGCGCCGCTTCACCGCCGAGCGCGAGGTCGTCGTGCACGTGCTGCTCGACCGCAGTGCGTCCATGGACGTGCCGGCGCACGACGGCAAGCTCGCGACCGCGATCGAGGTCGCGATGGCCGTGGCCTACATCGCGCTGGCCGCGAACGACGCCGTCCGCATCGCCCTCCTCGGCGACGAGGAGCCGCGGGTCTCGCCGGTCTTCCGCCAGCGTGCGAGCGCGACGCGCGTCGCCGAGCTGCTGAGCGACGCCGGGGCGCGCGGCGCGACCGGTATCGGTGCGGCGCTCGAGCGCTACGCGCGCATGACGCCGCAGCCCGGCGCGGCGCTCGTGATCTCGGACTTCATGGCCGAGCCCGCGGAGATCGAGCGCGGCGTGCAGGCCTTGCGCGCGCGCGGCTTCGAGGTGCGGCTGCTGCACGTGATCGGCGCGCGCGAGCTCGATCCGCGGCGCGAGTTCACGCGCGGCATCCTCGCCGACGTCGAGTCGGGCGCGAGGCACCCGATGATCCTCACCGACGACGCGCTCGCACGGTACCGCGCCTTGCTCGGCGCGCACCTCGCCGCGCTCGCCGCCATCGCCGAGCGTGCCGGCACGGCCTACGCGCGCTGCGCGACCGGAACGCCGGTCTCGACCTTCGTCACCACCGAGCTGCCGCGGCTCGGGATCATGCGGCGGCGGTGAGGACGTGAGCGGCTTCGGCGTTCTGAATCCAGCGGGCGCCTTCACCCTCGCGGCGATCGCGCTCTTGGTGGCGCTCTATCTCTACGACCGCCGCCGCCAGATCGTGCCGGTGGCGACGATGTTTCTCTGGAAGCGCATCGCGGCGCAGCCGTTGCAGCGCGAGCGCTTCCGGCCGGACGGGCTCTTCTGGGTGCGGCTCCTCATTCTCGCCGCGCTGATCGCCGCCTACCTGCGGCCATACGTCGAGGACCGCGCCGCCGGCGAGAGCGGCGCGCCGCTGATCGTCGTCCTCGACACCTCGGCGAGCATGCAGGCGCGGGAGCTCGGCGGCACCCGCTTCGACCTCGCCCGCCGGCGCGTGAGCGGGCTCCTCGGCGAGCTCCAACACGGCGCCGAGGCGATGCTCATCACCGCGGCGGAGCGACCGCACGTCGTACAGCGCTGGAGCGCCGATCGCGCCCGGCTCACCGACCGCCTGGCGACCCTCGCCCCGACCGACACGCCGACGAGCCTCGGGCCCGCCATCGAGCTCGCGTTCGGCGAAGCGTACGCGCGGCCGCAGACGCACGTCGCCGTCGTGACCGACCTGCCTCCCGAGGCGAGCGGCGTCACGCCGGCGGCGCTCGCGCGCGTCGACTACCTGCAAGTCGGCGCGAGCGACGACAACGTCGGCATCCTGAGCCTCACCGTCGACCGCCCGCCGTTCCGTGCTCCCACCGACGCGAGCGCGACGGCGTTGATCAGGAACTACGCCTCGGTTCCGAAGCGCGTCGCGCTCGAGGCGCGGGTGGGATCGGATCCGTGGGAGCGCCGCACGTTGACGCTCGGACCGCGGTCGACCGAGCCGGTGCTCTTGGCGCATCCGCCGCACGGCGGCCCGCTCGTGGTCACGATCGACAGCGGCGACGCGCTCGCCGTCGACGACCGCGCCGGGGCGTGGATCTCGCCCGGAGAGCCGCTCGACCTCTTGCTGGTGAGCGACTCGCGCGAGCTCGCCGCCGCGTTCGGCGGGATCGCCGCCGCGGTCCCGGGGAGCCGGGTCGAGGTGATGAGCCGCGCGCGCTACGCGGAGCGCTTACCGGCGGGACGCCGGACGGCGCTCTTCGACGGCATCGTGCCCGACGAGCTGCCGCCGGCGGTGAACGCGCTCTACGTCGCGCCGCCGCCGGGGAACACGCTCTGCCCGGTCGCGCGCGTCGTCGACAACGCGGCCGTCATCGACTGGGAGACCGATCATCCCGCCCTGAGCGGGCTCGCGGCACTGCAGGCGCTCGAGGTCGGGCGCGCCAGCGAGCTCACCAGCCCGCCGTGGGCGACGCCGGTCGTCCTCGCCGCCTCACGCCGCCGCGCCTTTCCCCTCCTCGTCGCCGGCGAGCACGAGGGGCGGCGCACCGCGTGTCTCGGCGCCGAGCTCGCGGCGCCACTCGCGTCTTCCGATCACTTGCCGCTCCTGGTGCTCACCTTGAGCACGCTGCGCTGGCTGTCGGAGCCCTACGCCGGCACCGCGCTCACGATCGCGACCGGCGCGCCGATCGTCGCCGGTCCCGGCCCGACGCAGCCGATCGACGGACCGGACGGCGGCGCCGGCCTGCGCGTCATCGGCGATCCTCCCGTCCTGCTCGCCGAGCGCGCCGGCGTCTACCGCATGGGACCGAGCGGCGGCGAGCGCCTGGTGTTCGCGAACCTCTTCGACGACCGCGAGTCCGACATCGGCCGTGACGGGGCGCGCGACTGGCGCGCGACGACGGAAGAGGCGGCGCCGCCACCGCCCGTGAAGCGCGATCTCGGGTGGTGGCTCTACGTCGCGGCGCTCGCGCTGCTCGCGCTCGAGTGGGCGCTCTGGTCGCGCCGGAGAGCGGCCGAGCCGCAATCCGTCGGTGCGCGCCCCGGCAGCGGGGTGTCGCCATGATCCCGTTGCCGTTCGCGCTCGGCGCCTTCGGCGTCACCTCACCGATGACGCTGCTCGCCCTCGCCGCGGTGCCGCTCTTTTTCCTCTTCGCCCGCGGCGCGCGCGCCGCGGCGCTAGCGCGGTCGCTCGCCACGATCGCGGTCGTGCTCGCGCTCGCCGGTCTCTACCTCGAGCGCTCGCGGCCGGAAGCGGGCACCTGCATCGTCGCCGCCATCGACGAGTCGGCGAGCGTCCGGCATGCCGCCGCCGACCGCGCCCGCGACTTTCTCGGCCACGTCGTGCCCGTGCTCCGGCGCGGTGATCTCCTCGGCTCGGTCGCGTTCGCGGCACGTGCCCACGTCGTCGCGCACCCGAACGCCGGACGCACCGCGCTCGACGACCTGGTGCCCGGCCCCGCGAGCGATCTCACCGGCCTCGAGACCGGCGATACCGATCTCGCCGCCGCACTCGCCGCGGCCGCGCCGCTCTGTCCCGAGGGCAAGCAGGCCGCGTTGCTGTTGTTCACCGACGGCAACGAGACGACCGGCAGCGCGCTCGCCGAAGCGGCGCTGATCGAGCCGCGCGTGCCGATCTATCCCGTCGTCCCCGCCGCGCAGGCCCTGCCGGCGGCGACGATCCGCCGCGTGCTGGCGCCGGCGCTCGCGCCCGAGCACACCATCTTGCCGCTCGAGGCCGTGATCGAGAGCCGCGCGCCGCAGCCGATCCCCGCGGCGCTGAAGCTCACCGTGAACGGCGAGCCGCTCGCGGCGCTGCCGCTCGACGTCGCCCCGGGGCTGAGCGTCGTCGGCCTTCCCTACCGTCTGCGCAGCGCCGGGCAGTACCTGCTCGAGACCGAGCTGCTGCTCGACCGCGACGATCCGCAGCCCACCTCGCCGGTGCGGACGTCGATCACCGTCACGCGCCCGCTGCGCGTGCTGCTCGTGAGCGAGCGCCATGCGCCGGTGGTCGCGAGCGCGCTCGGCGAGCGCGGCATGCAAGTCGAGATCGTCGCACCACCCGGCTTCGCCGCCCGCGTGCCGCACCTCGCGTCGTATCACGTCGTCGTCCTCGACGACGTCGCGCGCGCCGGCTTCAGCGACGCGGTCCTCACGGCGCTCCGCGACTACGTCGCCGGCGGCGGAGCGCTGATCGCGACCGGCGGCGAGCACCTCTTCGGCGACGCGGGCTTCAGCGCGACGCCGCTCGAGCGCATCCTCCCGGTCGAGCTGCGCTCGCAGCTGCCGGAGCCGCAAGAGCGCGAGCCGATCGCGCTCTACCTGGTCATCGATCGCTCCAACAGCATGGGCTACTCGAGCACGCAGCCGATGCTGTCGAACGGCGAGAAGATGGAGTACGCGAAGCGCGCCGCGCTCGCCGTTCTCGAGCAGCTCGGACCGCGCGACCTGGTCGCCGCGATCGCCTTCGACTCGCTGCCGTACGAGATCGGGCAGCTGCGGCCGGCGGGTACGAGCCGCGCCGAGCTCGCGCAGCGCATCCAGCAGATCCAGTACGGCGGCGGCACCGACTTCAAGGAGGCGCTCGACATCGCGCGCCGCAACTTGATCGAGTCGGGCGCGCGCGTGCGGCACGTCATTCTCCTCACCGACGGCGACACCAACCGCGGCGCCGAGGACCACGCGCAGCTGATCACCGCGCTGGCGCGCGCCGAGATCACCGTCACCACGATCCGCATCGGCTCCGACACGATCAACCTCGATCTCCTGACCGCGATCTCGAGCGCGACCGGCGGCGAGTTCCACCACGTCGAGAACGTGCGCGCGCTGCCGCAGCTGATGATCCGCGACACCCAGCGGCTGCTCGATGCCTCGCCCGAGCGCGGTGCCGCGCCGACCCGCATCGGCGACGGCGGATCGATCCTCGCCGGTCTCACCGAGGCGGAGCTGCCGCCGGTGACGCGCTTCGCGCTCACCCATCCGAAGCACGGCGCCGAGATGCGGCTCTACGCCGAGCGCGGCGACCGTCACGATCCGCTGCTCGCGACCTGGCAGTACGAGCTCGGCCGCGTCGCCGCGATCCCGATCGACTTCCAGGCCGGCGCCGCCGAGTGGCCGGCATGGTCAGGCTTCGGGAAGCTCTGGTCGCAGCTCGTGCTGTGGGCCGCGCCGCGCGGCCTCGCCGGCGACCGGCACCTCGAGGTCGAGCGGCGGCGCGAGGGTACGATCGTCCGCCTCGACACGATGGTCGACGGCGACGGGCCGTTCGTGCTTCGCCTCGGCGGAACCGGCGACGTGCTGCTGCGACCGGCCGGACGGCGCACCTTCACCGCGACGCTGCCGAGCCTCCGCACCGGCGTCCATCCGGCGATCCTGGTCGCACCGTCTCCCGAAGGTCCGGTCGAAGAACGCATCGAGCTCACCGTGCCGGCGCGATCGGTGAGCGGCCGCGAGGCGCGCGCGACCACGCCGAACCGCGTGTTCCTCGCGCAGCTCGCCGCGTCGACCGGCGGTGTCGTCGATCCGGAGCCGGCGGAAATCTTCGCCGCGCGACCGGGCGTGCGACACGAGCACACCCCGCTTGCTGCCTACCTGGTGCCGCTCGCGCTCGCGCTCGTGCTGCTCGACGTCGCGCTGCGCCGCCGCGCCGGCGGGCTTTGACAGAGCGAAACGGAACCGAGAGAATCCGCCGCCGCCACGACTGAAGGAGGTCCCGAATGACCTACATCATCACCCGTCTGTGCCGTGACTGTGTCGATACCGCCTGCGTCGGCGTGTGCCCCGTCGACTGTATCTACGCGTACACGGGAAGCGACCACGAGACCTTCCCGAACCAGCTCTACATCCATCCCGACGAGTGCATCGATTGCGGCGCCTGTGAGCCGGAATGCCCGTGGCAAGCGATCTTCGAGGAAGCGGCCGTCCCCGACGTGTTCAAGGAGGACACGCCGCTCAACTACCTCATGATGCAGCACAAGGATCAGTTCGAGGTCCGCACCGAGAAGCATACGCCGCCGACGGCCGAGGAGGTCGAGGCGAACAAGCGGAAGTGGGGCCTCACCGGCTGAGCGTGATCCCGTGTCGGCGCCGGTGTCTCAGCGCGGCGCCTTGCCGGGCTTGGCGCTGCGCGAGCGCGGACCGGAGCCGTAATCGCCGAACGGGTCGTCGCGCTCGCGGACGGCCTGGCGGAAGCCGACCTCACCGGCGCGGCTGACGAAGTCGAGGCCTTCCTGGGTGTGGCGCGCGATGCCGTCGAAGAGCGTGCCGAGCATGCGGCTCGAGGCGAAGCCCATGTTCTCCGCGGTCTGGTTGCAGAGGAGCTTCAGCATCGCGAGCTGGTTGGTCGGGACGCGCGCCATGCGCCGCGCGAACGCCGTCGCGTGCGCGGTCAGCTCGGCGGCGGGGACGGTCTCGAGGATGAGGCCGATCCGCGCCGCTTCCTTGGCGGGGATCTCGTCGCCGGTGAGAAGGTAGCGCTTCGCCTGCTCGAGACCCATGCGGTAGACCCACATCGCCGTCGTCGGCGTACCCCACACCCGCGACGGCGGATAGCCGAAGGTGGCGTTCTCGGCGGCGATCACGATGTCGGCGCAGAGCACCATGTCGGTGCCGCCGCCGATGCACCAGCCTTGCACCGCCGCGATCGTCGGCTTCGAGGCGTACCAGAGCTTCATGTAGACGTCGACGAAGCGGCCGATCATGCGCATGTCGGCGACCGAGTCCCACTTGCGCTCGCGCTCCTCGGCGGTCGCCTGCGCGGCGGTCGACCAGTCGAGACCGTAGCCGGCGCAGAACGCCGGCCCCTCCGCCCGCAGCAAGATCACGTGCACGTCGCGATCGGCGTCGGCCTCGTCGATCGCGGCTGCGAGGTCGTCGCGCAAGGCCGGCGTGATCGTGTTGTACTCGTCGGCGCGGTCGAGGACGATCGTCCGCACGCCGGCTTCCGTCTCGGTGCGTACCGCGGGTTTCGTCATGCGCCTCGCTCCTCGCGCGGAGACTAACCAATCAGACCGGCCGCAACAACGCGCGGAGAGAACGTCATTCCGTGCCGAGCGACGTCCTAGCTCTTCCGGCAGGCCAGACGGACCGCGACCGAGCCCGAGGTGTCGGCGATCAGGGCGATCCACCGATCGGCCCAGCCGTATTTCTCCGCGAGCAGACGACGGATGCGCTGGTGGCCTTCCGGATTCGGCAGCGGCGTCGCGACGCAGCGATACGTGTCGGCGGCGCGACGCATCTCGAGATCGGGGCTGGCGCGGACGTCGTGCAGGAACGGCCGCGCCTCGTTTGCCGCCTCGACGAGGAAGGTGCCGTCGTCCTCGGCGATCCAGGTGCGGGTCTCGTGCATCGCGCCGGTCCCGTCGGCGGTCCGCAGGATGACGACGTCACGTCCTTCGAGCGCGATCACCGTGACGACGCCGAACGCGCCGCACGCGGCCACCACGACGACGATCATAGTCCGGATGCGGCCACGCATGATCGACACGGCGTCCGAGAGAACGCGACCGGCGGAGCCGAGTAAAGAGCCCGCGGCAACGCGACAGTTCCCCGGCCGCCGGACACGCTACTACGCAGCTATTTCGCCGCCGGCGGATGAATCGCGTTGAACCAGCGCGAGGCGCCGAACGGCGTGGTCAACTGGCTCCGGACCGAGAGATCCGCGACGACGCCCGGAGCGATCGGGCGCTGCGCCGGCTCGTTGGTGCCGATGGTGAGCATCGGCTTCGAGAGCTTCAACGACGAATTGTAGACGTTCTGGCTCTCGACCTTGCCGTCGACGATGAGTTGCATCTGGTGGGTGTTGTCGTCCCACGTCGGCATCACATGGTGCCAATCGCCAGCAACCCAATCGTTGATCGGCATCCCGAGGCTCGCCTTCGTGCCGTCGGTAGCAGTGATCTCGAAGCGCAGGAAATTGACGTTCTTGTAGACGCGGATCGCGCCGTCGCCGATGCTGATGAACTGTGCGTCGTCCTGGCTGTTGCCGTCCCACGCCGGCTGCAGCCAGAACGCGATCGTTCCCGCATCGCCGGTGAGGTCCTTCAGCTCGGTCGGATCGGTCTGGTTGATCGTCTTGTATTCCGCGTCCTTCTCGCTCTGGAACACGGTGCTCGGCGCGACCGTCCCGGTGGCGTCGGCGGCGTCCTCGCGCTCGCGCCGCTTCTCGAGGCGACGCTCCTTCGCGCCCGCGATCGTGCTCTCGGAGACGAACGGGTCGACCTTCTCGTGCGCACCGACCTCGCCCTGATCGCCGAATCCACGTTGCCACGCTTCGCGATGCTCGCCGGGCTTCCAGTTGCGGTGCGTGCCGGCGCGGCCATCGGTTCCGCCGTCGCCCGATCTCCCGCCGTCGTGCACGCCGAGGTCACCCGGCTCGGCTTGCGCAGCCGCGCCGAGCGTCCCGCCGTCGCGCCGAGCGACGTCGGAGCGTGCGCCGTCGATGCGCGCGCGCTCCGTGCCGCTTCGTCCCGGGACGCCGTCGCGGCTCACGACGACGAACGCCGCAACGGCACCGGCGGCAACGAGCGCCAAGAGCGCCACCCGGCGCCCGGATGACGAGTGCGATGTTGCCGTGGATCGTACCTTCGTCTGCATGGAGTCCAGGTTTGGCGGGGGTTCGCCGAGTCGCCCTCAAGTAAGCGCGACTTCTGGACGCCGTCAATACGGTTTGGTGGCTGCCTGCACGGAGACGCTCGAGGCTCGAGCGAGCAGGTCGCCTACGCAGTGCGCGAACCCGAGCGCTGATCGCCCAGCAGCGAGAAGGCTTTCAGGAGCGTCGGTACCCCCGCCGTGACGCCGGCCGCCGTGAGGAGCACGTTGTTGAAGAGGTCGGGCTGGGTGATGAACACGAACGCGCCGGCGAGCGCCAGCGCCGAGGCGAGATGTCCGCGCAACGAATCCCAGCCGCCTGCCGCGCCGTCCTGCTCCCAACGTGTCACCGTGTCGGCGGGCACGACGCGACGCACGAACGACGAGAAGCCCGGTGTGGCGAGCTTGAAGGTGCGGTCGCGCCGGACCATCCCCTGCTGGATGAGCGACCGTGCCACCTCGGCATTGTTCGGATTCAGGAAGCCTTCGTCGGCGAGTTGGCGCACCGCCAATCGCTCCGATCGCGACAGCCGACGCCACCACAACCAATGATCCGCCTCGGATCGCGAGCCGTCGCCGGCCTCGTGGAAGGTCGCCGTCTCGAAGTCCGACAGCACCCGCAGCCATCGCACGAGGGTGCTGGTCTCGGGCGGGGCGCCGGCGCCGGCAGTCTGGCCTTCCGCTGCGGGCGCGCGCTCGCTCGATTGCTTCGACGCGCCGTCGCCCTTGGAGCTCGACGGCTTCGGGGTCGATGCGCGGAGACCATGCACGAGCGACCGGATCGGGTCCTGATCCGAATCGATGACGACGCGCACGTCCGTTCTGTAGACGAGCTCTTCGAGCAGCTCCAGCAGCTGCGCCCGGAGCACGGGGTCTTCGAGCGCCGTCTCGAAATGCCTGACGTGCCACTCTCCCTTTTTCGCCGGCGCATGCTGCTGTCGCCACTCGGCGAGCGAGCGTTCGGCTCTGCAATCCAACAGCGCGGGAGCGGAGACGGACACCGCCGTGTCCGCTTTCGCGCCCACGCGCGTCCGGAGCCGCCAGCACAACGGTGTCCGACCGGGCGGTGCACCGTCGACCGTCGCCGCACCCGACGCGTCGACGTCGAGCAAGAACACGCGACGCGTGACCGCCCAGACGAGCGCGAACACCAGGGCCGCGAGCACGACGCCCGCTGCGCCGGCACGCCGCGACAGCGTCGCCGTCGCGACCTCGACGTCGACGTGCCGCGCATGGTGGAGCTCCGCGGAGAGGTCGCCGAGCGCCGGCAGGTAGTCCTGCACGTACGACGAGAGCAGGACGTCGGAGCTTCTCGCGCCTCCGTCACGAGCGGGTGGATGGTACACGTCGCTCTGGTCGGCGCGACGCTCCTCGATGACCCAGTCTTGGTCGTCGCCTCTCCTGCCGAAGATCCGCACGTCGCGGTCACGGAAACGATCGTCGGCGTAGCGCGCCGCCACGCTGCGCGCGGATCCGTCGACTTGGCGGATGGTGTCGCGGGCAAAGAGCGCGGCGGGCACCGCCGCGAGGACCAGGAGCATGCTCGTGACGAAGAACGTATACGCCGTCTGGAATATCGATTCGGCGGCCGCCTCGGCAGCGTTCCTCGCCGATCGAGACAGCAGCGCGGTGACCGCGTATACGGCAGCGCACACCAGGACGATCGTGAGGCAGAACCAGGGTGCGACCGACCAGCAGCTCCACCAGACGGTCGCACCGGCGCCGATCGCGACGGTCGCGGCGACGTACCGCTCGACCGGCGTCGGGCCCAAAGTGAGACAACACCAGGCGACCGCGAGCGCGGACACCGCCGGCACCACGAGCGGCAAAGCGCCGACGCCCTGCACATCGACGAGCCGGAAGGTCGCCAACGCGAGAACGGCGAGCGCGAGGCCGAGCACGGTATACCGGACGACCGTATGGCGGTCCCGGGCCGGCCACAGCCACGCCGCCGGGTAGCGCGGGTCGGCGAACTCCATGACGACGAATCCCAGCACGAACGCCAGCAGATAGCCGCCGAACGAAACGATCGCCCCGATCAGCGTCTCCGAGTTCATCGTCTGCAGGATCGTCTTGTCGCGAAATGCGACGATCGACCATGGGAGTCGCTCGCCCGCACGCTGCATCGGGCGCAGGTAGGCCGTGTAGTCGTTGCCCGAGTAGCTGATCCCGAGGTTCGTCGCCTCGCCCGATTTGACGGCGGCCTTCAGGTGGGCGCTGTCGGCGACCTCCTCGAAAAGATTCTCCGCCAGGTTTCGGCTGTTGTCGGAGTGCAACAGCACGTCGCCGAGCTCGTTGATGATGGCGAAACCGACGCCCTGCGGGAGAATCGGCTGGAAGAGCGGCCACAAGTTCGTCGACGCCGCAACCACGCTCGGCTTGGGGTATCCCGGCGGACCGAGCGGTCGCGCGACGACGAGCTCGAAACGGCCCGAGAACTTTCCGAGCACCACCTCCGCTGTCAGCTTACGCATCGGCGTCTCACGCCCGCGTGTCGCGTCCAGCTCGACCGGTCCGACGCGCCAGAGATTTCCTTTCTGCGCGTCCGAAAAATACGGTCTGCCGGCGAGCGAGAGCTTGGTGAGATTGCTGGGCTCGACCCGCCACGTTCCCGCGGCCTTGCCCGTGGTCGCCGTGTACCAAAACTTCGGCGCCCCGCCGCTGTCGATCAACAAGATGCTGTTCAAATGCCGCGTCACGACGCGCTTCGGCGCTTCGCACGGCCGATAGGGCGTCCGGTTGCACAATTCGTTCACGGGATTGGCCGAGATTTGCTTCGAGGTCTCGTCGAGCTCCTGCCTGAACCGCTTCTCGAGCTCCTTGGCGAACGTCGCGAGCTCTTCGCTCTGCTCGTGCGACCGCTGCTGATGCGCGTCCATGGCCAGCAACACGAGCGTGGCGGCCCCGGTGAGGGTGATGAGCCCCAGCGCGACGAGGTGGACGTCGAAGGCACGCAGGCGCTCCCGCGATGCCAGGTACCAGACCTTGAGGAGCGGCCACGAGAACGCGACCAGCATCAACCCGAGCAGCGAGGCGAGGAGAGCCGCATAGGGAATCCGCCACACGGCATTCGTGAACGGAGCTTCGCGCACGAAGCCGGCGAGCCACAGTCGTTCGCCGGCGAGCGTGCCGGCAACGCCATCGTAGTATTGCATCGGGCCCCAGCTCAGCAGCAGGTACCGATCACCGGCGAGGAGAGTCGACGCTGGTTGACTGGCCAGCTCGACTCCCCAGGACTTCTGCGAGCTCCCCTTGTCGTCCGCACCGCCCGCGCCCGCATCTTTGCCGGTAGCGCCGGCGGTGTGATCCTTGCCTTGGCTCGCCTTCGCCGCCGCGATCCCGTTTCCGAGGTCCGTGACCGGATGGGTGAGGCTCCCCGCCTGCGCCAGCACCTTCCCGTCATGGGACACTACCGTGAGCGCGTCGAAACCGAACCGGTGCCACACGCTCGTCGAGTCGAGCAGCTGCTGGAACGTCGTGCTCATGCAGACCGGCACGACGACCCCGTTCTCGTCTCTCGGTGGATCCGACAATCCCGGCGCTCGCAGGCGTAGATCTTCGGGGATCCACAGCGCCGTCGTCGGTGGGACGTAGCGCGTGCACAAGTAGACGCGCGTGCCGTCACGCTCACGAACGAACAGCTTCTCCAGCTCCGGCGGGGTCTCGACCCCGGGCCGCTGCATGAACGCGATCGGCGGCGGCTCGGGGAGGCCGCATCGGAAGAGCGACGAGAATCGCTCCGTCGGTTTCTGGAAGGATGCGCAGCCGTTGAAGTCCGGCTTCGCCTTGCGCGCCAGCAGCATCTCGCCGTAGGCGTCCATCCGCTTCTCGAGCTGCCGTCCGAGCAGCGTGAGACTGCGATAGTCGCGCGCCGTGAACATCGCTTGACGGCTCTTGACGTATTGGTAGTACGCCGCACCGCCAGCCGCCGCGAGCAACAGCACGGTGACGAGGATGCCCCCGAACGCTCTGAGAGCCCCGCGGCCAGGCGAGCCGTTCATGACGTCACCGCCCCGCGCTTCCACGAGCGCGCTCGGCGCCGGTTCCTGCGCTGTGCCGCTCGAGAAGCACTTCGCGTCACAAGTGCTTCCGTCAGACCAGCGACGTCAACGCAGGAATTCACATATGGGCACTGCCTGCTTCGGAACGAGCCAAGAAATCAGGACGCCGCGCAGTCGGCCGCGACCGGTACACCGCGCCGTAGCTCAGCGCCCGGCGATCAGCGGTCCGAGATTCATCACGATGCGCTCCGACGTGAGCTTCCCGCTCGGGTCGAGGCGGTACGGTTGCGCATGTCGCCGCGCACGCTCGTGCGGCGTCTCGGGCGACGGAACACGTCGTACCGGAAGCTGCTCGACGCCCATCGTCGCGCCCGTGCCACCGAGCTGCTGTCGCAAGTGCAGCTCACGGTCGCCGAGATCGCCGATCGTCTCGGCTACGACGAGCCCACCAACTTCGCCCGCGCCTGCCGGCGCTGGTTCGGCGTCTCACCGAGAAGCTACCGACGCTGACCGCGATCTCGGGCGCGGACGAGACCGGTTGGAGATGCGCCGCCAGCTATCCGGGCGCCTCAGCGCGCGCGAGGCGCGTCGCGAGCCGCAGTCCGGCTACGCGGCGGCGGTCGCGGCGCCGTCCGTGTCGGCCGCGCCGTTGCGCGTCGCGTAGGTGAACGTGTCGGCGCGCGCGACCGAGCCGACCGGCGCCCCGTGGGCGCGCGCGACCATGCGCTCGAAGTGGCCG
>JBGPIT010000096.1:0-13698 GCA_041485125.1 Binatia bacterium | reverse complement strand
GTTCTCGCGGGGCACGCGGACGTCCCGGAAGCTGATCACGCCGTTGGCGAGCGCCTTCAAGCCCATGAAGCCGCAGCGGTACTCGACCTTCACCCCCGGCCACGCGGTCTCGACGACGAAGGCGCTGATCTTCTTGGTCTTGGGATCGCGCGCCATCACCACGAGCAGCTCGGCGAGTGTGCCGTCGGTGCACCAGAGCTTCTCCCCGTTCAGGACGAACATGTCGCCCACGCGCTCCGCGGTCGTCAAAAGGCTTGCGGGGTCGGATCCCACGTGCGGCTCGGTGAGCGCGAACGCCGAGATCGCGCCGGCGGCGCAGCGCGGCAGGTACTTCTTCTTCTGCTCCGGCGTCCCGAAGAGCTTGAGCGGCTGCGGCACGCCGATCGATTGATGCGCCGAGAGCAGCGCGCTGATGTTGCCGTCGGTGCTCCCGATCAGCTCCATGACCTTGCAGTACTCCGAGACCGTGAAGCCGAGCCCGCCGTACTCTTTCGGGATCTTGATCCCGAAAGCGCCGAGCTTCCGCAGGCCGTCGATCACGTGCTCGGGGTACTCGCCGGTCTCGTCGATGGCGACGCTGTCGACTTGGTCGCGCAGAAACACGCTCATCTCGTCGTAGAAGCGCGTGAACTCCGGCCGCGCCCCACTTTCCATCGGGAAGGGATGGATCAGCGGCAGGAGGAAGTTCCCGAGGAAGAGCTCCCGCAGGAACGTTCGCCCCGCCCACTCCGACTCGCGGGCGTGCTCGGCAACCTGCCGTGATTCCTGCTCGCTCGTCATCTGTACCTTCGGTTCACTCATGGACGGGTCCTCCTTGGCGGGGGCTGGAATTCGCCCCCCCTTTTGCCCCACGGCGTGGCATCTCGGCAACAGAGCCTGTGAGGCGGACAGGATGCCGGCGGCGCCGCCCCCGGGACGAGCTGGTATTGGCGATGATGGTACGGGGCGCTACAGACTCTCGCAGGCCATGCTCTCCGTCGGCAACCGCCATCTAGAGTGGGACTCGCCCATGTACCGCCTCGCGGTCGCCCAGCTGGACCAGACGGCGGAGCGCATCCACCTCGACGAGAACGTCTGGCAGCGCCTGCGAACGCCGCAACGCGCCTACGTGGTCTCGTTCCCGTTCCGGCGCGACGACTACAGCACCGTCGAGACCGTCTTCGGTTACCGGGTGCAGCACCTCCTCACCATGGGCCCGACGAAGGGTGGGATCCGCTACGATCTCGGCGTCGACCTCGGCGAGGTGACGGCGCTCGCGATGTGGATGACGTGGAAATGCGCGATCGTCCGGTTGCCGTTCGGCGGCGCCAAGGGCGGCGTCCGCATCGATCCGCGCTCCCTCACCGCAGCGGAGCTGCAGCGCATCACGCGCCGCTACACGTCCGAGATCATCGACGTCATCGGCCCCGAGCGCGACATACCGGCGCCCGACCTCGGCACCAACGAGCAGGTGATGGCCTGGATCATGGACACCTACTCGCAGCAGAAGGGGTACACCGTGCCGGGCGTCGTGACGGGGAAGCCGGTCGAGCTGGGCGGCAGTCTCGGGCGACGGGAGGCGACGGGCCGCGGCGTCGTGACGTGCGTGGCCGAGGCGTGCCGGGAGATCGGGCTTCCGCTCGACGGCGCTCGGATCGTGATTCAGGGGTACGGGGAGGTCGGTCGGGCCGTCGCGCGGGTCGCGACGGCGATGGGGGCGCGCGTGGTCGCGGTGTCAGATGTACAGGGCGGCGTTTACCGTCCCGACGGCCTCGACATAGTCGTCCTCGACCGCTGGGTGGCCGAGCACCGCTTCATCGAGGGATTCCCGGGCGCCGATCGGGTCACGAACGACGAGCTGCTGACGCTCCCCTGCGAGATCCTGATCCCCGCCGCGATCGAGGCGCAGATCACCGAGCGAAACGCGCACCGTCTCCAGTGTCGGATGGTCGCCGAGGGCGCGAACGGACCGACCACGCTCGAGGCCGACGCGATCCTCGCCGCCCGCAACGTCCTCGTCGTCCCCGACATCCTCGCGAACGCCGGCGGCGTGACCGTCTCGTACTTCGAGTGGGTGCAGGACGCGCAGAAGTTCTTTTGGAGCGAGGAGGAAGTGAATCGCCGCCTGATCGACGTCATGCAGCGCGCCTTCCGCGACGTCTGGGCCGTGGCGGAAACCGAACGGGTGAATCTCCGCACGGCGGCGCTGATGCGGGGGATCGGACGCGTCTGGGAGGCGAAGCGCCGCCGCGGCGTCTTCCCCTGAGCCGGTCGCAGCTTCGCACGACAACGGCACGCGGCGCTCGAGAGACGCCATGACCACCCTTGAATGGTTTGAAGGTCGAGTGTGTGGCTGCATCGCTTTCACTCAGGTGAATCTGCCTCCGATTTACCGACCCCCCGTGCAGACGAGCCCGTCGCCTTTGCGGTTGAACGCGCAGTCGCCGGTCCTGAAGGCGCTCTCGCCACAGTAGCCTGCGGCGCCGTCCGCCTGGTTCCCTAGTACCACGACCACGTGGAGCGGCTCGTCGCCCGCGATGACGGGGTAGGTGCTCTTCTTCCCCTTGAGACTGACGCTCACTTGGCGCGCGGCTTTCCTGTCCAAATTCGTGATCTTCAGGCTCGTGATTCCGACCGCGGGCGATCGTGTCGTGTCCTTGAACGTCCATGCGGTATGCTTGTGGTTCTCCTTCCATCCACGCGTGCCGTTGCCGGCATACAGCCCGGCGGCAAGCGTCACGTCGAGCCGCGTCGCGCCAGCGCCATTTTGGACGATCAGGCGCGCGCCGTGTGCGGCCGGGCTCAAGACCGTGAAGGAATCGCTCGAAGCGAGCTCGAAGACGGCCGTGAGTATGAGGCCGTCGTTCCCGGTTTTCGTGTCGGTGTTGATCTTGGCCACCGTGAGCTTGCAGCGCGCCGCGGCGATGAAGTCCCGCGCATGGGCGACGTTGGTGCATGGGTCCGTGGAGTCGCACGCGCCGTCACCATCGCTATCGGGCCGATGCAGGTCCGCCGGGCAAAAGGGACTCACGCCGTCGCAGCTCTCGGCGGCATCGCAAGCGTCGACGGCGGCGCGACACGTGGCGCCGGCATTGCCCGCGGGATGCTCGCAGACGGCGCTCGTGCCGGTGCAGACGTCGAGCGTACACACGTTGCCGTCGTCCGCGCAGGCGGTGCCGCTCGACTGGAAGGCGCACGTCGTCGTGCAGCATGATGCGGCGCCGTTCGCGCCGCCGTCGTCACACTCCTCGCCGCCTTCGATGACGCCGTTGCCGCACGATGCGGGCGGAGCCGGAGTAGGCGAAGTGGACGGAGCGGGCGGAGCGGCGAAGACCGTCGACGTGACTTGGTACTGACCCGCGCCGGATGCGCGGGAGACGAACACGGACCAAACACCGACGTTCGGTTGCGCGAGCTCGCAGCCGCCGAACATGCTGAGGCCGTCGGCCTTGCAATCGTAGCTCGAAGCGCTCGCGCCGAGGCCCTCCTTTACATAGAGGTCGGGATCGAACGTTCCGTTGTACTCGCCGTTCAGCGCGACGCGGAGGACGCTCGCCGGCGCGCTCACATCGATGGTGAAGCTGTCGCTCGGGTGCATCGCCGAGAGATTGCCGTCGCTGGCGGTCACGGTCGCGACGGGTGTGCCGACGGGACCGATGTCGCCGCAGGTCGTCGTCGAGTCCGTCCCGATCTCGGTCGCGATCCACGCCGCGTTGAAATAGACGCTCGCGTCCCAACTGTGGTCGAGCGGCAGGCAGAGCGGCGATGTGCCGTCGGCGGTGACCCCGGCGACGGCCGTCATGCCGCCGAAGTCGAGGAAGAGCGGCCCGCCCGAGTCGCCGTTGCAGGTGTCGGAGTCTTCTCCCGCAGGCCCGACCGGGCTCGCGAAGTCCCAGCAGACCAGCTTGTCATTCCCTTCGCCGCCGTTGAGCAGCGGGATGCAATCCGCCGTCTGCACCGCGCCGTATCGCTTGATACCGAACGCGAGACCGTTGGGCGCCGTCTTGCCGAACCCGACGATGATCCCGGCGAGGCCGACGCCGATCGCATTCAAGTCGTGCGCGGAATTGATCAGGGTCGGCTCGATACCGGTGACGTCGGTCGCGAGCTTCAGGATCGCCACATCGTTCCCGGAGAGGCCCGAGGTGTAGCTCGGATGGGAGGCGAGCGACGACACGGCGACGATCCCGACGTTCTGGAAGTAGACCGAGTAGTGCGAGGGCGCGACGTCGTTCTTCACGCAATGCGCGGCGGTCAGGAACGTCCTGCATCCGATCAGGATGCCGCTGCAAAGCAGGACCGCGTTGTCGCCGTTGATCGGAGCGCCTGCACTGTGGAGCAGTGCCCCCGTCGTCGGGAACTCATGCGTGTCGAGGCCGTTCACGATGCGAGGCGTTCCGGCCGCTCCGACTCTCGCCGCACCGAGCAGCACCGTCACGACGACTGCGGCGGCGGCGACGCGCATCGTGTGCATCGGAATCCGGCTCGGCATCGTGGGGAGCCTACGATCGTTCCCGAGCGTCGGCGCCGCCGTCGGCGGCCAATGGCGGTCCGTCGTACCAGACCAGTTCCCGCCATTCAGGGGCGCCACCGTTCCGCGGCGCCGACTCCTGGACGAAGACGATCCGCATCGCGACGATCTTCTCGTTGGGATGCTGCCGCTCCCAGGTTCGGTTGATCACGGCCGGCAGGAGACGTCTCGCCGGGTCGGCGCCAGGGGTCCGTAGGTAGGTGAAGTACGTCGCCCAGCGTGCGTTGGGATAGAGCGCGAGGATCGCATCGGGTTTGCGATCGATCGCGCCGTCGAACGGCCGGCCGCCCTCGAGGAGACTGATCTGCCGGCCGTCCTCCAGCGTTCCGATGACCAGAGGCCAGCCGCGCTCCTCGGCGCCCGTGCGGTAGAACATGTCCCAGCGCTGATGGAGATTCGCGATGCGTCCTATCCATCCGAAGTCGCCCATCCGCCGCTCGACGACGTAGTCTCGGAACATCAGCGACAGCCCCGAGTGGCCGGCAGCCCACCACTCGTGCGCCCAGGTCAACTGCTGCCCGATGGCGTATGCCTCGAGCTTCAGCCCGGCGATGTTCCACGCGACGGCGTAGAGAAAGAGACCCGCGACCACGGTCTGAAGCCCCGCATGGAGCCATTGTGCCGGCCAGCGACGCATCGGCCGTGCGCGGCGGCGCGTCGGCTGCACATGGCGGCGAGATAGCGGCGTCAAATAGTCGGCGATCGGCCGGGCGGCATCGCGAAATGCGCTCACGCGCGCAAGGCGCTCCCACATGATGCCTGGCACGAACAACAAGAGTCCGGTCACGGCCGCGTATTGAAACAGTCCCGTCGCAAAGAGCGATCCGATCGCGACGTGTAGGCCGGTGAGGACGAGGAGCGCCGTCGTGCGGAACGCGACCGTCGCCCAAGGCACGAACAGCGCGAAGGGCACGAGGAGCTCGAGCGACGGGACGGCATAGGTCATCTGCTCGAGCACACGAGGATAGCCGAGGAGCAGGTGCCCCAACGGCTTTGCGAACATGTCCGAGGACAAGGCGTAGGAGAGCGCCGTGCCGGAGTGCCACGACGGGTTCTGCTTGAGCAGGCCCGAGAAGACGTACATGAGACACGGCTGCAACAAGATCGCCGCCGTCGCCATCGAGAGATGACGCCGTGACACGCCGTCCCGCACCGCCCCCCGCAATCGATCGATCGACCACTCGGCGCCGAGCGGTAGAAAAAGCGACCAAAACAGCAGCAGACGCATCAGCTGGTCGGCGCCGTAGAGTACCATCGGATTACGCGCTTGGACGGACACGATCATTGCCCACGTGATCGCGGTTGCGACACGCGTGCGATATCCGACGATCAGTGCGACGGCCGCCATTGCCGCGACGATGAACAGCGCGGCTTCGCCCGCGACACTGCCCGTCCACAGATGGATCGACCACGACCACTTGCTGACCGCGAACAGTCGGCGGAATGCCTCCCGCGGCAGCACGCCGGCATCGCTGTAGTGCTGCTCGATGTCCGCCGCGCGCGTGACCAGATCCACCATCACGAGCGTGCCGATGGCGATGCGGAAGGCGGCGAGGGATCGCCCGTCGATCCCGAACAACCGGTCCAGCATACCGGAGGGGCGGCGTTCCGTGGCAACGCGAGTGGCGGTGCGCGGATGGTCCCCGGTCGGGGTGTTCGACACTAGACCTCGCGCTTCCGGACCGACCACACGAACCCGTCGTACCAGTAGTGCATCAGCGACACGCTGAGACCGAGCGCCGCCGCCCAGCGAAGCACGGTGTAGTTCCTGCCGTAGAGCTGCAACGCGACCGCGACCAGAAACGTCGTCGCGACGAATGCGAGGAGGAGCAACGGCGTGGCGGCGCGTACGCGCTCGAGCCGGGCCACGCGTCGCATGTTCGGCTTCTCGGTGCACCAGACGAGCGCCAAATACTGTAGGCCGTGGAAAAAGTTCATGACGAAGATGGCCTTCCACGCGGTGAGAAAGCCCCAGGCCGCGATCGAGACCGCCGCGGTCGTGGCGAGAAGCGCGATCTTCTGCGGGCAGAGTCGATACCCCTGCTTGGTCAGCCGCCAGTACGAGTAAAGGTAGAAAACGAAGAAGAGCGGCCCTGCCACGATGAAGACCTCGGAGAGGACGCCATCGAGCGACTGGTGCGCCTGGAGCCATTCCGCGGGCGTCTGCCACCCGACGTCGCGAAACAGTCGGAACGAGTCGAGCGTCGACAGCAGACTCCAGCCGGCGAGGAAGGGTGCGATGTTGATCAGCTGGTGCAGCCAGTAGTCGAGCTGACGGCCCATCTCGGGAGGGTTACCCCAGCGTGCATCGTAGATGCGGCAGAGCCCGAAGTTCTGCATTCCGATGTGGTAGACCGCCCAAAACGGGGCCAGCACGAGAGCGCATACCATGACCCAGTCGGATGCCATGAGCGCCGCGAAGAGCAGGATGGGTACCCCGACGAACGCGAACCGGTGCTGGACGAAGATCGCGCGGTTGCCGTGGCTCCGGAAGAAGACCGCCAAAGCATGCGCGTGCGACCAGACGAGGATGAAGAGAACGGCCGGGCGGTCGACGACGCCGAACACGCGATGCCATTCGAGCGCCCAGGGCAAGTCGGCGGCCAGCACGCCGAGCGCGAGTGCGAGCACGGGCGCGAGAATGAAGAAGAACGTGTCGTACGGCGCCGATGCGATGAAGCCCGAGCCGCGGGTCGCGGTCACGGGCCTGATGGTGCTCATCGAGACGGCTACCGGGAGGGATGCCGAGGCTTCCAAGAGGGTACACGGGGAGAGGCGAGGCGCCGCGGTGCGCTCCGCCTCTCCCGATCACGTCAGGGTGGTTACTGGATGGTGTCCGAGCGGACCGTCGCGGCCAGGAATGCCCTGATGCACTCGTCGGCTGCACGCTTGGGATCGGTTATCTTGTACTGGATCGCCCGGTCGTACATCGCCTGCGCCTGTGAGGCCGCGAGATAGACGACGGGGAGATCGGTGATCGCCTCCTGCGCGTAGCCACAGATCTCGTCCAGGCGCTCCTCGTAGAACACGCTCGGGCGCGTCTTGAAGCGCTTGTGCATCGCGATCTCCGCTTGGCTCTTGAGTCCGAGTTGGACTTTGTCGTCGAGCGTGCCGAGCCGCGAGATGATGTCGTCGAGTAGGAGCTTGATGTCGGTGTCGTGCTGGCCGAGCAGCGTCGTGATGTGGGTGTCGTGGGCGGAGAGCAGCAGCTTCATGTCGCTGTCGTGGGTGGCGATGTTGGTGTTGATCACGGAAGCCTCGGTGGTAACCGTATCCTTGATCTCCCCCTGGTAGGTGTCGAGATCGCTGTGGATGTGCTCGAGACGATCGACGGTCAACTTGACGTCGGAGAACGTGATCGCCCCGTCACAGAAGTTGATCACGTCCAGCGCGACCTCGAAGCCGCTCAAGATTCCGTTTGCAGCGGTCAACGCGATCTGGGCGATGGCGCAGGCCACCGTCTGCGGGTTGCCTCCGATGCCGATCGCAACGACCACGGTCGAGCACGCCCATCCCGCCAGGTCGACGATGTCTGCCGCGATGTCGACCGCTGCTCGTGCCGTCTTCACCGACGTGAAAAGGACGAAGACGACGTCGAAGTTCGACCCGCCGGGCGACTCCGTACACTTCGCCGGGTCCGGATAGTCGCCATCCGGAAAGCCGGCACTTCTGCCCGCTGCCGTCGGGTCCTCGACGGCCGGGAAGGAGACTCCCATGCTCTCGGCGAGCACCTTGGCCTGATTCGCCGTATTGATACCGGCGGTCACCCGTGTGATGCCCGCGTCCGCAAGCGCTTGCGCGTCCGCGTCCGACATTGTGCTCGCGAGCGCCTCGATGTCCGCGGCGTAGGACGTGTAGCCGGACGCCCTAATGGTAGCCGCGAGCGCGGCGACCTGGTCTCTTGGTGTGCCCTGAGCGGCCTGAGCGGCGCCGGGCACGGCTAGCGCGATCGCGATGATGAGCGCACTCATTCGAATCGGGGTGAATCTCGACATGATCGTCCTCCGTTGTTCTCTGGCCGATTGGGTGCTGCGCATTGCTGACACCGCCGTGCCCTGCTCTCGGGTCAGTCCGCGACGTCCTCGAAGCGATTGGGGTCCTGCCGACCGGGCGGCGCACTGAAAGCCGCCTCGAAGCAGAGGCCGGTGCTGTTCTGCACCTGAATCCGTAGTGGCTGCTGGATCGCCGCGAGGTCCGGCAAGCCGAGCCCCCCGTTGGACGGGAACTCGAAAATGCCTCCGGTCGCGTGCAGCTGAACCTCCGCTTTGCCGTCTCGCCCGGCCTTGAGGATGATCTTGCTGATGCCGCCGGGCTCGATCGACTGCGAAACGTCCTTGTACTTGAAGCCGCTGCCGCCGCGACGCTTCCAGCACGGCTTCGGATTCGTGACGCCGCAGGTACCGCCGGCCGGAGCGGTCGAGCCGGTGAGCAAGCCGTGCTGGTCGTAGATGCAGAGCCGGTAGTTCGTGGTCGCGAGCGGATCCCCGAGCTCGGCCAGATCCGTCGCAGTGCCGCGGCGCCATCTCCAGAAGAACTTCAGGCCGCCGATGCGCTCCTGATCGCGGATCTTGATCGAGGCCTTCGCCGGCACGAACGGCAGGCGGCAGCCGGAGAGCGGCGCGAACGGGCAGCCGAGGCCGGGCTCCGATAGGCACGTCGCCGAGCAGCCGTCTCCTGGGGTCGTGTCTCCATCATCGCACTCCTCGCCGCAGTTCGCTTGGACGTTGCCATCGCCGCAGGTCATCGGGTTGCCGACACACGCACCGGTCACGCACTGGTCCTCGATCGTGCACGCCATGGCGTCGTCGCAGGTCGTGCCGTCGGGCTTGTACGCGTCGGCCGGGCAAGCCGCGGTCGTGCCGGTGCAGTTCTCGGCGAAGTCACACATCGCATCGATCGAGGCTCGGCACACGGTCGTCGACGGCTCGAACACGTCGGGAGGGCATGCTGGACCGCTCCCGGTGCAGTTCTCGGCGAGATCGCAGACCCCCGCGGCGCCGCGGCATTCGATCCCGGCCGCTTTGAGCGCGTCGGCCGGGCACGTCCCGCCCGCGGTGCAGGTCTCCGCGACGTCGCAGTCCCCGGCCGCGGGACGGCACACTTCACCCTCCGCCGCGACGACGTCGGGAGGGCAGAAGTTCCCGATGCCATTGCACGACTCGGCAAGATCGCATGGGCCGGTCGAGGGTCGACATAGGGCGGTGCTCTTGTGGTCGGCCCCGCAGAACGCATTGGTGCCGGGGCAGAAGTCGGCGAGATCACAAGGGCCGGCAGACGCGCGGCACTCGGTCGTCGACGGTTTGAAGGCGTCGGGCGGACACTGCGGGCTCACGCCGTCGCAGGTCTCGGCTTCGTCGCACGGGCTATTCACGCAGTTCGCGAACGGATCTGGAGTCGGCCCCGTCGCCGTCACGGTCGGCCCCGTAGAGAACGGCGTCGGCGTATGTGTCGGTGTCGGTCCCGTGGGTGTCGGGGTCGGGGTTGTGGTGCCTTCGCAGATCCGCGTGATAGCGCGGCACTCGGTCCCCATGGGCTTATTGACGTCGGCGGGACAGAATTTACTGACGCCGTCACAGACCTCGGACACGTCGCAGGCGCCGGCGGCCGGACGACACAGTCGGCCCGCCGCGGCTGCGAGGTCGGCCGGGCACGTCGCGCTCGAGCCGGTGCAGCGCTCGGCCTCGTCGCAGAAGCTTGGCTGACCTCCACCATCCAAGACCACGGAACGGCAGACGGTGGTGGCGGGCTCGAAGGTGCAGCTCCCCGTGCAACACACGCCGCCGTCGCAGGCTTCGCCGCCCTCGACCATACCGTTGCCGCACACCGGGTCGTCGGCGGTGGCAACCACCGGAGTCAGGAGCATGACGGCGACGGCGACGCCGAGAGTGAGCTTCGCGATCATGGAGTGATCCTCCTGACGGTTGGGTCGTGTCGTAGGTGCGGAATGCACTTCGTCCGCACTCAACCGTAGCGTACTGTCCCGCGCGGGATCTTTCGGAGCGTCTTGGGAAAGTCTTCGGAAATTATCCGAAGGCGTCAGGCGAGCGAGCTGAGCGTGTTCCGAGCATCCCGCAGATCGGCCGTCTCGACCCCCACGCGGAACCGGCCGTGTAGGTCGGCGAGCGCGTAATAGTACGGCGCGCCCAGCTCCGACCGAGCCCTTCCACGTACGCGAGTCCACGGCGCACGGCGGCGATGCCGTCGGCCGGTGCTTCCGCAGCGACCGCCCATCCTTTTGAGGATCGTCGCCATGCCGTGCCAGTGCGCGAACCCCTGCTCGGCCGACAGTGCGATCGCGTCATCCGCGCGCCTCGCGCTGCATGCGCTCGGGACCGTCGGGAAGCCTGGCGAGGAGGTAGAGCGCGGTGCGGAGATGGCCGATGGCCTCGGCGTTCTCCTAGCGTCGAGTCGCGCGCACGCCGGCCTTCTGCCGCCATGTGACCGCGCGATCTGCCGTGCCGGCCGCGAGGTGCCGGGCGACGGTCTCGGGCACCGCGTCCGGCGTGCCGCCCGCCGTTCGCTCGAGCTCCGCGTCGATCGTGGCGTGCAGCGATCGTCGATGGTCGGCACCGAGCGAATGGTAGGCGACCTCCTGCACCAGGCCGTGCTCGAACTCGTAGCGCCCATCGCGCGGCGAGCCGCGCGGATGAATCAGCTCGGCGTCGACGAGCTGATGGAGAGCTTCCTCGAGAGCCTCGTGCTCGATCGACATCACGGCGCCGAGCGTCGCCGACGAGAACTCGCGGCCCACGACGGCGGCGACCTGCGCGACTTCCCTGGCGCCGTTCAGCCGGTCCAGCCGGGCGATCAGCGAGTCTCTCAAGGCGGCGGGGATTCCGTTCGACGGAACCGTGCCGGTCTCGTGGCGACTCTCGACGGGCCACGCCACGCCCGCGTCTACGACGGCCTTCGTCAGCTCCTCGATGAAGAACGGTACACCGTCGGTGCGAGCGACGAGCGACGCGAGCGCCTCGGGAGGCAGCGGCCGGCCGCCGACGATGCGCCTCACCATGTCCGTCGTCTGTCCCGGGTCGAAGCGGGAGAGCGTCAGCGCGCTGATGTAGGAGTGCGCCGCCCAAGGCTGGGCGAACTCCGGTCGGAAGGTCAGGACGACCAGCAGCCGCGCGCGCGGGACGTGATCGAGGCAGAGGCCGATGAGATCGAGGCTCGAGGGGTCCGCCCAGTGCAGGTCCTCCCACACGCAGCAGAGTGGTCCGCGTTCCGCCTGGGCGAGGAGCCACGTGGCGAGCGCGCGCTGGGTACGCTCCCGCTGTTTGCGCGGGCTCATCGCCAACGGTGCGACGCCCGCGGGATGCGGGAGAGAGAGGAGCGTCGCGAGCGGCGGCAGCGTCTCGTCGAGCGGCAGCCGCAGGCCGAGGAGCTCTTGCCGCAGCCGCTCGAGTTTGTCGTCGGGGGCGTCCTCGAGCGTGAGCCCCAGCGCCGACTGCAGGTGCTGGATCACCGGGTGAAGCACGCTCCGCATGTGATACGGCGAGCAATTGAACGTCACCTGCGCGCCCGCCTCGGCTGCGAGCTCTTCGGTGAGCTCATGCACCAACCGGGTCTTGCCGATCCCCGGCTCGCCGGCGATCAGCACGACGCGCCCGCCGTCCGCGCGCGCGTGCTTCCAGCAGCGGCGGAGCGTGAAGAGCTCGTCGTTGCGTCCGACCAACGGCGTGAGACCGCTACGTGTCGCGACGTCGAAGCGGCTCTGCACCTCGGTTTCCCGCAGCACGCGACGGCGCGCGATCGGACCGGTATGGCCGGGCGGCGTCCAGGGCTCCAGCGGCTGGCATGCGAAGAACCCGTTGACGAGCCGGTGCACGTCGTCGGTGATCACCACCGCGCCCGCGGCGGTGTGAGCCAGCTCGACGGCCACGCGCGGCGCCTCGCCGGCGACGACGAGGATACCCGGCGCGACGTTGCGCGGGTCGGCGACGGTGACGATGCTGGTGTGAAGCGCGAGCGAGACGGCTCCCCATCCGATCGCCGCCTGCCAGCGTCGCTCGATCGCGAGTGCCGCCAGCACCGCCCGGCGCGCGTGATCCTCCCGCGCCAGCGGCACCCCGAACATCACCGTGAAGCCGTCGCTGCCGAGACGCTGCACCGCCCCGTCGTAAGGTGCCACGGCATCGCCGATCAGAGCGGCAACGCGCTCGGCGAGCTCCCGCTCCGCGTCGAGGTCGAGGGAAAGCGACGGCGTCGGTGAGAGCACACCACAGAGCACGGTCGCCGCATTCCGTCCCGCGGAAGGGCCTGACGGAGGAGAGCTCGACGGCGAGCTCGGTGACGGTGCGGACGGAGTAGGTGTCGCCGCCGTCGAAAGAGCCGTTGCCGCGTGCGCGAGGGATGTCGCAGTCGTCTCGACCCGCGCCACGAAACGATAGCCCTGACCGTGGATCGTCCGGATGACGCCCTGACGATTGCCGTCGTCGCCGAGCGCTCGGCGCGCCGCGAAGATGCAACGGGCGACGGCCCCCTCCTCGACGGAGACGCCCGGCCACACGCGGGCGAGCAGCTCCTCCTTCGCGACCAATCGGTCGAAGTGTTTTACGAGAACGAGCAGAACGTCGAAAACCTTGCGCTCGACGCGCACGATCGCATCGGCGTATCGCAACTCCCGCCGCTGCGTGTCCAGGACGTATTTGTCGATGGTGTACAGCATCGGTCGCGGAAACGGCTCGCCACGCCGCATGAGACCAACCCGAGCGAGGACGAAGCCGATGAAACTCCACGATACCGCTACAAAGTCAACGAATATTTCGGATATCGGGCATGCTGAAAATTTCAGCAAAAGGCGGCCGCTGCTGCACCGGTGTGCAGCGCGCCGGCGTTCGCGCTGTTCGCGTGGCGTGCGCCACGCTAGAGCGCCGGCAGCTCCACGCCGGTGAGCATGACGCCGGCAAGCCGCGGCTCTCGGCGGCGGGGGAAATCTGATCCAATCTGGCGCAAGACGTTACTCGCCGCGTCCGCAGGGGTTGTAAGTAAGTTGGACTCGGCATGGAACGCGAGCCAGTCCACTACCCAGTCGGAATCGGGCGAGTGGTCGAGCCACCGCCGGACGCGAGTTAGCCGGGTTCAGCGTTGGGCACCGCGCTCGCGACGTTGGGCGCCGATATTGATTGAGAGCTTCGAGGATATGCTTCGATATCATTCCCGACCTTGTCACTCGTTATTGTGGGGATGAC
>JBGPIT010000095.1:0-13709 GCA_041485125.1 Binatia bacterium | reverse complement strand
GATGACCCGCACCACGCCGCGAAACGTCTACACGAACCTGGTGGGGACCGATCTCACCACCTCTACCAACAAGTTCGCGACCACCAACGCGCTCATCCTGCCGGCGACGCTCGGCGTCGCGGACGTGGCGACTAAAGACAAGCTCGTCAACTACATCACCGGTATCGACACCTATGACGAGGACCAGGACGGCAATGTCACCGAGAAGCGGGATTGGATTCTCGGCGACATCGTCCATTCGGTCCCGCTGCTCGTGCCGTACAGCGCGACCGATCGCGCCATCGTGGTCGGCGCCAACGACGGCATGCTGCACGCCTTCGATGAGGCGAGTGGCGCCGAGCTGTGGGCGTTCATCCCGGACATCCAGCTCGCGCGCCTGAAGCTGCTGCCGCCCGGCGGCAGCTCGACGCACCAGTTCTTCGTCGACGGCTCGCCCAAGCTGCGGGTGATGAGCAACGGCCAGAAGATCGTGGTGTTCGGCATGGGGCGCGGCGGCCGGGCCTACTATGCGCTCGACGTCACCAACAAGGCCGCGCCGAAGCTGCTCTGGAAGATGACGAACGCCTCGCCGAACGGCGAGCTCGGCGAAACCTGGTCCGAGCCGACGTTCACGAAGTACAACGGCACCGAGGCGATCGTCGTCGGCGCCGGCTACGACTCCTACTTCGATGATCCCTCCAAGAAGAATACGAACAGCAGCGGCTGGGGCCGCGCGGTCTACGTGCTCAACACCCTCACCGGCGTCGTCATCCAGAAGATCAAGCCGAGCGGCATGGACTTCGCGATTCCGAGCAACGTGGCCGTGGTCGACTTGAACGGCGACGGCAACTTCGACCGCGCCTGGGTCGGCGATCTCGGCGGTCAAATGTGGCGCATCGACGGCAAGACGTTGACGGCGACGAAGGTCTTCGGCGCCCCTACGGGGCTGCGCATCTTCTACGCGCCCGACGTCGCGCGCTACCAAGGCTACGTCTCCCTCTTCTTCGGCACGGGCGACCGCTCGAACCCGCTCGACACCTCGAACGTCGACCGCATCTACGCCGTGAAGGACGACGGTACCTCGAACCTCACCGAATCGGATCTCCTCGACGTGACGACCAACGTCGCGCAGAACGGCTCGACCGCCGAAACGACGCTCAAGACCACGCTCTCGACGAAGAAGGGCTGGTACATCCGTCTCAGCGCGAACCCCGGCGAGAAAGTGCTGTCGTCGCCGGGCACATACTTCAACGTCTACTTCACGACCTTCACGCCGCTGAGCGGCGCCTGTTCGACCGGCGGCGACGCACGGCTCTACGCGCTCAACTCGGAGACCGGCGGCATCCCGGACACGGTCGCCGATCCCGACGGTGACGGACCGAATCCGCCGAAGAGCATCTCGGCCGCCGATCGCACGACGAAGATCGGCGTTGGGGTACCCACGGAGATGACGTTGACGATCCA
This sequence comes from Binatia bacterium, assembly GCA_041485125.1. GTDB lineage: Bacteria > Desulfobacterota > Binatia > UTPRO1 > UTPRO1 > JBGPIT01. The sequence goes on along the minus strand of JBGPIT010000095.1, from coordinate 12,266 downwards.
AAAGGACAAGGCGAGCGGCTTCGTCACCACGAGCAGCGGGATCGACCGCGTCACGCTGCCGCAGTTCCCGAACAACGTGACGCCGCTCTCGTGGCGCGAGTGCTCGACGCTGACGCCATGCCCGTGAGGACTATGAGCAAAACCGCCATCGTTCGCAGTCTCGTCGTCGCCGCCGGCCTCTGCGGCGCGTGCGTCTCGAGCCCCGCACACGCCGAGATGGTCGACGGCGTGATGCAATCGCTCGACGGCAGCCACATCGTCGTCGACGGCACGTCGCGCTCGATCGACAGCTCGACGGTGTTCGAGGTCACGCAGGGCAGGAAGATCGATCCGGCCACGATCGTCGCGGGCACCAGGGTCCGTCTCGACGTCGACGACGACACGGGTGTCGTCAAGACCGTACGACCGATCGTCCTGCGCTGAGCGGACGTAACGAGCTCTTCGCCGGCGCGACATCGATGTGTGATGTTCGACGCCGATACTGGCTGCATGATGATGGTGCAGCTTCGCGCACTGCGCGACTGGATCCGCCGTCGGCTGGCTCGGAGACGCGTGCTCCGAACGCTCGACGAGGTCTTCGGTAACGGCTGACGGCGCCGGCACTCCGTAGCGTCGGAGTCGCCGTGGTGTGATCGCGCGCGCCGCGCGTTACGTCAGTTGACGGCGACGCCGCGACGGAGCTGCTCGTCGCCGTCCGCGAAGTCGGGCGCGGAAAGCCAGAGGCGCAGGAGATGGCGCTTCCGGTCCGGATCGTCCCAGTCGTCGTACGCGGTGCGCTTGTGGAGGATGACCGAGTTCTTCAGCAGCTGGATGTCGCCCGGGCGGAACTCCATGTCGAGGTAGAACGCCGGGTCGTTGGCGATCGACTCGATCAGCTCGATCGCCGCGTGCTGCGCGGCCGTCAGCCGCGGCACGTCGGGCAGGTCCTGCGCGCGCCGGATGTACCAGGGGATGAAAAACGTGTTCAGCCCGCCGCCGCGGCGCGCGCACACGGGGCGCACGAAGTGGACCGGCGAGCCCATCTCGGGCTCGAAGTAGTGCCAGTAGAAATCCTCGAACAGGATCCCGGCCAGCTCCGGCCGGCGGCGCAGCACTTCGTTGTAGACGCTGACCGAGCTGACGATGCGGCTCTCGCCGCCGCGCTTCGCGGTGCGCAGGCAGAGCAGGGCGATGATGTCGGCGCCGTCGGTGTGGAAGTCCTGCTCGGCGCGCGTCTTGTAGAGACGCGTGCTGGGGTCGTTCGGGTCGGCGCCGACGTCGCGGACCGCGGTCAGCATCTCGCCCTGGAAGTTCTGAGGGACCGGCGTCCCGAGCTGCAAGCCGATCGCCCAGTATGCGAGCGCCGCGTCCTCGCGCGACATCCGCTCGACGGGAAGACCGCGCACCAGTACGAACCCGCGTCCCCGCGCGAGCGCGTCACGCCAGGCGCTCACCGCCGGCGCGAGGGCATCGAACGCGACCGCGTCGGGCCGTAGCTGCTCGCGCGGCGTTCCCGTTCCTCGCACGCTCGCGACGACGCGCTCGACGTCGACGATCTCGGCGGCGGAGAGCGGATGGATCCACTCGTCGCTGCGGGCGAGCTCCGGGCCGCGCCATGCGGCGGGCACGTCGATCGGCAACAAGGTCTGCGGCTGCGCCATCATCGGCCTCCTCTCAAATATCGACAGACATCGATGTATGGAAGAGATCGACGCGTGTCAATATCCCGATATCCGTGGGGGCGTCGGCACCGCGCGGGCGCAGATCGCGGGGACTGGCGCCGACTGCCGTTCGCCACGGCAGCCCCCGTTTTCCCGGGTGACGTAATGGTTTTCCGGCGCCGGTCTCCTCTGCCTCGGGGATGCCTGGGGCAGGGGCGAGCTTCTACGCTCGCGCGGCGTCGGTGATGCGACGCGTGCCCGCACCAAACCCGCGGAGTCGTTGCGGTGTGGGTCCGACCAGGACCCATGCTGCTATGACGGGGCGCCATGGACGGCGTCTCGAACGCGACCCGCGCGCCCTGGCTCTTCGGCCGGCGCGCGCGGGTGCGGACGCTCTTTCTTCGCATCCTGGGCGCGACGTTTCTGGTCGCGTTTGCGTCGGTGCTGGTGCAGATCCGCGTCTTGGTCGGACGCGACGGGCTCTTGCCGGCGTGTCGCTATCTCGACGCGCTCGCCAAGGCCGGCCTCGAGTCGACCGCCCCGACCCTCTTCTGGGCCGACTGCGGTGACACGACGCTCGTCGTGGCCGCCGTCGCCGGCCTCGTCCTCAGCGTCGGCCTGATCCTCGATCTCGCGCCGCGCTACTGCCTGGTCGCCCTCTGGGCGCTCTATCTCTCGTTCGTCACCGTCGGGCAGGATTTCTTCTCGTTCCAGTGGGACAACCTGCTGCTCGAGTCGGCGTTCTTCGCGCTCTTCATCACGCCGGCGGGATGGCGCTCACGCGACGCACCGGCGCCCGGCGCGGCCGGCATCTTCCTGATGCTCTGGCTGCTCTTTCGGCTGAACTTCGAGTCGGGCGTCGCGAAGCTCGCGAGCGGCGATCCGACCTGGCGCGATCTCACCGCGCTGGTGAGCTACTACGAGACCGCGCCGCTGCCGACGCCGCTCGGCTGGTACGCGCACCAGATGCCGGTCTGGGCGCATCGGGCCTCGGCGGGCTTCTCGCTCGCGGTCGAGCTGGTCGGATCGCTGCTGGTCTTCGCGACGCGACCGCTCCGCGTCGTTACCGGTATCGCGATGGTCGCGATGCAGCTCAGCATCCTCCTCACCGCGAACTACGGCTTCTTCAACTATCTCTCGCTCGCGCTCTGTCTCTTTCTGCTCGATGATGACGACCTGGCGGCGTTCGGTGGTGGCACGACGGTCACGCCGGAGGCGTCGCCGTCCGCATCGGCATGGTCGCGTGTCGTGGCGATGATCGGCGTCGCCGTGCTGGTGGGTCTGACGCTCGTGCCGTTCATGCCGGTCGTGGGAATGCGGCTGCCGCTGGGATCCCTGCCGCGCATGCTGTCGAGCTACCGGTCGATCAACGCCTACCATCTCTTCGCGCACATGACGCTGGTGCGGCGCGAGGCCGTGATCGAAGGCAGCGACGACGGTACCACCTGGCTGCCCTACGAATTCCGCTCCAAGCCCGGGGATCCGCTGCGGCCGCCGCCTTTCGTGGCGCCGCATCAGCCGCGCGTCGACTTCCAGCTCTGGTTCCTGCTGCTCGGCGGCGGGCGCCGCGCGCCGTACTTCGACGCGTTGCTCGACCACCTCGCGCGCGATCCCGCGCCGGTCGCGGATCTCTTCGCCGTGAACCCGTTTCCCGAGCGACCGCCGCGGCTGCTGCGTGTCGCGATCTACCGCTATCGCTTCACGGACTGGGCGACCGGCCGTGCGACCGGTGCGTGGTGGAGCCGCGAGCTGCTTGGCTACGCGCGCGCGGCAGGGGCGGGTGCGTCGTGAGCGTCGCAGGAGATCGCGTGATCGCGGTGCCGTCCCCGGGACGGCAGCGTCGCGGGCCGTTACGCGCCGAGCGCGCGCGCGGCGGCGCGACCGGCGAGATGACCCGTCGCCCATGCCCACTGGAAGTTGAAGCCGCCGATGCGACCGTCGCAGTCGAGCAGCTCGCCGACGAGGTAGAGACCGGGCTGCTTCCGCGACTCCATGGTGCGGAAGTCGATCTCGGCGAGCGGGATACCGCCGGCGGTCACCTCGGCGTGATCCCAACCGCGATCACGGACGGCGGGGAGTGTGAGCTCACCGGCGGTGTGGACGAGTCGGCGCCGCTCGGCGCGTGAGAGCTCTGCGGCCGGCGCGTTCGGGTCGAGGCCGGCGAGGCGGAGGAGGGTGGCGGCGACACGCTCGGGCACGCGCCCGCCGATCGCGGTCGGGCTCGCCGCCGCGTCGACGGCACCGAGCAGGCCCTGGAGCGAAAGCCGAGGCCGCGCCTGCACGGTCTCGACCAGCCGGCGCTCGATCTCCTCGAAGCGCAGGCCGGGAAAGAAGCTGCAGCGGACCTCGAGCGGCGCGCCCGCGGCGTGCGCGATCGTCCAGTGCCGGCTCGCGTCCATCACGACCGGGCCGCTCACGCCGAAGTGCGTCCAGAGCATGCTGCCGATGCGACGATCGAGCAGGCGGCCATGCGCAAAAATGGAGAGCTCGACCGTCTGCGAGACGCCCGACAAGTCGGCGTGCCCGAAGTCGTCGGCGAGGACGAGCGGCACCAGGGCAGGGTGCGTCGCCGTCACGGTGTGTCCGAGCGCGCGCGCGATCTGCCAGCCGTGGCCGTCGCTGCCTGTCCGCGGCAACGAGCGGCCGCCGGTCGCGAGCACGGCGACGCGCGCGCTGATCGACTCGGCGTCCGTCGTCACGGTGTACGGCGGCCCCGCCGCGACCGCGCCGACGCGACGGTCGCATGCGATCGTGACGCCGAGCGCCCGACAGCGGCCGACGAGCGCGTCGACGACGGTGCGGGCGCGGTCCGAGGTCGGGAAGAGCTTGCCCGTCGCCTCGCGCTCGAGCGGCACGCCGAGCGACGCGAACCATTCGATCGCCCGCGCGGCATCGAAGGCGGCAAGGACGTTTCGCACCACCGGCTGTGTGCCGTTGAAGTCCTCGGCGACCACGCGCTCGTGCGTGACGTTGCAGCGACCGCCGCCGGAGATGAGGATCTTCGCCCCGATCCGCGGCGCGGATTCGAGCACGGTGATGCGCGTGGAGGCGTGCGCGGCGCGCGCGGTCTCGGCCGCGAAGATCGCGGTCGCGAGACCGGCGGCGCCGCCGCCGATGATGACGATGTCGGTCGAGGAGGTCGCGGCGGGAATCTAGCAGATCGGGACGCGCGATGCGGCCCGCTCGAGAATCAGGACTCCGAGAGCAGCTTCGAGCGCATCACCTCGGGTGCGACGTCGAGCAGCTCGCAGATGCTGGCGAACGAGTACAGCCAACTACGATCGTCCGAGATGACCCAGCGATACGCTTTCGCGTATATGCGGCGGCGCTCCGGCTTCGTAGCGCGATGGTGAGTGCGCAGATCGTCGATTGCCTGTTGCAGGATCGCGAGTGCGAGGCCGTTCTCGCCGTTGATCGGGCGAGAGCCGTTCCATATGGACGCGAACTGATCCGCGGGGACGATCTCGGTCGCGAACAGTTCTGTTACGTTCGGGGCACTATTCATCCATTCCTCCGTCGAGTGCGGACGCACGCCATGAATGCATGCGTAGATGCTAATCGCGGGCAATGCGCCAAGCTAGATGGCGTGTTGCGTCGCACGTCGCGAGCCGCGGCCGTGTCCCCGCGCGCTGCGCGATCCCGCACGGCGCAGATGCTGTGGACTCCGCGCGTCGACGATCGTTCAGCAACCAGCAACGATCGCGCCGACGCGGGATCGGCGGCAAGCGTCGTCCCGAAAGTCGACGCTGCGCGACGCTACGCGCGCGTCACGACGCCGCGCTCCGTCCGAGCGTCCCCGGCTCAGTCCTTGAGAGCGTAGCGGTCGACGACGTCGAGCAGCGTGTCGGGCGGGAGCGGCTTCTTGTAGAACGGCAAGCCGAGGACGACGGCCTTGCGCTCGAGGTTGCCGTCACCCGAGTACGCGACGGTCGGAATCGATTCGAACGCCGGCTCCGCGAGCTGCTCGCGCCGAAACTGCCAGCCGTCCTTCCGCGGCATCATGATGTCGAGAAGGATCAAGCAAGGATCGAGTCCGCTGCGCAGGTGCTCGAGTGCCTCCTCGCCATCGGCGGCGCAGATCACCTCGTAGCCCTCGACGCGAAGGAGCGCGGCCATCGCTTCTTGCACGTCGGGGTTGTCTTCGATGAGCAGGACGGGCTTGTCGGGTCGATCCGCGGCTCCCATTCGACGTGGCATACTCTGCGGCCAAATCGTAGCCAAATAGGGCTCGGCGTCGTCGCCTCGTTGTAAGAACTTTCGCGGGAGCGCCCGAGTTACACGCGAGCACCGACGCCACCGGCGGCGCCGACACGGTGAGCAGACGGCTTCTCGCGGGTTTGGTGAGCGCGATCGAGCGTCGCGCCGTGGCACGATCCTCGCTCCCTCCTGCACCATGGCTGAGTTCACGTACACGCCGAAGCAGTTTCCGTTGAGCGGGCTCAAAGGCATCTCCGACCAGACGCTCGAGATGCACTTCAAGCTCTACGAGGGCTACGTCAAGGAGACGAACAACCTCAGCGCGCGGATCGCGGAGTTCCTGAAGGACGGGAAGGTCGATCAGGAGGAGATGCCGGCCTACTCGGAGCTCAGTCGTCGTCTCGGCTTCGAGTACAACGGCATGGTCCTGCACGAGTACTACTTCGGCAACATGAAGCGTGGCGGGGAGGTCGATCCGCCGCCAAGCTCGCCGTTCCGCGCCGCCGCCGAGAAGAGCTTCGGCAGCTACCACATCTGGAAGACCGATTTCGTCGGCGTCGGCAAGATGCGCGGCGTCGGTTGGGCCGTCTGCGACTTGGACCCGACGTCGGGCCGACTCTCGAATCACTGGACCACGTTGCACGAGGTCGGGAACGTCGCCGGTTACCAGCCGATTCTCGTGATGGACGTGTGGGAGCACGCCTACCTGCTCGACTACAAACCCGCCGATCGCCCGAAGTACATCGATGCCTTCTTCTCGAACGTGGACTGGCAAACGGTGGAGCGGCGGTTGAACGTGCGGAGCGGGCAGCGAGCGTAGCGGCGGCGGACGACGGAGCGCGCCTGAGCTCGGCCGCGACTTGACGCTCTGGCGGGGGCGCCCGTAGTGTCGCGCGATGGGTCGTCCCGTCTCGTGAGCGCAGTCCGCCTCGTGACCGCGACGCCGCTCGAGGCCGAGCCGGCCTTCTTCGGCGAGGCGCACGAGGTCGCGCCCGACGTCTTCATGCACGCCTCGTTCGTGAACACCTACGCCATCCGAGCCGGGGACGGTCTGGTGCTGATCGATCCGGGCCGCTTCGACCAGGCCGCGAGCATGCACGCCGCCGTGCGGGCGTGGAGCGACGCACCGCTGCGCACCGTCGTCTACACGCACGGGCACGCCGACCACGCGTTCGGCCTGCGCGCCTTTCTCGACGCCGGCGAGCGGCCGGCGATCATCGCGCAGGCGAACTGCCCGCGGCGCTTCCGTCGCTACCAGGCGATGCACGGATGGAACGCCCACATCAACCAGCGCCAGTTCAGCCTGCCGATGGCGCTTTTTCCATTGATGTTCGACTGGCCGACGGTGCTGGTCGAGGATCGACGCGTCGAGCGCGTCGCTGGCCTCGACGTCGAGCTCCGTGCCGCCAAAGGTGAGACTGACGATCACCTCACCGTGTGGCTGCCGCAGCGCGGGTACCTCTTCACCGGCGACCTGATCATCTGGCAGGCGCCGAACTGCGGGAATCCGCAGAAGGTGCAGCGCTACCCGGAAGAGTGGGCGGACGCGCTCGAGGCGATGGCCGCGCTCGACGCCGAGTGGCTCTTCCCCGGCCACGGCCTGGTCGTGCGCGGGCGCGACGCGGTCCGCATCGTCCTGGTGGATACCGCGCGCTACCTCCGGGTCCTCGTCGATCAGGTCCGCGCGCGCATGAACGCCGGCGAGACGCCCGAAGAGATCGCACACCGGGTGCAACCCGACCCCGAGCTCGCGACGCGACCGTTTCTTCGCGCGACGTACGATCACCCGAGCTTCATCGTCCGCAACCTGCTCCGTCTGTGGGGCGGCTGGTGGAATGGCAACGCCGCCGACGTCTTGCCCGCGCCGCTCGAGGTGCAGGCGCGCGAGATCGCAGTGCTGGCGGGCGGCATCGACGCGCTGGTCGCACGCGGCCGCGCGCTGCTCGCCGCCGGCGACGCGACGCTCGCGACGCACGTCGCGGAGTGGGCCACCCGGGCCGAGCCCACGAGCCGCGCAGCGCAGGAGTTGAAGCGCGACGTCTATGACGTCCGCTTGCGCGCCGAGCCGGCGCTGATGGCGCAAGGGATCTTCCGCGCCGCGATGAACGACGCGCGCCGCGCGCTCGGCGAGGCGCCCTCCGCCGATCGCGATCGGCGCCCCGACCGGATGCAGCTCTGAAGTGGACCTCTTCACGCTCATCGCCGAGTTCGCGCCCGAGGAGCTCCACGTGGTGCACCGTCGCGACCTCGGCCTCACCGCGTTCATCGCGATCGACGATACGCGTCTCGGACCCGCGACCGGCGGCATCCGCTGGCGCGCGTATCCCACGCTGCTCGACGGCGCGCGCGACGTCCTCCGCCTGGGCCGCGCCATGACCCACAAGAACGCCTTCGCGGAGATCGACTGCGGCGGCGGCAAGACTGTGGTCCTGCATGATCCCGCGCTCGACCGCGAGCGCGCCTTTCGCGCGCTCGGCGACGCGATCGAGGCGCTCGGCGGACGCTACGTCACCGCCTGCGACTACGGCACCACGGCCGCCGAGCTCGAGCTGGTGAAGTCGCGGACGGGCTTCGTCCTCGCCGAGGAGGCCGGCGGCGCACTCGATCTCGGCACCGCGACCGGTGTGCTCGCGGTGATCACCGCCGCGTGGCGGCGGGTCGCCGGCACCGAGTCGCTCGCGGGCGTGCACGTGCTGGTGCAGGGTGTCGGCGACGTCGGGCTCGTCCTGGTGCGCCTGCTGCTCGAGGCCGGCGCGCGCGTGAGCTTCAGCGAGATCGACGAGGCCAAGGCGGCGCGCTGCGCGCGTGAGCCGGGTGCGGCGCGCGTGCCCGCCGCCGACGTCTTCGGCGCGGCGGTCGATGTCTTCTCGCCGTGCGCCGTCGGCGAGGTGGTCACCGACGACGTCGCCCGGACCTTGCGCGCGCGCGTCGTCGCCGGCGCCGCGAACAATCAGCTCGCGACCGATCGCGCTGCGCGCTTGCTCGACGAGCGCGGCGTGCTCTACGTCCCGGACTTCGTCGCCAATGCGGGCGCGGTGATCGTCGGCTTCGAAACCGGTGCCGGCCGCGCCGCGACGGCGCTTACGACCGTCCGCCGCATCGCCGAGCGCGTCGAGCGCGTGTGCGAGCGTGCGTCGTCGAGCGGCATCACGACCACCGAAGCGGCGGTGCAGATCGCGCGCGAGCGTCTCGCGCGCGCTCCGGTCAGAGCAGCGAGTCGTTGAGCTCCGCGGCGGTGTTGCGGGTCGCCGTCGAATGCGTGGGATCATGGGAGATCGTTCCGGCGCTTCGTGACAGCGCCAGACGTTCCATCACGCGCCTTTCCACCGTCAAGTCGTGAATCACGTTGGGTATGCGCTGCCGCTGCCGGCGACGGTGGTGCCGGCGCGATCGTCGTCGGCTCGGACGATGAGAGGCGGGGCGCTATAGCACATGCATCGTGGGGTGATCGGCGGCGACGTGCACGCGCTGACCGCGCGCGCAATTTCTCGTGCTCGCAGCGGATCGGGTGTGGTAAGGTCCGCGCCGTTTTGCCTGAGGCTCCGGTTGTGACTGCGATGACGGAGGCCTCGCGACGACACGATCGTGTACGCCCTTCCCGCCTCCACCTCCCCCGCAATCCGTCTACGGCGTTTCGTCGCCGTTGCGGCTTTTGCTCTCGTGGCGCTCGGCCGACCCGACGTCGCTGCGGCGGGAGCGCTTCCGCCGCCCACGCCAACCGCGACGACCACACCCGACGAGCCTACTGATACCGCGACGCCGTCGCTGACGCCGACGGAGACACCGACCGAAACGCCCTCGGAGACGCCGACGCCCAGCCCAACCGAGACGCCAACTGAAACACCGACCCCGACCGAAACACTGACCCCGACGGCAACCGCGACGAAGACGGCGACGCCGACTGCCACCATCACGCCGACACCGACAGCCACGGTGACGCTGACGCCGACGCTGACCGTGACGCCGACGCCGACGCTCACGGCCACGCCGACGGCGACGGCCACGGTAACGCTGACGCCGACGCCGACGCTCACCGCAACGCGGACGGCGACGCCGACGGCGACGGTCACACGCACGCCGACGCCGACGGTGACGCCGACGCCGACGGCGACGGCCACGGCGACGCTGACGCCCACCCCGACGCTCACCGCAACGCGGACGGCGACGCCGACGCCGACGGTCACGCCGACGCCGACCCCCACTGCGACGCCGACGGCTACGATCACGTTCACGCCCACAGCGACGTCGACTGCGACCGTGACACCGACGCCGACGCTCACGCCGACATTGACCGTGACGGCAACCACGACCCCGACGCCGACCGTGACGCCGCCGCCTCCGACCGCCACGGCAACTGCGACGCTCACGCCGACGACAACCGTGACGCCGACCGCGACGAGCACGCCGCCCGTGACGCCGACGCCGACGGTCACGGTGACCGCGACACCGACCACGACACCGGCAGTCACCGCGACGACGACCATCACCGTGACGCCGACCGCCACCGCCACGCCGGCGCCGACCGTCACGGTCACTCCGACACTGACCGTGACTGCGACTCCGACCCCGACGCCGACCGTGACCGCGACCGAGACGCCGACGGTTACACCCACCGCGACGCCGACGCCGCTTCCAACGCCGACGCTCACCACGACAGCGAGCGCGACGGCCACGCCGACCACGACGGTGACGCCAACCGCGACCGCGACGCCGACCACGACGACGCCAACCGCGACCGCGACTGCCGAGGAGACGGCGACACCCACGCCGACGTCGACGCTCACCGCGACGCCGACGGTTGCCGCCACGCCGACCGCCACGACGACCCCGTCTCAAACGCCGACGGTGACCATCACGACGACGCCGTCCGCGACCGTGACGTCGACGGCGACGGCGACACCGACGCGAACACGCACGCCGACGCCGACACGCACGGCGACGCCGACGCCCACTGATACGCCGACACCCTCGATCACGCGCACGCCGACGCCGACGCCGACCGCCGCGCTCGCGCCCAATGACGACTGCGCCAACGCGCTCGTCATCGCGGTCGGGACGCCGCCGCTTCTCGACACGCGCTTCGCGACGACGGCGGCCTCGGACCCGGTGCAGCAGTGCACCGGCGGCGGCCCGTCGAAGAACGCGCGCAGCGTCTGGTTCCGTTACACGCCTGCCGTCAGCGGCTCGGCGATCGTGAACACGGTCGGCAGCAGCTACGATACGGTGCTGACGGCCTACACCGGCACGTGCGACGCCTTGAGCGCCGCCGTTGCCTGCGACGACGACGGTGCGATCAACATGCAGTCGCGGGCGCAGTTCAACGTCATCGCCGGGACGTCCTATCGGATCGAGGTGACCGCCAAGGGCGTCAGCGGCGCGGGCGGGACGCTGAAGCTCACGCTCGCGCAGTTCGGCTCGTCGCCAGGGCCGACGGCGCAGCCGACGCCGGTGGGCCCTGGGCAGGGCTCGAACTCGAAGCTGATCGACGGCTGTCAGCAAGCGATCGAGAAGGCGGGCGCGAAGCTCGTCGCGACGACGCTCAAGAGCTTCGCCACCTGCGGCAACCGTCTCGGCAAGTGCATCCAGACGAAGGCGGCGATCGATCAGCGCAACGTCTGCTTGGCGTCCGGCGGCGAGCGCTGCCGGAAGGACGTGGCGAAGACCGACGCCGCGCGCGCGACCTTCGCCGCGAGCGTGCTCAAGCGCTGCACACAGGTAGGCGCCGCCGACGTGCGCGGCGCCGACGGGATCGGATTCGACGTGGTGGGCGACGCCTGCAGCGGAGCCGCCGACACCGTCACCTCGATCGCCACCTGCATCGCCGAGCAGCACCAATGCGAAGCGGCGAAGCTCTTCGAAGCCGCGCAGCCGCGCGCGCGCGAGCTGATGCGCGTCGCCGGCGTCGGCCCGGGCGGCTTCGCGGCGCTCGCCTGTCTCGTGGACCACGGCGGCGGCGCGCAGGACCTCGACCAGGAAACGACCACCGGCAAGCTGCTCGCGAAATGCGCCAAGGATGCCGCGAAGGCCGCCGGCGGCTTCGCGGTGAAGAAGCTCAAGAGCCTCGAGCTCTGCGTCGACAAGCACTTCAGCTGCGTCACGTCGCGCGCCGGCGATCCCGGCTGTCGCCCGGCGGCGAACACGGTGTGCGCGCGCCAGCTCGCGACGATCAGCGCCGCGCAGTCGGCGCTACGCGCCGCGCTGCAGAAGAGCTGCGGCGCTCTCGACTACCAGGGTGCGTTGGCGAGCGCCGCGGGCGCGAACCTCGGCGCGCTCGCGAGCGAGTGCCTCGCCTTCGGTACCGCGACGCCGGCCACGTTCACGTCGTATCTCGACTGTCTCACCCGCCAGCACGGCTGCCGCACGGAAGCGTTGCTGCTCTTCGAGGCGCCACGCGCATCCGCGCTGCTCGCCGGCACGAGCCCGCCGGTC
>JBGPIT010000094.1:0-13734 GCA_041485125.1 Binatia bacterium | reverse complement strand
GTGGCCGAAGAGCTCGCTCTCGAGCAACGTCGGCGCGAGCGTCGTGCAGTTGCAGATGACGAGTGGGCGCTCCTTGAGCGGGCTCAAGTCGTGCAACGCACGCGCAACGAGCTCCTTGCCGGTGCCGCTCTCGCCGGTGATGAGCGCGGTGGTGGGATAGCGCGCGAGCCGCTCGATGAAGGAGAAGATCTCGAGCATCTCCTGGCTGCGCGCCACCATCTGCTCGAACTCGACGCGTCCCTGCAGCTGCTGGTGCAGGATCTTGTTCTCTTGCGTCAGGCGGCGGCTTTCGAAGACCACCTCGAGGATGCGCTCGAGCCGGCGGAAGTCGATCGGCTTCTCGATATAGTCGGTGGCGCCCGCCTGGATCGCCTCGACGGCGTCCTTCACCGACGAGTACGCGGTCATGAGGACGAGTTGCACCTCGGGATCGCGCTCCTTGATGTGATGAAGCAACTCGATGCCGCTCATGCCCGGCATGCGGATGTCGGAGAGGATCAGGTCGACGGGCGCCTCGGCGAGGATGTCGAGCGCGACGGCCGCACGGTCCGCGGTGCTCACCTGAAAGTCACGTTCGGTGAGGAACAGCTGCAGGATCCGGCGGATGTCCGGATCGTCCTCGACCACCAAGACTCGATAATGCTCGTGCAACGCCATTCCGCCTCCTAACGCGTGTGCGGCGGAGGTCGGGGTCGCAAGACGCATGCCACCCGGTGAGCCAGGCTGACACATGAGGCGCTTCGCATAGATGTGGAGAAACGTACGTCTTTCGGCGGAGCACTTCGCGACCATCACGGGGGCTCGGCCGTCAACTCCGTGACGATCACGAGCGTTCGCAACACCGCAGAACCGCGTGCGAGCGTCCTGGTAGCGTGTCGCCGGGGGCACGCTACTTGCTGATTCCGCATCGCGATCGACGCGCTCCCGGGCTGCCCGGGTCGCCCGACCATGCACGCAAACGTGACGACCATCGACGACTCATACGTGGACTTGCCGGACGCACTCATCGAGCGCGTGCGAGCACCCCGTGCGCTTGCGCTGAGCGGCGCGATCCTGATCGCTGCCGGCGTGTTGGCGTCGAGCGCCACGGTGACCGCCGCGTGCGCGGCGTCGATCGCCGTGGCCCTGATCGTCCGTGTCGTCGCCGCCGCGGTCAGACAGCGTCACGCCGACGCGACTCTGGCGACGAGCACTCACGTCGCGCTGTCGGCGGTGCCTTCCACCTACGGCTTCCACTGGCTGCTCGATCGCTGTCCCGACGCGGTCGTCCTCACCGACATCGATGGACGCGTCGTCCATACCAACCGCAGCTGCCGCGCGCTCTTCGGCGTCGATCTCGAGACCGGCGCGTCGTTTCCCGACCTCCCCGGCATGCAGACGCAGGTGAGCGACGCCGACGCGTTCTCGCGCGCGCTCCATGGCCTGTATTTCAGCTCCGATCGCGCCGCGGAGGGCGAGGTCACATTCAGCGGCGATCGCGTGCGGTTCTGCGGCTGGTTCAGCGAGCCGCTCCACGACGATGCCGGACGCATCGTCGGGCGCGGATTCTTCTTCCACGACCGCACCCCCGAGCGCGAGCTCGCGGCGTTGAAGAGCGACTTTCTCTCGACCGTCACGCACGAGCTGCGCACGCCGCTCACGTCGGTGAAGGGCTCACTGCAGCTCGTCCTCGGCAAGGCGTCGGCGCTGAGCCCCGTCGACCGCGAGCTCCTCGACATCAGCTTGAAGAACACCGACCGGCTGATTCGGTTGATCAACGACATCCTCGACATCTCGCAGCTCGAGCTCGGCAAGATCGATCTCGCCTTCCACACCATCGCGGCGGCGCCGCTGATCGAGGAGGCCGTCGCGGGGCTGCGCGCCTACGCCGGCGGCCGCGACATCGCACTCGCCTGCGACCTCGAACCCGAGCTGCCGGCGGTCGAAGGCGACCGCGATCGCCTCATCCAGGTGCTGACCAATCTGATCTCGAACGCGGTGAAGTTCTCCGCGCCCGGCGGCCGCGTCGTCGTCCGCGCCAGCCATGGGGCCGACGGCCTCGCGATCGCGGTCCGCGATTGGGGCGTCGGTATCCGCGCCCACGACCAGGAGCTGCTCTTTCAGCGTTTCCAACGCCTCAATCCCGGCTGCTCCGACGAGCCGGGCACGGGCCTCGGGCTCGCGATCTCGAAGGCGATCGTCGAGCGTCACGGCGGACGCATCGTGGTCGAGAGCCGTGAGGCGGAAGGCTCGACCTTCACGGTGGTCGTTCCGCTCGCCCACGCCGCCGCCGCTCCGCTGCCGTCGGCGGACGAGATCGAGCTCGACGCGAGCGAGCGGCCGACGCTGCTGCTGGTCGACGACGACGTCGATCTCGGCACCATCCTCGACGTCTCGTTGCGCGACTCGTATCGCGTGCTGCGCGTCGAGCGCGGCGTCCAGGCACTCGACGTGGCGCGTGCCGAGCGTCCCGACCTGGTGCTTCTCGACGTCGTCCTGCCCGATATCAGCGGCTACGACGTGCTCCGCATCCTGCAGCACAGCGAAGCGACCCGCGGCATTCCGGTCGTGATGCTGACCGTGCAGCCCGAACGCGAGCTCGCGTGGCGGCTCGGTGCGGCCGACGTGGTCGCGAAGCCGATCGACATCGACGAGCTCCGGCGCGCCGTGGCGCGTACGCTGAAGCGCAAGACGGCGGGCACCGGTCTCCGCGTCGCCGTCGGCCCGCTGCTGTCGCGGCCCGCCGCCGGCTTGGTCTCCGCGCTCGAGGCCGGTGGCCACGCCGTGTTCAGCGCCAGCGACCCCTGGGATCTCTTGCGCCGCGTCGATGAGCACGACGCGGACGTCGCGATCGTCGAGGCCGGCAGCGACAACGGCATCGACAGCACCGTCGCCTTCGTCCGCGGCAACGCCGCCACCCGCCACTTGCGCCTCATCCTCCTCACCGACCGCCCTGAAAGCGTCGTCGCCCTCGGCTGCACGTCGATGCCCAAGTCGATCGACGACGACGAAATCGTCCGCGCCGTAGCCTCCGCCGCCCGCACCCGCGCCGCCGCGTAACAGCGAGCCCGCGCCACCGCCGCGCCCGCGCGAGTCGTTTACTCCCCGCGTCGCAGCGATGACCCGCCGCACCGGCATCAACCCGCCAGGCGCGCCGATCATTTTCTTGCCGACGAACCGTCGCCGGGCCGCGCAGACCCGCGGAGCGCGCGCGTAAGGGTTCGTTTCCGCCGAACCCGTCGCGTGTGCTCCGCGGGCCTGCGCGGCGCGTGGTCACACATGGGCGCTGTTGTTGATGTGGCGGTCGGACAGAACTGTGCGGAACGGTGCGAGGATTGGCCGAGACCCGAGGCCGCGCTGGAAGCAGTGGCTCAGCGACCCCGAACGGTGACGCCGCGCTTGCGCGCGAGCCCTTCGATCGCCCGCCACGCGAGCTTGCTCGGGTTGGCGTGACCGTTCTCCCAGCGATTGACCGTCGAGACCGTGACCGCGATCGCATGCGCAAACTCCTCCTGCGTCATGCCGAGCTGGGTACGAAGCTCGCGCACCGGGTTCGGAGTCGGCTCGGCTGCGTCTGCGATTGTCTGCGGCTGTCGTTCCATACGGTTCCCCTCGCTGTCGCCGTGCGCTCGCACGATGAGGAGTGCACGGCGATCGCCATGGCAGGCAGCAACCCCCGTGCCACGCCGCGTGTCGCGAAGATCACGCAATGCCGAGCGTCGTAGCGCGCGAGAACGGCGCCCGATCGTCGCTTGGTGATTTAGTGACGGCGCCGCAACCAGGGGAACGACATTGCTTTGGAATGCATGGATTCGATATCGTCGGCCCATGCGTTCCCGCACAGCAAGGAGGAAGCACATGCGAATCGGCAAGCTGGCTCTGATGGTGGTCGTGGCGACGATGATGGTGGCGCTCGGTGCCCAAGCGGCGCGCGCGGCGCGAACTCCCGAGGAGACCTTGGACGGCTACCTGAAGGCGATGAAGGAACAGAAGTACGACGACGCCTACAAGTATCTTTCGAAGGCGATGGCGGGCAACAAGGACGCCGAGACCTGGGCGAAAGAGACGAAGTACCAGATGCAAGCGGCCGAGGTGAAGATCTTCAAGTACCAGGTGTTCCCCGCGAAGGTGGAGGGTGACACCGCGAAGGTCCCGAACATCCTGAGCTCACAAGACAAGTACCTGAACCAGCTCGGCGCCGACGAGTACGAGCTCTACACGCTGGTGAAAGAGAACGGCGAGTGGAAGATCGATCAACAAGAGCAGGTCGAGAAGTCCGACCAGTCGAATTGGTTCAAGAAGAAGTGAGCAGCGCGCGACGGCGCGACGATTGACTCCCCAATCGATCTGGTGCACTAGACGCCTTCGGTCCCGTCGCAGCTCGGCGATTCATCTCAAGGAGGGCGCAATGAAAGCTCGGCCTAGTCTCGCGGTGCTCACGCTGTTGATCGGCGTCGGAGCTCTCGGCTGTCATCCCGAGGTCGAGATGCCGCCGCTGCCCGAGTCGAAGATCTCGATCATCGGCGACCGCTTCTTCGACGTGAAGGCGCTCTCGCCCGAGCGCGCCCTCGTCATCGGGTATCGCGGCAAGATCCTCGAGACCAACGACGCCGGCCGGACCTGGGACATCGTCGCCGCGCCGACCGACCGCGCGCTCTACAACATCCGCTTCGCCGATGCGCAGACCGGCTGGATCGTCGGCCAAGCCGGCGTGATCCTCAACACCAAGGACGCCGGCAAGACCTGGACCCAGCAGAAGAGCGGCACCGAGCAGTACCTCTTCGCGCTCTACCCGGTGAGCGTCACGCACGTCTACGCGGTGGGCGACAAGTCGACGCTGATCGAGACCAAGGACGGCGGCGCCACCTGGGATGTCCGCAAGGTCACCCAGTCGACCGAGGGCATCTCGGAGGACATCGCGCTCGCGGTGCAGGATCCGATCTTCTACGACATCGAGTTCGCGGACGAGCAGAACGGCTGGATCGTCGGCGAGTTCGGCACCATCCGGCATACGTCGGACGCCGGGCAGACCTGGGTCGAGCAGCAGCGGAGCCTCCTCGGCGAGGGCATCGTCGACATCCTCGACTTGCCGACGCTCTTCGGCGTGCACTTCGTGAACAATCAGGAAGGCATCGCCGCCGGCCTCGAAGGCAAGATCGCCCACACCCACGACGGCGGGAACACCTGGAAGTTCGACGTCGTCGACGAGAAGCTCGCGATCGAGGATCCGCTCTACGCGCCGTTCCTCTTCCCCGACGGTAAGGGTTGGGTGATCGGTGCGGGTGGCGAGGTGGTGACGAAGGAGCCGGGCCAGGTGAACTGGAAGCGCGCACAGCTCGGCATGCGGCTCTTCACGTGGCTCCGCGGCGTCGATTTCTTCGACCACAACACCGGCTGGATCGTCGGCGGCTTCGGGACGATCTTGAAGACCAAGGACGGCGGCAAGACCTGGACACCGAGCTTCGCCTGAGCGTCGCGCCGTTTCGGCGGCGCCGCTCACGAGCGTTTACTCGTCTGCGGAGGGCGATTCCGGCAGCATGAATTGCGCCGCTACCGGAGGTTCCCTAACATACCCGCATGCGAGGCCGACGGTGGTGGCGTTTCTCGCCCGTCTTGCTGGTGGCGGCGCTGGGAGGCTGTAGCGCGCTCGTCGCGCGCCGGGATGCGGACCGTGCCGACTTCTTTCCGCTCACGCCGCAATCGCACTGGGAGTATGTGGTCAGTGACGGCCATGGATCGCAGCGGTTTCGCTTCCTCGCGACGGTGCGCCAGAACCCGTTCGTCGATCCCGACGGCCGGCCGTGCCGCGTCGTCGACGAACGCTACACCGACATCAGCGCCGAGGAGACCGTGCCGGTTCTCTACTGCGTCGAAGGCGGGTTTCTGCACCGCGTGATGTCGCTCGAGTATCGCGGCGAGCAGCTGCAGGACAACGGCTTGCGCTCGGGCGAGCTCAAGTTCCTGCCCACCCATCTGACGCGCGACTCGACCTGGCAGGGTTTCACCAACGCCTATCGCCTGCCCGACGGCTCGGGCTACGTCGTCGAGCAATTGCATCATTCCACCGCGGCGACCGAGCAGGTGAGCGTACCGGCGGGACGCTTCGGCGGCTGCATGCGCGTCGACACGACGGCGGTGCACTACGCGCTCAGCCCCGAGGGCGAGCCCGTCGGGAAGCGGGTGACGTTCTACTACGCCGACTGGTACGCGCCCGGCATCGGCCTGGTGAAAACCGAGCAGCGCAACGCACAGTCCGAGGTGCTCGCGATGATCGAGCTCGACCGCTACGACATCATCGGAGGCGAGGCGCCGTTTCGGTGATCGCCGTCGAGGGCCTCGTCAAGGACTTCGGCGCGACGCGGGCGGTCGCCGGGGTCAGCTTCTCGGTCGCGGCCGGCGAGATCATGGGCCTCCTCGGTCCCAACGGCTCGGGGAAGACCACGATCATGCGCGTGCTCACCGGCTTCTTCCCGCCGAGCGAGGGCCGCGTCACGATCGACGGCCTCGACGTCGAGGAGCATGCGCTCGCGGTGCGCGAGCGCATCGGCTACCTGCCCGAGAACGTCGTGCTCTATCCCGACCTGACGGTGCGCCGCTTCTTGAGCTTCTGCGCCGAGGTGAAGGGCGTCCCCGTCGCGGTACGTGCGTCGCGTCTCGACGAGGTGCTGGTTGCGTGCGGTCTGACCGAGGTCGCGGGGAAGGTGATCGGCAAGCTCTCGAAGGGCTACCGGCAACGTGTCGGCATCGCGCAGGCGATCGTCCATCGGCCGCGCGTGCTGGTGCTCGACGAGCCGACCGTCGGCCTCGATCCGCGCCAGGTCGTCGAGATCCGGGCGCTCATTCGGTCGCTCGCCGGCTCGACGACGATCCTCTTGAGCACGCACATCCTCCCCGAGGCGAGCATGACGTGCCAGCGCGTCATGATCATCGACTATGGGCGCATCATCGCGGAGGACACCGCCGAAGGGCTCACCCGCCGCCTGCGCGGCTCCGACGAGACGCGCCTGCGCATCGAGGGTCCGCGGAGCGCGGTGCTGACGGCCCTCCGCGCCCTTCCGGGGATCGACGAGCTCCGCGAGGAGCCGGCACGCGACGGTGATGGCGTGGTGACGGTGGTCGCGTGCTCGGAGCGCGGCGACGGCATGCGGCGCGAGCTTGCCGACCTGATCGTGCGGAGCGGCTGGGGCCTGCTCGAGATCCGCGCCCTGCCGATGAGCCTGGAGGACCTCTTCGTCCGCCTGGTCCGCGACGATCGCGAAGCGGCCGCGTGAAGACCCTCGCTCTCATCCGCAAGGAGCTGGCGTCGTACTTCGCCGGCCCGCTCGTCTATGTCGTGATCGGCGCCTTCCTCGCCGTCACCGGCTACGAGTTCTACACCACGCTCAACAGCTACGTGACGTTCGGCTTCGGCATGAACATCCTCGAAAATTTCTGGGAGAACTTCTTCGTCAACCACATCGGCTTTTATCTGCTCATCGTGGTGCCGCTCTTCACCATGCGGCTTCTCGCCGAGGAGCGGCGGCTCGGCACGATCGAGCTGCTCTACACCTACCCGCTGCGCGACGGTGAGATCATGGCCGGCAAGTTCATCGCCTGCTTGCTGGTCTTCATGCTCTTCCTGCTCGGCACGCTGCTCTACCCGGCGATCGTCTACGTGATCCAGCCGTTCGACCCGACGCCGTTCGTCGCCCGCTATCTCGGCGCGGTGCTCTTCCTGGCGGCGTGCATCGCCTGCGGCCTGTTCGTGTCATCGCTCACCGACAGCCAGGTGGTCGCGTCCTCGGTCACGTTCGTCCTGCTCCTGCTCTTTTGGATCATCACCTGGAACGAGGCGGCGGTGAGCTCGTCGATGGTGACGGTCCTGAGCCAGCTCTCGACGTTCGACCACTTCAACGCCTTCTCGCGCGGCGTGATCGATCTCAAAGACATCGCCTATTTCGTGCTCTTCATCGCGCTCTTCCTCTTTCTCACCTTGCGCTCGATGGAATCGCGGCAGTGGCGGGGGCGACGGTGATCAAGGGGAAACGCGGCGTGCTGGCGCTGGTCGTCGGCACGGTCGGTCTCATCGCCTGCGGCGCCCTGCTGCTCACGCTCGCCTATCGCCACAACGTACGGATCGATCTGAGCCCGCAGCGCGGCTATACGCTCTCGACCCACGCGAAGAAAATCCTCACCGCGGTCGGCCGCGACGTGCACGTCACCGTCTTCGTCCGCAGCGAGGACCCGCGCACGCCGATCCTCAAGGACCTGCTCTGGCGGGTCGGCCGGGAGACGCCGCGGATCAGCTACGAGCTCGTCGACCTGAACCGCTCGCCGGCGCGCGCCAGCCGCTACGGCATCGACCGCTACGGTGCGCTCGTGATCGAGAGCGGCGGCCGACGCCGCGACATCTCGAGCCCGAGCGAGGGTGCCTTGATCAGCGCGATTCTCGACGTCACCGGCGACCACGAGCGCATCGCCTACTTCATCACCGGGCACGGCGAGCACTCGCCGGACAGCACGGATCGGAAAACCGGCTACTCGACCGTCAAGCGTACGCTCGAGGAGGAGTTCTTCAGCGTGCGCGAGCTGCCGTTGGTCTCCAAGGGAGGCGTTCCCGCCGACGCCGACCTGGTCGTCAGCGCCGGCGCGCGCAAGGACTACTTCCCGGAGGAGCTCGCCGCGCTGCGCGCCTACCGCGATCGTGGCGGGAATTTGTTGTTGCTGCTCGACCCCGAGACGCCGGCTTCCATCGCCGGCCTCGCCGCCGATGTCGGCGTCGTGCCGTTGACGCAGGTCGTGGTCGATCCCGAGCGCCGGCTCGCGGCGGGCGAAGGCGTCACGGTCATGGTGTCGGGGCTCGAGCCGTCGTTTCTCGTCAGCGGGACGCTGGAGGCGCCGCCGGTCTTCTCGTACGCGCGGCCGTTGATGGTGACCGACGCCGGCAAGGACACGGTGATCTCGTTTCTGAAGACCGGGTCGTCGAGCTACCCCGCCGCACTCGTGCCCGGTGGTGCGGGGGCGCCGCAGGCACCGCGCGCACCACTCACCGTCGGCGCGGCCGTCATGCGCTCGACCGAAGGCGACGCACGGCGTGGGCGTATGATCGTCTACGGCGACGCCGACTTCGCGACCAACGGCGTGATCGACTACCTGGGGAACAAAGATCTGCTCGTGAACAGCGCCAACTGGCTCACGCGCGAGGAGAGCCTGATCGCGGCACGGCAGCAGGACAAGGAGCGCGGCCGCGAGCAGTTCTTCGTCACCGCCGAGCAAGGCTCCCTGGCGTTCTGGCTCGCGGCCGTGGTGCAACCGGCGCTCTTCCTCATCGCGGGCGCGGTCGTCGTTGCGCGCAGGCAACGGCAGTGACCTGGCGTCGCGTCGGGGTGATCTACCTCGTGCTCCTCGTCCTGGCCGGCGTGGTGGCGTACGACCTGCGTCCGCGCCAGGTCGAGCGGACCGACGATCCCGCCGCGCCGGAGCGCTCGCTCCTCGGTGTCGACGCCGATGCCGCCGTGCGGATGACCTTCCGCCGCGACGACGCGACCGTCGTCGCCGAGCGCGACGGCGAGCGCTGGCGAGTCGTCGAGCCTGAGGGCGCGGCGGTCGGCGCCGATCTGATCGCGGCGGCGGTCGCGACGCTCACCGCCGGGCAAGCGTCGGAGGTGATGAGCGCGGGCGACGGCGGCAACGTCGCGGGCTTTGGGCTGGCCGACCCGAGCGGCGAGGTCGAGGTCGAGCTGCGCGATTCCAAGACGCCGATCCGCGTCCTCCTCGGCGCGACCAACCCGACCCGGACCGCCCTCTACGCGCAGCGCGCCGGCGAGCCGGCGGTCTACCTCGTCGGCTTGAACGTGCGCTACTACCTCGATCTCATCTTCGAGGCGGTCGGTCGGCGCTGATCGGCACACGCACGAACGACGCGGCGTAGAGCGAACGCCCGGCGGCGCGATACTTGCGTGCGAAGGTGGTGCGCAGGCCCGGCGGATCGTCGGCTTCGGTGGGCGCTGGTGCGAAGGCCGGGGATGCCGCGAACGTCCGCTCGATCGCGCGCATGTAGCTCTCGACGTCGGTCGCGACGCTGATCCGCCCGCCCTCGACGAGCGTCCGCGTCACCGCGTCGATGAAGGCGGGGGAGAAGAGGCGGCGTTCGGCGTGGCGTCGCTTCGGCCACGGATCGGGGAAGTAGACGTGGTACGCGGCGACCGAGCGCTCGGGTAGCAGATGCCGGACGACACAGCTCGCATCGGCGCGCAGGATGTGCACCCGCGATCCGTACGCGCGCCTGATGCGCTCCGCGAGGCGGCTCGCCTTGCGCGGCGACCACTCGATGCCGAGGAAGTTGGTGCGGGGCGCGCGGGCGGCGGCGGCGAGCAGGAAGCTGCCGTCGCTGCAGCCGATCTCGATCTCGACGGGTCCGGTGTTGCCGAAGAGCTCGGACCAGAACGGATGACCGCGGTCCGCGCCGAGAGCGCGCGCATCGAGCCGCGCCGCGGCGCGGTCCGCGGGCTCAGTCTCCCTTGGCGCGGGAGAGGTAGGTGCCACTTTCGGTGTCGACGCGGATGACGTCGCCGATCTCGACGAAGTTCGGCACCGGCACGACCAGTCCGGTCTCCGTGGTCGCGGGCTTGAGGACGTTCGTCACCGTCGCGGTCTTGAGGCCGGGCGAGGTGTCGGTGACGCGCAGATCGACGGTCTTCGGCAGGCTCACGCCGATCGGCAGGCCCTCGTAGAAGTCGACTTCCACGCGCAGGTTCGGCAGCAGGTAGTGTGCGACGTCACCGAGCGCCTCGTCGTCGAGCGTGATCTGCTCGAAGCTCGCGGTGTTCATGAAGTGATGCGTCTCGCCGTCCGAGTAGAGATACTCCATCTGCTGCTGATCGAGCGTCACCCGGTCGACCTTGTCCTCCGAGCGAAACCGGTTCTCGGTCTGGGTGCCGGAGCGCACCCCGCGCATCTTGGTCTGCACCATCCCCCGCCAGTTCCCGGGCGTGATGTGGGTGACGGTCATGATCCGATAGAGATCGTTCTGGTAATTGATCAGCATGCCAGCGCGCAGCTGGGTCGCGGGAATCAGCATGGTTGAGAGCCTCCTGACGTTCGGCGAGTCGTACGGGCGCCGCGGCGGTGCGGGCGGTTTTCCCGCCCACACTGCGCATGCCGATGATCACTACTGGACGTTGCCGGCGTAGATGTCCATCACCGTGCGGAGGAACTCGAGCGCCTCGTCGTGTGGACGCTGGAAGGAGTTGCGGCCGATGATGGAGCCGAAGCCGCCGCCGTCGCGGATGGCGCGGATCTCCTCGAAGATGGCCGAGGTCTCCTTCGCCTCGCCGCCGGAGAAGATGACGATGCGGCGGCCGTTGAACGCGCTCTGCACCACGTGACGCACGCGATCGGCGAGGGTGCCGATCGGGATGCGACACTTCTCGTAGACCTTCTTCGCGGCGGCCTGCTCGATGTGCGCCGTCGGCGGCTTGACCTTGATGACGTGAGCGCCGAGCTGCGCCGCCATCTGCGCCGCGTAGGCGACGACGTCGATCCCGGTCTCGCCCTCCTTCGAGACGCCCGAGCCACGCGGATAGGACCAGACCACCACCGCGAGACCGACGCTCTTGGCCTCGAGCGTCAGTTCGCGGAGTTCGCCGAACATCTCGTTCCGCGCCGTCGACGCCGGATAGATCGTGAAGCCGATCGCGGCGCAGCCGAGCCGCAGCGCGTCCTGTACGCTGCCGGTGAGGGCGGGGCAGGGATCGTTGCCGGGGGTGAGCGAGTCGGAGTTGTTGAGCTTCAGGATGAGCGGGATCTCGCCCGCGAACTCCGCCGCACCGGCCTCGAGAAAGCCGAGCGGCGCCGCGTAGGCGTTGCAGCCGGCGTCGATGCCGAGCTCGAAGTGATAGCGCGGATCGTAGGCCGGCGGGTTCGGCGCGAACGAGCGCGCCGGGCCGTGCTCGAAGCCCTGATCCACGGGCAGGATGACGAGACGGCCGGTGCCGCCGAGCCGCCCGTGATTCAGCAGCCGGGCGAGGTTCGTCAGCGTTCCCGGGTTGTCGCTCGCGTACCAGCTGAGAATCTCGCGGACGCGGCGTCTGGTCATGAGCGTATCCACCATGATCGAACCCCCTTGGGAGAGAAATCGGCTTGAACGGCCGTAAAAACTAGCACTTCTCGCGGCCGCGCTCTATCCGCGATCGCGCGGGCGCGGCCTCAATGCATTGCCGCGCCGGCGGGGATTGCGAGCGCGATCCAGGTGATCCAGGCAGTGAGCGCGAGGTTCACGATCGAGCCGATGCGCATGCGGCGCACCATGCTGGCGAGCTTCTCGGGCGGGACGGGATCGCCCCACTGGACCGCGCGCACCAGCCGGTGGCCGATCCCGAAGGCGACCCAGGTGACGCCGATGATCAAGATGAACGCCAAGATCAGTTTCAGCGTGAGCGGCTCGCCGATGCGGGTGAAGAACTCCGACCGCAGCCGCGCCTTGTAGCCGGTGAGACTGAAGGCGCCCGTCATCACCAGGACGCCGAGGACGCCGATGAGGAGCGGGTTCAAGCGTGCCAGCAGGCCCGTCAGGACGCGCAGGCGCTCCTCATGCGACTCGATCTGCTCGACGACGGGCAACATCACCAGGACGAACGCGAGTGTCCCGCCGGAGTACGCCGCAAGGCTGATCAGGTGCAGCCAGAGGGTGAAACGATCCATCGTCAGCCGATCGGCGTCGCGCCGGGCGCGTCTGCGCGCGCCGAACGTACCGCACCGACGCGGCGTCTTTCCTTGACTGGCGACATGAGCGGACGATAATACGTCGGTGCGGACGACGCCTGCAACCACACGGATTCGCAGGCGAACCCGATCGCGTCTCGAAGCGCTGCGCGCACCCCATCGCGCCCGACTCGAACGACCTCGAGAGCCATGCTTCGAAGCCGCGCTGACCCGCGCGTGAGGAGTCCATCACGGTGCTGAAACCAACCGACGAGCAATTGCGCGACGGCATCCGCGGCCACGGCGGCCGCGTCGACGGCTATCGCGCCGGTACGATCACTCCCGAAGAGTTCCGTCCGATGCGTCTGAGCTACGGGCTCTACTACCAACTCGATCACACCAGCCACATGCAGCGCATCAAGGTCCCGGGTGGCATGCTCGACGTCGCGCAGATGAACTGTCTGAACGACATCGCCGACGACTACGGCCGCGGCGTCGCTCACGTCACCACCCGGCAAGACATCCAGATCCACTGGGTGCCGCTCGAGGAAGTGACGACGATGTACGAGCGCCTGCACGAGGCCGGCATCACCACGCGCGGTGCCTGCGCCGACAGCGTCCGCAACGTGACGGCCTGCCCGCATTCGGGCCTGCTCGAGGTCGAGCCCTTCGACGTCGGTCCCTACGCGCAGCTCATCAACGACTATTTTCTTTTCAACCCGCTGAACCTCACCTTGCCGCGGAAGTTCAAGATCGCGCTCAGCAACTGTCCGCGCGACTGCGCGCAAGGTCCGATCAACGACATCGGCCTCTACGCGCACGTGCGCCAGAACGGCGCCGGCCCGGAGATCGGCTTCTCGGTCTACGCCGGCGGCGGTCTCGGCGCGCAGCCCTTCCTCGCGACCTTCGTGCGCGAGTTCGTCCCCGCTGCCGACGTCTTGATCGTCTGCGAAGGCATCCTGCGCTTCCAGCACAAGGCCGGCGAGCGCAAGAACCGCAGCCGCGCCCGCATGAAGTACCTCATGAAGAAGCTCGGCAGTGCCGAGTTCGTCGCCGCGCTCGACGCCGAGATCG